>NZ_CP084550.1:3185698-3504268 GCF_021800405.1 Arthrobacter sp. FW306-07-I | reverse complement strand
CGGCAGCATCCCGGATCCAGGTGACGCCCTGGGGGATCACCGACTCCTGGCTCCGGACAGCCTCCTGGGCCTGTGCCCGCCCGCCGGCGATATGCGAGAACAGGGGCTGGAAGAGGTGGTGGTCCCGTGGCTCGACCACCGCCACGTCCTTGACGCCGTAGCGCTGCAGCCGGGCCGCCAGGGAGATCCCGGCATTGCCGCCACCGATGATCACCACCTCGTGCTGGGCAGCCACGGCGCTACTTCTTCTCGGTCAGCGCGGACGCCTTGTGCGCTGCACGGGCGCCGGTCTTGTCCGATTCCACCACGTACTGTGGTTCATCCTCACTGGCCCGGTGGGTGTTGCCGTCGAGTTCGAAGTCGCTGGTTTTCTTCTCCACGATCTTGCCGTGCGTCTTGCCCTGTGAAGTGTTCCACTCCACGTGCGTTCCCTTGCTCAATGACATGCCTGCTCCTCTGGTATCCCGCCGGAAAACACGTGCCCCCCAATAGTAAGCATGGTTAGCTTTGCCAGGTGCGCGGGTGAACATCGATTGCTCCGTACCTGCCGTTTAGCGGGCCCAAAAGGACAACAACGGAGCAATCGATGGGCTACTTCAGCCCGGCACCTGGCAGCAGTTCGGTGGCGCCCAGGGCGTCGGCGATGAACGCGTAGTCCCAGGCCCGTTCACGCCACTGCACGTAGCGGCCGGATGCGCCGCCATGGCCGCCGTCCATCTCGATCTTCATGACAATGGGCTCGGACCCTATGGTCCTGTTTCGCAGTTCCTGCACCCACTTGGCCGGTTCCACATAGAGGACGCGGGTGTCGTTGAAGGACGTCACCGCGGCGATCTTGGGGTAGGCCACTTCCCGCACGTTCTCGTAGGGGGAGTAGGACTTCATGTAGGCGTAAGCCTGGGGATCGGTGATCGGGTTGCCCCATTCCTCCCACTCCAGGGCGGACAGCGGCAGGTCCGGGTCCAGGATGCTGGTGAGCGGATCCACGAACGGCACCTGGGCCACGATGGCCGCGTACTTTTCCGGCGCCATGTTGGCCACGGCCCCCATGAGGAGTCCGCCAGCCGAGCCACCCAGGGCGGCGATGCGGGAGGGATCCACCCAGCCCGAACCGGCCAGCCAGTCCGTTGCGTCCACGAAGTCGGTGAAGGTGTTCTTCTTGGTGAGCTTCTTGCCGTCCTCGTACCAGTGCCGGCCCAGCTCGCCGCCGCCGCGGATGTGCGCGATGACGAACACCACGCCGCGGTCCAGGAGCGACAGCCGGGCAATGCCGAAGCCCGGGTCCATGCTCATCTCATAGGAGCCGTACCCGTACACCAGGCCCGCCGCCGTCGAATCCTGCTTGACGGCCTTGTGCCGCAGGACCGACAGCGGGATCCGCGTGCCGTCGGCCGCCGTCGCCCACTCACGGGTGGCAACGTAGTCTCTGCCGTCGTAGCCGCCCAGCACGGGGCTTTCCTTGCGCAACAGCAGCTCGCCGGCGGGTCGCTCCGGGGTGGGCAGGACGAAGTCGTAGATCCGGGACGGCGTGAAGTAGGAGGTGTAGCCCAGCCGAATCACGGGTGCCTCATAGTCGGAGCCGCCCACGCCGGCGGTGTAGAGCTCCTCATCGAATGCCGGCTCCACGGGCTCCTGCTGCGCGGGCGTGCCAAGCCCGGCCAGCCCCAGCACCTGGACCCGCTCGATGGTGTCCTTGCGGATGGAAACGATCAGGTGCGTGGAAGTGACGCCCGCGCCGTTGACGCGCACGTCGTTGGAATGTTCGACGACGGTCTGCCAGGTTTGGTCAGCCAGCGGCTTTTCCAGCTCGACCGGGTCCGCCAGGGAGACCATGGAGTTGATGGCGCCGCGGTTGTGCGTGAGCAGGATTTTTTCTACGCCGTCGAGCAGGAAGGGCTCGGCTTCGTACAGGATCCGCTCGTCCCGGGAAATCACGGTGCTGACTGTTCCGGCGGGGTCGTCAAACCGGAGCAGCCTGGTTTCGCTGTACTCAGAGCAACCGATGCCCAGCACCAGGTGGCGCCGGTCGGCGGAAAGCTCGAAGCCCAGCCACATGGCGGGGTCGTCCTCCTGGTACACCACCGCGTCCTGGGCCACAGGGGTGCCCAGGACGTGGGACTTCACCTGGTACGGCCGCCAGGACTCGTCGACCACCGTGTAGAAGAGCCGGGAGCCGTCCGGGGAGAAGGCAACACCGTAAAAGATGTTTTCGATGACGTCCGGCAGGAGTTCACCGGTGCGCAGGTCCTTGATCCGCAGCGTGAAACGTTCATCACCGGAGTTGTCCACGGCATAGGCGTAAAGGGTGCCGTCAACGGTGACGGCGGTTCCGCCTACGGAGAAGAACGGCTTGCCTTCGGCCTCCACGTTGCCGTCCAGCAGGATCTCTTCGCCGGGGATCTCCATGCCGGGTTCCACGGCCGGCGGGGTCCAGTCGGCCACCTTGTCCCCGGTGTCCTGTGCCTTCACCCGGCAGTGGATGCCGTACTCCTTGCCTTCGGCCGAGCGGCTGAAGTACCACCAGCCGTCCTTCCGGTGTGGGACGGAGAGGTCGGTTTCCTGGGTACGGCCCTTGATCTCCTGGAAGATGGCTTCGCGGAGCGGTTCCTGGTGCGCAGTGACGGCTTCCTGGTAGGCGTTCTCGGCCCGCAGGTGCTCCACGACCTCCGGCGACTCCTTGTCCCGCAGCCATTCGTAGTTGTCCACGAACGTCTCCCCGTGGTGGATGCGTTCGGTGGGGATCTTCTTGGCCACCGGGGGCGCCGGGATCGCAGTGCCGGTGGAATCCTGCAGGGAAGTGGAGGTCATGGATTCAATATATAGACCGCCCCCGAGAAGTCGGCAGGCCGTTCGCTGACGGGGGAGACGCCGCAGCCTGAAAGGGGCGAAAGACTCTGGAGCCTTGCGTCCGCTTCCCGGCAGGCTGGAGGGGCGCTGCAGGGAAGCGCAGGGAAAGGAGAACGCGATGACTTCCGAATCCGGTCCGGCTCCCCGGTCCAAGGCCTGGCTGGCGGTGGCCCACAGCGTCGGAACGTCCTGCGTCATGCTGGCGCGCCGGCAGGTGCACCTTCCCAAGGACAACGTGGGCCGGGTCCTGCGCTTCGCCGACGGAAGCACCTCGCGGGTCTACCGGGAGACCGCCGTCGACCGACTGCCCGCCGAGCCCTGCGTGCTGGTGGTGGCGTTCACGCTGCGGCTGGTGCGGGGCCGGGCGCACCGCCTGTTCGAAGCGGAAAGCATCCTGAACACCCCGCTCTTCGTAGGGTTCCCGGGCTTTATCTCCAAACTCTGGTGCGCCCACGACACCTTCGGCGCCTATCGCGGGCTGTACGAGTGGGACGGCGCCGAGCGCGCCAGGAAGTATGCGTCGGCCCTTTGGCGGGTCCTGGAACTGGTCAGCGTCTCCGGATCGATCAGCTACAAGGTGCTTCCCGGGCTGCGCCGCGAGGAGGTGCTGGCGGACCCGGCCAGGATTGCGGCCGCCGGAACCGACCACGCCTGGTGGCGGCTCCGCGCGAAGAAGTGACGGCCGGCGGGCATGCCAGGCAAGCAAGGGACGACGGCGGACACGGACGTTCTAGTGGTCGGCGCAGGTCCCGCCGGGCTCACCACCGCCCTCCAGGCCCTTGCCCACGGCGCCACCGTGCGGGTGGTGGACCGGCGGGATCACCGGGTCCGCCCCTCACGGGCGCTCATGCTGCATGCCCGCGCACTGGAGGGACTCCGCCCGCTCGGTGTAACCGCTGGCCTGCTGGAGCGGGCGGACACTGCGCCTGAGGCACGGATCCACCTGGGCCGGTGGGAGGTTGAAGCACGGCTGGGACACGCCGACCTTCCGGACACCGCCTTCCCGCACCTGACGCTGGTCCGGCAGGCCGACGTCGAGGAGGTCCTGTGGCAGGCGCTGCAGGACAGCGGCGTGGTGGTGGACTGGGGCGTGGAATTCCGCGGCCTGCACCAGGACAACGGCGGGTTGCAAGCGCTATCAAGCGGACTGGTCCGCGCCGAGCTCCAGGGAGCCCACGGGCCGGGGCATCACGTCTCCCGCTTTTTGGCCGGCTGCGATGGGCAGTCCAGCACCGTCCGCGGCATCACCGGCGCGCAGTGGCGCGGAGGCCCGTATCCCGTGGAGGCGGTCCTGGCCGACCTCGAACTCGATGGTGGCCTGGACCCCGGGCTGCTGCACGTTGCGGTGGGGCAGGCCGGGCTGGCCTTCCTCTTTGCCCTGGGCGAGGGGGCTACGTGGCGGATGCTGGCCACCCGGCCCGCATCCTGGCAGGCCGGCGCCCGCTTCGGCCAGCTGGGTCCGCCCGTTGCGCCGGAGGAGGTGGCGCAGCTGGTGAAGGACTCGGGCCTGGAGGCCAGCGTGCGGGAGGTGGGCTGGTCCGCCCAGGTCCCCCTGCAGCACCGGATTGCCAGCACGTTCGGGAGCAGCCCGGTCTTCCTGGCCGGCGACGCTGCCCATGCCCACTCCCCGGCGGGCGGCCAGGGCATGAACAACGGCATCCTGGACGCCCTCAACCTCGGCTGGAAACTCGGGTTCGCCTCGACCGCCGGCAGGCCGCTTCCGGAACTGCTGCAGACCTACGGGCAGGAGCGGCTGCCCGCGGCCCGGCGGGTGCTGGCGCTGACGCACCTGATCTTCTTCGGCGAAGCCTCGCCGCATCCGGCGGCACGCCTGGCCCGCAGCATCCTGCCAGCGTTCGCTCCGGTCATGCCGCTGCTCCTCCGCCGGCGGTGGCTCATCGCCAGGGGAGTCAGGCTGCTGGCCCAGCCGTTCGTGAACTACCGGAACAGCGCCATCTCGCATGAGGGCACGCCCAAGGCCCGCGGGTGGCCGCGGCCCGGCAAACGGTTGCCCGATGCTCCGGCTGCCGTGGATGGACGCTCCGTCCGCCTGCATGAGCTGACCGCGGTGCCGGGACTCCACCTTTTGCTGGAGCGCGACGCCGGCCCAGTCGCGTTGGACGCCATCCCCGCCGTTGCGTCGATGGACAGCCAGCCCCGGCTGCTGCATGTCCACCGCCTCACCAGCCACCCCGGCACGGGAGTGGCCGGCATCAGGCCCGACGGCTACGTGGGCTTCCGCTGCGGCGAGGCGGACCCGGTCCAGCTCCGCGACTGGCTGCGGCTGGTCGGTGCGGTGCGGGACTAAGGCGCCCTCCCGCCGTCGTGATGCTCCATCAGTTATGGCTCCTAAAAGGGCCCTTTGGGGACCACATCTGATAGAGCAACGGGGGTAGTTGAGAAGGGGTTGCGGGCGTAGTCTGGTCAGTTCAAGGCACATCGCCCGGTGTGTGATTCGCCCAGTGTTTGATCCGATCAGCGTGAGAGGGGAATTTCCATGACCATCCCGCCAGTGCACGAACCTGAGCCATTTCCGCCCGAACCCGGTCCCGAGCCCACATCGCCGGATCCCACCCAGCCGCGGCCGCCCGGTCCGCCGTCCCCCAACCCGTTCCCGGCACCGCCGGCGCCCGGCCCGCTGCCGGTCCCGGATCCAGGTCCGGCGCCGCTTCGTCCCGACCCCACCAGGGACTGACCGAAAACCTTAAAACAGTGACTCGATGAAGGGCCTTCCGCGCAGCAGCAGCTGGGTGGAAGGCCCTTTTCCCTGGTGCCGTCGACTGCGGAGTCAGGCCCCGACGGGCAGAAAAATCACCCAAAAACCATGCAGGAACCCCTTGAAGACCTGCTGCTGCGGTGCTAAAAAATCTATATCAGCCAATACAGATCGGCTGATGTGGAAACGATGTTGGACCATCTCTTACGAGGAGGGAAGCCATGTTGATGCGCACCGATCCGTTCCGCGAACTGGACAGGCTGGCCCAGCAGGTCCTGGGTACCTCTGCACGCCCGGCGGCGATGCCGATGGATGCATGGCGTGAGGACCAGGAATTCGTCGTGGCCTTCGATCTGCCCGGCGTCGCTGTGGATTCGGTGGACCTGGACGTGGAACGGAACGTCCTGACGGTGCGGGCGGAACGGCCCGATCCCGTGGGCAAGGACACCGAACTGATCGCCAGTGAACGGCCGCGCGGCGTTTTCAGCCGGCAGCTGATCCTCGGCGACACGCTGGACACGGACAACGTCAAGGCCAGCTACGACGCCGGCGTCCTGACGTTGCGGATCCCGGTGGCCGAAAAGGCCAAGCCGCGCAAGATTGAGATTCAAACGAAGGGGGCAAAGCAGGAGATCTCCGCATAGCCGGCGCAGGGATCCCGCCAAGCGCAGGGACCCGAAGAGGTTCGGAAAAGGATCGGGAGGCGGCCAGATCTGTTGACTGCCTTTTTGGGGCGAATCGCCATCTGTGCAACGCCACAGCGCCAGACAGCGCATCGGCAGCTTAGGCCTCAACCTCCCGACACGGTGGCCCCCGGGTTTAGCCGGGGGCCATCCGCGTGCCCGGGTGTCCTGCCGCCGGGCGTTAGACGCTGAATTCCAGCATCAGGGCGGGCAGTTCGTCGGCCAGTTCGCGGGCCAGGAACCCGAGCGGTCCCAGCCTGACGGCCAAGCGGTCGCCTGCGGCTGCGTGCAGGTGGGTGCCCCAACAGGCGGCTTGGGCGCCGGTGGTTCCGCGGGCACGGAACCCGGCAATGGCTCCCGCCAGGACGTCGCCGCTGCCGGACGTACCCAGCCCGCCGTACCCCGTGGTGATCTTCCACAGCTCCGGCTCGTCCGGGTTCAGGCCGGGCGGCTGGGTGATCAGCCCCTGGCAGCTGACCACAGCGCCGAACCTGGCGGAGATCTCGGCCAGGTCCTTTTCGAGGTCATTCACCTCCCGCCCCAGCAGGACCTCCGCTTCCTTGGGGTTGGGGGTGAGGATCAGCCGGCCGCGCCAGGGGCCGAGTTGGTCCTCCAGAGGCACCAAGGCACCCAGCGCGTAGGCATCAAGGACGACGGCGGGACCTTCCTTTGCGCCGGCGTCGCCTTGGGAGCCCCTGCCGGCGTCACCTTGGGCGCCGCTGTTGGATTCATTCTCCTGCCCGAGCATCGCTTCCAGCAGTTCGCCGGCGAGGTCGGGATCGTCCAGGCCGGGCCCCACCAGGATGACGTCGGCCCGGTCCAGGTAGGAGGAAATGCGGTCCAGTTCCGGTTTGACGGAGCCGCCGGGAGTCTCCGGAAGGCCGATGGACCCGCACTCAGGCAGTGCCACCCCCAGCTGCACTGACACTGACTCGGCCACTGCCAGCGTGACTTTCCCGGCCCCCGCACGCAAGGCTGCGGTGCCGGCCAGAAGGGCTGCCCCCGGGGTGGCCCTGGCCCCGCCCACTACCAACACGGAGCCGCGTGAATACTTATCTTCGCCCGGCGCCGGCAGTGGCCACCCCCGCAGGAGCGTCGCCGTCACCAGCGTGGGCCCGGGTGCGTTATCGTGGGCGGACACTGGTGTCTCCCGCGTGCTGGGTGACCTCGACGCCCTGCTCTGCCAGATGGTCGGCCACGTTGAAGCTCTCCAGCGTCCACGGCCCCACGCCGGAGGGGCGGACAAACTTGGTCAGTGACGCGTTGAGGATGGCCTCCCTGGCTGCCAGGTCCAGCAGTTCCTTTTCGCTGAGCCCTTCCAGGACATAGCGGAACAGCATGATTACCGCGTCGTGGCACACCAGCATGACCCGCTGGCCCAGGCCAAGGTTGTTCAGCTCGGCCAGGACGGACCGCAGCCGCAGCGCAACGTCCGCCCAGGATTCCCCTCCCGGTGGCCGGTAGTAGAGTTTGCCCAGCCAGTCACGGCGTTCGGATTCCTCGGGGTAGCGGTTTTCCACGCCCAGCCGCGTGAGCCGGTCCAGGATGCCCAGTTCGCGGTCGCGGAGCCGTTCGTCTATCCGAACCTGCACTGGCCAGCCTGCGGTTTCCACCGCGATCTCAGCCGTCTGGCGGGCACGCGCATACGGGGAGGACACCACCGTGTCAGGGCGGAACTCCTCCGCAATCCGTCCCAGTGCCATGCCCAGCGCCTTGGCCTGGTCCCTGCCGGTGCCGGACAGGTCCACGTCCGCATCCCGGGCGGGAACCTTGATGACCTCCACGCCGGCCTCGCGGGCCTCGGTGGCCGCAACGTTGCCTTCGCTCTCGCCATGGCGGATCAGCAGCAGTTCCACCGCCCCGGCCTGCTGGACGGCCTCCGTTAGGCCGTCGTCGTTTGCTGAAGTGTCCTTCAAGAAATCACCCCGTCCTCACCCTGCCAAATGCTGTGTCGAATGCAGGAACACTACCAACGGCGTACCCAGGGGCAGGCGCAAATAACGACGGCGGCGGCAGCGGACCATACGGCTCGACGCCCATTTTCGTCAGCGACGCGCAAAATCATCGACGCGCCCCGAATATCGGCGCGTCAGGGAATATGCGCGTCGCTAGTGGTTCTGCGCGTCGAGGGGCAGGGCTTACCGTTCGGGCGTCAGGACCTTGGAGAACACCGTGGCACCGTTGGCGTTCCGGAGGCTGGCGGTGAAGCTGTTGTCCTCGCCCAGCTGGACGTGGCCGAAGAACTGGTTTTCGCCGTCGCGCGGCGATTCTCCGGCGAAGCGTCCGGTCTTTGCGAACACCACCTCGGGGCCGAAGGTGCCGTCCATGCTGTTGGGGCCGAAGGAGCCGGCGGCGATGGGCCCGGCCACGAACTCCCAGAAGGGTGCGAAGTCGGTGAAGGCAGCACGCTCGGGGGAGTAGTGGTGGGCGGCGCAGTAGTGCACATCGGCGGTGAGCCACACGGTGTTCTTGACGCCGTTGCGCTTGAAGGCGCTGAGCACTCCTGCGATTTCGAGTTCACGGCCCAGGGGAGCGCCGTTGTCCCGGTTGGACAGGCTCTCCTGGTTGACCGGGCCGTCCGGCACCACAATGCCCAGTGGCAGGTCGTTGGCAATCACCTTCCATGTCGCCTTGGACCTGGACACCTCGCGGATGAGCCAGTCCACCTGCTCCTGGCCAAGGATGTTGGTGGCGTACGGTTCCTTGCCGTCCGTGTTGGGGGACTTGTAGGTGCGCATGTCCAGGCAGAAGATGTCCAGCTGCGGGCCCCGGGAGATCTTCCGGTAGATCCGGGCCGGCTGGTACTGCCCGGCATCATCGAACGTTCCGGGCCGCCAGATGGCCGAGCTGTCGGCGATGGGCATGTTTTCCTGCCAGGCCTGCCGGCCGCGGGCAGCCAGGGTGTTGACGTCCCGTACCGTATAGCGGGAGTCGTCGATGATCTGGCCCGGGTACCAGTTGTTGTGGGTCTCGTGGTCATCCCACTGGGCGATAACCGGAACGTCGGCAAACATGGCCCGCATGTTGGCGTCCATGGAGTTGTAGCGGTGGCGGCCGCGGAATTCGGTCAGCGTTTCGGCAACCTTGGACACCTCCTCCGTCACCAGGTTCCGCCACACCTGCCCGTCCTTTTCCACAACGGTTTCGGCGATGGGGCCGTCGGCGTAGATGGTGTCGCCGGAGTGGATGAAGAAGTCCGGGCGGGTCTGGTGCATGGCCCGGTAGCCACGCATCCCCCCGATTTCCTCGTTGATGCCCCAGCCCTGGCCCGCGGTGTCGCCGGTCCACACAAAGCTTTGCGCGGACGACGCCGGGACGTCGCCGCCGTTTGTGGTGTCGCCGGTGCGGCCCTTGCCGTTGACCGTCCCGGTGTCAGGGGCCGTGCGGAAGCTGCCGCGAACCGTCTCACTGGCCGCGCCGGCGTCGTCGTCGAAGCTGATCTCCAGCGCAAAACGCGTGTTGGACGGCAGGTTGCCGGCGTGGATTTTGGCAGTGAAGTCGGATGCCTGGGTGGCGCGGGGCCCGCGGAGGACCCGCTCAAAGGCGCCGCGCCCGCGCAGCACCTGGCCGCCGTCGTCCACTGCCCGCAGGACCGCCGTCATCCGGCCGGCTCCCGAGGCGCGCGACCACAGCACGGCCGAATCGGAGGTGACATCGCCGGTGGCCATGCCGCTGGGCAGTGTGAGCCGGTTGCGCACCAGGGCGACGCCGGCGGGAGACTGGGTGGCTGCCGTGGCGTTGGCGGCGGGCACGGAGGCCAGCGCGGCGGCGAGGACGGAACTCTTGACGACGGTGCGGCGGGAAACCCCGGCCTGGGAAGACTCGGTCATGTCCTCAGGGTTGCCCCCGCCGGTACACGGACTCTGGCGTGGCGGTGAACGGGCGGCGAGCATCGGCTGAACAGCGGGGGTTGCGCCCTATGGCTTCGCGAAGTCGCCGATCCGGCCCTCCCGGAGTGCTGCGCCCACGGCCGCGATGCCGCCATAGTCTGGAAACAGTACGGATTGCCCGGCCACGAAACCTGAACCCGCCGTCGGAAGCGTCATGGTGCCGATGGCGTTCACGTCCAGGTTCCGCAGGCTGTAAGCCAGAATGGCGGCCTGCACGGGGTCGAAGGCCTTATCCACGGTGAGGCAGCAGGAAGCGAAGTCGACCAGGGACCGCACCGTATTCACATCGTTGAGGGCACCTCCAGCCGTGAGGCGGGCCAGGATTGCGCGGAGCATGATCTGCTGGTCGCGGACCCGCTGGAAGTCGCCGTCGGCGAAGGCGTAGCGCTCGCGGGAAAACTCCAGCGCCGCCTGCCCGTCCAGGTGGTTCATGCCTGCGGGGAAGACGTGTTGGGTTTCAACGCTGGACTGGAAAGGGATGGGCACATTGACGTCGATTCCGCCCAGGCCGTCCACCAGGATTTTGAACCCGCCGAAGTCCAGCATCAGCGTGTGGTCGATGGTGATTCCCAGCAGTTGCTGCACGGTGGCAGTTTCCATGTCGATGCCGCCATACTGCAGGGCTGCATTGATCTTGGCGGCCCCGTAGCCGGGGATGTCCACCCAGTTGTCGCGGTTGATGGAGATGAGGTAAAGGTTCCGGCGGTCGGCCGGGACGTGAACCACCATCAGGGAGTCCGCCCGCTGGTCCTGGGCTTCGCCGGTGGCTGCCGTATGGGCGGCGGCGTCCCGCGCCGGCGTGCCGCCGCGGATGTCGCTGCCGATCACCAGGATGTTCATCGGAACTGCGGGCAGTTCCGGGATCGGGGGAGGCGGGGGCGGGGGAGCGGGAGCCGGCGGCGGCGTTTCGGAAGGAGTGGGCGTTGGCGTTGGGCTGGGCGTTTCGCTCGGCGGCTGGGTTTGGGTGGCTGCCGGCCGTGCCTCCTGGCCGGCGCGGTTCAGGCTGAAGACCGCGATGCCGGCTGCCGCCACAAGGGCCAGCACCACCAGTGCCACGATCCAGCGGCGGCGTCCCAGGGCAACCAGCCAGCCGGGCCGGGGCGCGGATGGGCCTGTGGGCGGACCGGAATTGCCGGGGCCGACGGGACCGGACGGATCAGGACCGCCTGGGATGCTCATGACGCCTCCACCTCATTGTGACTGGTGGGATCAGTGTCCGTCCGGCAAGCCGTTATTGGCTACATAGTTGTCCAAACTGTCACCTGCCAGCGCATCGCCGATGTCTTTGATTGCCGTTTGGTTCGGAAGGACGATGGACTGGCCGTCCGCGGAGGTTCCGATCCCCAGGGTGGGAAGGGTAAACATTTCCATGTCGTCTGCACGCACGTTGCGCAGTTCCAAGGCCAGGTTTGCCAGGGCCGCTGCGTTAAGTCCGCTGTCCACGCTGATGAACGGCGACATGGCAGTGACTACGTTATGCACCTTCACCGGGTTCAGAAGGGTTTCCGGGCTGAGGTTCTTGGCGAAAAGCGCCCGCACGAAAGCCTGCTGGTTGCGCACCCGCTGGTAATCGCCATCGGTGAAGGAGTAGCGCTCGCGGACGAACTCCAGGGCGTGCTTGCCGTCCAGCAGGGTACGCCCCTGCTGGTAGGAGAATTTGTCGTGCGCGGAAACGAAGGACCGGGGGATGTCCACCTCAACCCCGCCGAGGGCATCCGTGAGGCCAACAAAGCCCTCAAAGTCGACCATGGCCACGTGGTCCACGCGCTCGTTGAACATGGTCTCCACCGTCTGCACCATGAGGGGGACGCCCCCGTAGGCGAGGGCTGAATTGATCTTTGCCCTCCCGTGACCCGGAATGTCCACCCACAGGTCGCGCATCAGGGAGATGGCGAAGATTTTGGATCGGTCCGCGGGAATGTGCACCAGCATGAGGGTGTCAGCGCGCTGATCCGAGCTGCTGCCGGATTCAGCCTTGCCAACCGTTGCCCCGCGGCTGTCGCTGCCCATCACCAGGATGTTCAGCGCCTGCCCGCCGGGTGCCTGGGCAGGGGCGGCTGCTGCGGGCCCTGCTGCGGGCCCGGCCGCCGCACCAGTGCCGGTGCCTTCGGCCGGTGTTACGCCGGACGGCGCAGCGGAACGCGGCTGAGGGCGGTTGGACTCGGACGGGAATGGATTGTCAATGACCTTCGCCTGTGAATCGTACGCACGGCCGAGGCTGAAAAGGTACGTACCGGCTGCGGCGGCTATCAGGATCGCTGCGGCGAGCAGCACCAGCAGCGCGGTCCGCAACGGGTGCCGACGGCGTTTGGACCGCTCAACAACGCGGACGGCGCCGGTACTGCGAAGCTTCGCCTGGGTGCTCATTTCGGAAAATTAGCACCGGAAAAAATGCCTTACATCGGGGAAATCCACAGAAAAACCGCACTCTGTTCCACACCAGCCGGCAGGCCCGAGACCAGACGCCGGATGGGTGGAGCCTCTGCGGCAGGACCTACAGTTGGGCGGCGTCCGGGCTCACGGGCGCGTTCAGGCGGGCGTGGCGCAGGATGGAGACGATCGCCGGAGCCAGCTGGTCCTCCATCTCCCGGTAGACCTCGGGCGAGCGGCGGTAGGGGTCCACGATGTCATTTTCGGCGGGGTCGGCGGGAAGCGAGAGGTGCCGCACCCCGGCGGCGCGGGCTGGCAGCCCGCGCCAAAAGGCGGCGTTGGCAGCCAGCCGGGACTCGTCGTCGGACGCTGCTTCCTGGGGGCCGGCGGGCTGGGTGTCATTTTCGGCGGCCCGCTGGTCCAGGACATTCAGCATCCGGGCGAACTCGCGGATGGTGAAGGTCCGTTTGAGCAGGGACGCGTCCAGCTGCAGGACCTCGCCGCGGTGCCCGGACGTCATGGTGAGCACCAGGTCCACGCCGCGCAGGATTGTGGGGGTGAGCTGCCGGGCAGCGAAGCCTTCGGGATTCCCGCCGAAGGTCCGCACGATGTCCGCCGAGATGGGCTGCATGGGCTGGCCCACCAGGGCGCGGGTCCCGGCGCTGGAGACTTCGAAACCGCCGGGCACTACTTGGTCAAGCCCCGCCTGCAGCAGCCGTTCGGCCACGGGCGACCGGCAGATGTTGCCGGTGCAGACGGTCAGGATTCGTACTGGTGCGGAAGTGTCCAAGGAGATTTTCTCTTTTCCCAGCTGGCGGCGGTCCGGTGGGGCCCGTGCCCTTCAACTTAACATGCGACGCCGCGGCGGCGGCTCCCACACCGGGTGCCGCCACCGCGTCGTTCACATTTCCCGCCAGGTTGGCGGGCTGTCCCACGCTAGAGCGTGGCCAGCAGCTGCTTCATCTGCATGATCTCCGTCTGCTGCGCGTCCACGATCTCGTGGCCCAGCTTCACGGCTTCAGGGGATTTGCCGGCGCTGATCTCCTGCTGGGCCATGTCGATGGCGCCCTCGTGATGGCCGATCATCTGCTCCAGGAAAAGCCGCGCAGCGTCGGTGCCGGTGGCCGACTTGAGCTTGTCGATCCCGGCGTCGTCCACCATGCCGGTCATGCCATGGCCGGTGTGGTCGTTCATCATGGTGGGTACGTTCCACCCCTGGAGCCAGCCGGTCATCTGCTCGATCTCGGGGGCCTGCGCCGCCTTGATCTTGCTGGCAAGCGCAGTCACTTCCGCCGGGACGCCCTGCTTGTCCAGGATGATGCCGCTCATCTCCACCGCCTGGGCGTGGTGCGGGATCATCATCTGGGCAAACATGATGTCGGCCTGGTTGTGGTCGGCGTCCGCGCTGGGCGTCGTGCCCCCGCTGGACCTGGCCCCGGAGCTGGGCATCGTGCTCGACATGGGGCCGGAGTTCCCGTGGTCCATGGGCATGCTGTTGCCCGATCCGGCGTTGCCGGCGCAGCCTGCCAGGCCAAGCGAGGCCGCCAGGGCAGCAGCAATGGACAGGGTCTTGATGGTGGTGTTCATGGTTGTCTTTCAGGGGAGTGGGTGAACTGGGCCGCGATGGATGTGGCGCAGTCCGGCTTACGTCCGGCTGATCGACAGGTCGCAGGGTGTGG
Source organism: Arthrobacter sp. FW306-07-I (assembly GCF_021800405.1). Classification (NCBI taxonomy): domain Bacteria; kingdom Bacillati; phylum Actinomycetota; class Actinomycetes; order Micrococcales; family Micrococcaceae; genus Arthrobacter; species Arthrobacter sp. FW306-07-I. Next base: position 3,490,083 of record NZ_CP084550.1, on the reverse strand, counting down.
GGCTGGGCGGCAGGTAGCCGTAGCCGGCGCCCGCGGTGCTACCGGGGGCGCGAGGTGCAGGAATCGCGGCGGGGGATGCCTGGGGTGGGGAAAGGGTGACCGGGCTGCCGGGCGCAGAGGGGACACAGGGCGCGCCCGATTCCTGGGCGCCCGGGCAGGAATCGCCGCAGGCGGGCGAGGCAAGGGCTGGCGCGTCCGGAGTGGAGGAGCCGGGGCGCTCGCCGGCATGGCCGCCGGCAGCAGCGGAATGCGCGACGGCGGTGTGGCTGGGGGAGTGCCCGGCGCTGTGCGATGGGTGGGCGGACGCCACAGGAGAAGCCGGACTGTGGGAAATCATGACCTGCAGGCCGGCCCCGTGCGAGCCATGCCCGGAGGTGAGCACGTGCATGCCCAGCAGCCCTGCGATGACGGCCAGGGCAGCGGCCAGCAGCCAGGCACAGCGAAGGAGGGACGCCACGGCGCGGGTGGTCATGGCCGTCCCTCCTTTCAATGTGCCTGGAATGTTCAACGTACCTCGGACGGGTTCAGTTTCAGGCGCCGGAGGAGCTGGGCGTTCAGTGCCACCACCACGGTGGACGCGGACATCAGCACCGCCCCTGCTGCGGGCGACAGCACCACCCCGGCGAATGCCAGGACACCGCCAGCCAATGGCACGGACAGGACGTTGTAGCCGGTGGCCCACACCAGGTTCTGCCACATCTTCCGGTAGCTGGCACGGGACAGGTCAACCATGGACAGCACGGCCCGCGGATCGTTTCCGGCCAGCACCACGCCGGCGGATTCCACTGCCACGTCGGTTCCGGCGCCGATGGCGATCCCCACCTCGGCACGGGCCAGCGCGGGTGAGTCGTTGACGCCGTCGCCCACCATGGCCACCCTCAGGCCGCGGCCCTGCAGCTCGGCCACTTTCTTGTCCTTGTCCGCGGGCAGGACCTCGGCGAACACCTCGTCGATGTCCAGATCCGCGGCCACGGCCTTGGCCACCTGGTGCGCGTCACCGGTAACCATGGCCACCTTGACCCCGCGCCGCTGCAGGGCAGCAACAGCCTGCCGGGACTCCGGCCGCACCGCATCCTCCATGCTGACGGCGCCCAGGACGTTGCCGTCGTCGACAACGTGCAGGACCGCTGCCCCGCGGTCCATCCAGGCTTTGGTGCTCCCCGCCAGGGAGGCCGGTTCCACGACGCCGAGCTCGCGCAGGAGCGCCGGCCCGCCCACATGCACCGTACGGCCTTCCACGTTGGCGCGGACGCCGCGGCCCATCAGCGAGGTGAAGCCGGTGGCCGGAGCCAGCGCCAGGTTCCGTGCCTTCGCAGCGCGGACGATGGCCCGTGCCACGGGGTGTTCACTGTCGGACTCCACGGTGGCGGCGAGGGCAAGCACCGCGTCCGGATCTGCTCCTTCAGCTACGGCAACGTCCTTCAGCTCCGGCTCGCCGGTGGTCAGGGTGCCGGTCTTGTCGAACAGGACCACATCGATGGTCCGCATCCGCTCCAGCGCCATCCGGTTCTTGATCAGGACGCCGGCCCGCGCCGCCTGCTCGGTGGAAATGGCGATCACCAGCGGGATGGCCAGGCCAAGGGCGTGCGGGCAGGCAATGACCAGTACGGTGACGGTCCGGGTCACGGCGTCGGGGACGCTTCCCATCAGCGTCCAGGCGATGAAGGTGAGGACGCCGGCGCCGGCGGCAAAGTAGAAGAGGAAGGCTGCGGCGCGGTCCGCCAGGGCCTGTGCGCGTGATGATGAGGCCTGTGCTTCCTCCACCAGCCGCTGGATCCCGGCCAGGGCGGTCTGGTCGCCAACGGCCGTGACCCGGACGCGGACGCTGCTGTCCGTGGCAACGGTTCCGGCCACCACGGGATCGCCTAGGCCACGCGCCACGGTCTTGGATTCACCGGTGATCATGGACTCGTCGAACTCGGCCTGGCCGTCCACCACGTTTCCGTCAGCGGGCATGCGGGCGCCGGGACGCACCAGGACCAGGTCCCCGGCGTTGAGTTCGGACACGGGAACGGTCTCGGTGCCGCTGTCGGTGATGCGCTCGGCTTCGTCCGGCAGCAGCGCGGCGAGGGCATCAAGGGCGCCCTGCGCGGATCCGAGGGCACGCATTTCGATCCAGTGCCCCAGCAGCATGATGGCCACCAGCAGGGCCAGCTCCCACCAGAAGTCCAGGTCGAAGCCGCCGATGCCCAGGCTGGTGACCCAGGAGGCGGCGAAGGCCACCGTGATGGCCATGGCAATCAGCAGCATCATTCCGGGGGTGCGGTCTTTGAGCTCCTGCAGGCCGCCCTTGAGGAACGGCTGGCCGCCGTAGAGGAAAATCGCGGTGCCCAGGACCGGGGGGATCCAGGCGGAGCCGGGGAACTCCGGCGGCATGTAGCCCAGCAGGTGGGCCATCATGGGGCTGAAGTAGACCACGGGAATGGACAGGGCCAGCGTCAGCCAGAATCTGTTCTTGAACATGGCCGTGCTGTGGCCCGCGTGCTGGCCGTGCGTGTGGATGGTGTGGTCGTCGTCGTGCTGGCCGTGTCCGGCGTGCTGCGGGTGTCCGGTGTGCCCGGCGCTGTGTGCAGGGGGCTCCGTGAGCGTCCCCCCGGGCGGCTGGGGGTGGTCATGCCCGCCTCCCTGGTGGTGCACGGCGGGGTGGTCCTGCGTGCCGTGCTGGTCCTGCATATCGTGGTGATCCTGCATGGTTCCTCCTTGGAGGCAATCGCTGCCCGGCTTTACCCGGGGCTGCGGAAAAATGTTGGGAGCGCAGGGGCGCGGCCCGTATCAGGCCAGGGCGTAACCGGCGGCAGCCACGGCCTGGCGGACGTCGGCTTCGGACGCCCGGCCGGTCACGGTAAGCCGGGAGCGGCCGCCCGGCACCAGGTCAACCGAGGCCGAGGTTACGCCCGGAACGGCGAAGACAGCCGTTTCGACAGACCGGACGCAGTGCCCGCAGGTCATGCCTTCCACTGCAAAGCTGCGCTGCGCGGAAGCGTCTGCGTCGGCACTTACGACGGCGGCCGGAGGCTCCTGCGGGGCGGTTGCGGGGAGGATGCTGGCCGGCTCCACCGAGTTGGTTGGGGCGCAGCAGCTGCAGCCGGAGGATGCGAGGGGGAGCTGGGGACGGTTCCCGCTGTTCATGTCAGTTCCAATCCGTTGAGGGAATCAAGGGGCGCTGGGGTTGAACGGCTGTGAAAGGCTGGTGCTGGTGCGCCGGCCGGGACATACCACTTCACTGACAACACCGCCAATATACCCCCTGGGGGTATAAAGGTCAAGGACTCTAGCGCATTTCACGCGCGAGTTCCATGGGACCTCCCGCACTACCTTCTGTTGCGCAACGCGACCATACTGGAAGGAGCGGGGACAGAGCCGGACCGCTGGGGGCTGGCCATTGCACGGGAGGTGGACCTGTGACGGAGCTGAGCGATTTGTACACGTATTCGAGTGCCCTCGGAGACAGCGAAAGCGATGCCGGTACCTTCCGCGTGGACATTGAGCCCTCAGGTCCAACCTTCCAGTGGTCGGACGGGATGTTCCGGCTGCACGGATACCAGCGCGGCGAGGTTGTCCCCACGCTGGAACTGATCTTTGCCCACAAGCATCCTGATGACCGCGAGCGGTGCGAGGAGATTGTGCAGCAGGTTTCCGCCACAGGCGGCTTCTTCTGCATGTATCACCGGATTGTGGACGCCCGGGGGAAGACGCGGCGTGTGGTGACCTCCGGCGAGGCGGTCTTGAGCGCCGACGGAGCAGTGCTGGCGCTCGAAGGCGTAACGGTAGACCTCAGCCGCACCCTGCAGCGCGAAACCGAACAAACGGCCCGGGACGCCGTCGCGCGTGCAACGGCAACCCGGACCGTGATCGACCAGGCCCGGGGCATCCTCATGGGCCAGCTGAGACTTGGCTCCGATGACGCGTTCCAGATGCTGGTAAGCACCAGCAGCCACCGGAACGTCAAGCTGGTGGTAGTGGCGGCGGAACTGGTGCAGTTGGCCAACTCCACGGAGGCACGGACCTACCTGGACCGTGCCGTGCGGGCCATCCAACTGCACGGCCGGGCGAACCACGCGGGGGACCGCCGCGCGGGCTAGTGGTGCTCCACCCAGCAGGCAAGGATGGTTGTGGAGAGCTGGTATGCCAAGGCGCCGCGGGTGATGGCATCCGGTCCAACCGCAGATGGAAGCGCCGATGCGTTCACCTGCAGCACAAAGTTGTCCTTTTGGAAAACGGCGGAACCGGCTGCAGTTTCATAGGCGGGAAAGCCCAGGTTGGCCAGCCCCTCAATGGGGGAGGCGTCTGTGGCAAGGGCTTGCATGGCGTCGAAATACGCCCGCGCCCTCGCTTGGTCGGGCGCCTCCTGCACGGTAATCACCAGTGCACCTTCGGTTAGATGGTAGGTGCAGGTGAAGGTGCCGTTGGCCCAGCTGCTTACCGTGTGCGGTTTCCGGTCGAGCGACAGGATGCTGGTCAGCCGTTCCATCGGCTGGTCCCCGCATACCATCCTGGCGGCCGCGCTGGGGCCTCCGGGGCTGGTTTCGGGAACAGCTGTATCGGTGCCATGGTGGCCGGCATGGGCCGCCGCCGTTGAGCCGGGGCCGGGGGGCGCCGCTGGAAGGGCCTGCCCGGCTGATCCCGCCGCAGCACAGCCGGTGAGCAGCAGCGACAGCGCCAGGGTTGTCAGCAGGGGAGCACGGTTCTTCATGACGATCCGTCCTGGCCGCCGCGAGTGGGGCGGCCGTTGTTGTCTGTCCGATCAGGCTTTGAGCTTGGCGAAAACGACGTAGTTGTCATCGAAGAGGCCGGTGACGGCGTCATAACCGTCGCAGGTGATCAGCCTCAGTTCGGACTCCGGAGTGTTGCCGTAAACCTCAAGGGTGGGGAAATTGTCTTTGCCGTAGACGGCAGCGCGTTCGACGACGAAAAGGGCCGTGCTGCCGTCCGTCCGCGCCACACTGACCTCGGCTCCGGGCGCGAGTTTACGGAGGTCGGCGAAGACACCTTTGTGGCCGCCGAGCGCGTTGACATGCCCCAGCACCACGGCCGGGCCGCGCTCGCCGGGCGTCGGCGAGCCGTTGTACCAACCAGCCGGGGCTCCGTTGCCCTTGTCTTCCGGGACCTGCAGCGAGCCGTTGGGCCGCAGGCCCAGGCTCAGCAGTTCCGTGCGCAGGCCAATCGAGGGGATATCAAGCGCCGCCGGTTCGGACCGGGGCAGGACTGGGGGTTCGACGACGGGAGGTGCGGTGGGTGCGGGCGGGCCGGCAGGAACGGGGGCGGTGGAGATTGGCGCGGCGGGCGAAGGCATGGACGCGGAAGGTGCGGGGGATGCCGACGGTACGGGGGAGAGCGAAGGCGATGGGCCGGTGGCGGACGTTCCTGGTGCGGAGCCGCAGCCGGTGAGGGCGAGCAGGAGCAGAAGCCCGGCAGCCGCGGGGGCCCGAAGGCTTCCACGGCTGCCGGAGTTCAGGAAGGACATGGCGTGGTCCAGCCAGCCGGACTTAGGCTTCCGAACCTGAACCGCGGCGGCGGACCAGGTAGGCGCCACCTGCTGCCGCTGCCAGGACCAAGCCGCCGCCCAGGGCGAGGGCGCCGCTGTCGGTGCCACCGGCCTGCTGCGCAACGCCCGTGTCAACGCCGCCGGCGGGCATCTTCATCTGCCCCGCTTTAAGCGTCCCGCAAAGGGCGGGGGAGGTGGCAGCGAGTGGGAGGCTCGGAACGAGGTCCGATTTGGCGGCCTGCCCGGCCGGGCTGAGGGTGGCCGGATCGAGCCCGTGGACAACGACGACGGCGGTGCCGGACTCCAGGGCGGATTTGGTCTCGGCGTTGAGTTCGAAAGTTCGGTCCACGGTGTAGCTGGCACCCTGGCCCGCAACCTTGAGGTCGAGCCCGGCCGCAGGGCTGGTATCGCCGCTGGTGGACAGGGTCGTCACAATTCCGCCGTAGCTGGGTGCACCCTCGGTGGTGGAAACCACGCCGTCGCCGTCCTTGTCTGCCGACGGTGCTGGGCAGACGCCTTGGGCGCCGCCGTGGATGTGCTGGACGTGGGGGTAGGGCGCGTTGTTGAAGGTGGAGGCCAGACCGGAGACCTTCAGGACGGCGTGTGCCTGATTGCCTGTGACGTCCACGGTGACGGTGCCCGAGGCAGAGCTGCCATTGATTTGGGTGAGAGTGGACTGGTATGTGTGGTCCGCTGCGGAGGCGGGACCGCCCGAAAGGGCCAGGGCGCCCAGGGCGAGGGTGGGAACTGCGAGGAAACGAAGTGTCTTGTTCATCGGAAAGCATTCTCCTCATGCAAGTGACGTTTTGTCCCAGATGAGGGACATTAATGATTCGATGCCATCGAAGCGCCGGATGGGTGTTTTTGTGAACTGGCCCACAAAACCCCGAAATCCGCCGGAGAAGAGTGTTTGGGAGGCGGCAGCGGGGCCCCGTAGAATGGACCGAAGGTGCGCCGGGAAGTCTGGTCGGCATGTATTTGTCGAACCCGGATTTAAGGACGCCTGCATGAGCGCCACACCGCCCACCCCACGCCAGAACAAATTCTTCGGTTCCACCGTTTTTTCCCGTGGCAGCTACGCCGAGGCGCTGCGGATCGGCGAGATCCTCCGCAAGGAAACCGTCGGCGGTGCCCTCCTGGTGGTCGCTGCCGTCATCGCGCTGGTATGGGCAAACTCCCCGGCGTCGGACAGCTACTTTGCCCTCCGCGACTTCAAGGTTGGCTACGAACCATGGCACCTTGAACTGAGCCTGGGGGCGTGGGCGGCGGATGGGCTGCTGGCCATCTTCTTCTTCCTGGTGGGCCTGGAACTTAAACGCGAATTCGTGGCCGGTGACCTGCGCCAGATCAGCAAGTCGATCGTGCCGGTAGCGGCCGCCGTGGGAGGCGTGGCGGTCCCGGCGGTGATCTACGCCGTCGTCAATCTCGCCAGCCCGGAAACGCTCCGGGGGTGGGCCATTCCCACCGCAACGGATATTGCTTTTGCCGTTGCCGTCCTGGCGATCATAGGGTCCCACCTGCCCAGCGCCCTGCGGATCTTCCTGCTCACGCTGGCCGTGGTGGATGACCTGATCGCCATCACCATCATCGCGTTCTTCTACTCCAGCGACATCCAGGTGGCGCCTCTGCTTCTGGCGCTGGTTCCGCTGGCCATCTATGCCTTCCTGGCCCAGAAGTTCCGTCGGTTCTTTGGCCTGCATGCCGCCGCTGCCTGGCTGGTCCTGCTGCCCCTGGGCGCCGTGACGTGGGCGCTGGTGCACGCTTCCGGTATCCATGCCACCGTGGCGGGCGTGCTGCTGGGCTTCGCCATTCCGGTGATCCGCTCCCAGGCGTCGGGCGGGCCCGAAGCCGGACCCGGGCTGGCGGAGATCTTCGAGCACCGGTTCCGGCCCATCTCCGCGGGCGTGGCAGTGCCTGTGTTCGCGTTCTTTTCGGCCGGCGTGGCCGTGGGTGGCTGGGCTGGATTGGGCTCAGCCCTGACGGACCCCGTGGCGCTGGGCATCATCCTGGGCCTGGTCCTGGGCAAGCCGATCGGCATCCTGGCCACCACGTGGATCCTGACCAAAGCCACCAGGGCCACCCTGGACAGCTCCTTCAAATGGATCGACGTGTTTGGTGTTGCGCTGCTGGCGGGGATCGGCTTCACCGTGTCCCTGCTGGTGGCGGAACTCAGCTTCGGCAACGGCAGCCTGCATGACGACCATGCCAAGGTTGGCATCCTGGCCGCGTCGCTGATTGCCGCGCTGCTGGCAACCGCCGTGCTGCGCACCCGCAACCGGCAGTACCGCCTGGCCGAAGAGCTGGAGAACGTGGATTCGGACCACGACGGCGTCCCGGACGTCTACCAGGACCGCGCCTGAGCCCTCACCGGGCTTCAGGCGGTGGCGAGCGGCTTGGCCGGGGGCTGGGGCTTGGCGGTGACGTCCGGTTTCACCGGCGCCCCGGCCTCCACGTGGCGTATCTCCAGGGCTTCGGGGTCCAGCAGCTTGCGCGTGCCGGTCCGGGCGTCCAGGATCCAGAAGAGTTCAAGGGCCGGGACCACGTCGGTCACGCGCCCTTTGTGGAAGAGCCTGCCCCTGTGCCAAGCCTCGATCTGATCCCCGATCCGAAGCTGGGCCGTACGTACTCCTTGTGCCTCCATAATGGGCTGCCTCCTGCTGTTGTATCCCCGTAAGGACAGCTTGGCGGGGAGACATTGCCGGAGTGTTTCCACAGGATGATTTTTCTGTGTCAGGAGAGACGGCTGGTGCTCAGTCCTCCACCGGGAACGCCACGGCTTCGCCCACCACCCGCAGGCACAGTTCCATGCCGGGCCGGGCGATCGAGGCGTTCCAGTGCCGAATGGTGATCACCTCGCCGCCGCCGGGGTAGCGGTGGTCAGCGTGCTCGGCCACTTCCTGCGGCACGTTCAGCTTCAGCCGCACGGTGGTTTCGGGGCCGAAGTAGTCCGTGTCCACCACCACGCCGCGGATGGGTCCGTCCTCGGCGATGCGGATCTGTTCCGGCCGCAGCATCAGCTGTACCCGGCCCTGCGCCGGCGGCCGGCGGACCGGGATGCCGCCCAGGGAGCAGGTGGCCAGGGAGCCCTCCAGCCAGGCGTCCAGGATGACGGCATCACCCAGGAATTCGGCGGTGGCCCGGTCCGCGGGGCGGGTGTACACCACGAAGGGGTTACCGATCTGGGCCAGCTTGCCGCCGCGCATCACGGCCACCTGGTCCGCGAAGGACAGGGCCTCGGCCTGGTCGTGCGTGACCAGGATGGTGGTGACCCCTGCCTCGGCCAGGACCTTGGCCACGGCCCGGCGGGTGGCCACGCGCAGGCCCGCGTCCAGGGCGGAGAAAGGCTCGTCCAGCAGCATCAGCTCCGGTTCGCGCGCCAGCGCCCGGGCCAGGGCGACCCGCTGCTGCTGGCCGCCGGAGAGCTGGTGCGGGCGGCGCTTGGCCATGGACGCATCCAGCGACACCATTTCCAGCAACTCCGCCACGCGGGCGTTGACGGCGCGGCGGCCGCCGTCGAGCTTGGCCGCATTCAGGCCGAAGGCAACGTTCTGGCCTACCGTCAGATGCGGGAACAGGGCACCGTCCTGGGCCACGTACCCGATCTCCCGCTTGTGCGCCGGAAGCCACGCGCCATCACCAGCCACAAGGGTCCCGTTCAGCGAGATGCTCCCGGTGTCCGGATGTTCAAACCCGGCGATCAGGCGCAGCAGCGTGGTTTTGCCGGAGCCGGACGGGCCCACGATGGCGGTGGTGCCGCCCTTGGCCACGGAGAGGTTGACGCCCCTCAGGACCGCCTGCGATCCGAAGTTCTTGGTGACGTCCGTGATCTGCAGGTGGCTGTTGGTGGTTGCCGCCACCGAGGGTGCCACCCGGGGCTCGGGCAGCCTGCGGGTTGATGGTGCTGTCACTGTCCGGCTACTTTCTTGGACTGTTGGAAGAGGAGGTAGGTCATGGGCGCGGAAAGCAGGATCATCAGCAGCGCGTAGGGAGCGGCACCGGCATAGTCGATTTCACTGCTCTTGCTCCAGAACTCGGTGGCCAGGGTCTTGGTGCCGTTGGGGGACAGGAGCAAGGTGGCGGTGAGTTCGTTGGCGATGGCCAGGAACACCAGGGCCGCCCCGCCTGCGGCGGCCGGGGCGGTAAGCCGCAAGGTGACGCGGATGAAAGCCAGCAGCGGCGGCTTGCCCAGCGCCTGCGCGGCCTCGTCCAGTTCCTTGGGCGCCTGCGCCAGCCCGGCCCGGAGGTTGACCAGGGCGCGGGGGAGGAACAGGAGCACGTAGGCTGCCACCAGGAGCCCCGCGGTCTGGTACATCCCCGGGACCATGCGGATGCTCACGGTGACGAATGCCAGGGCCACGACGATGCCGGGCATGGAGCTGGTGACGTAGTTGGACAGTTCCAGGGACTTGCTGAACCAGCCCGGGTGGCGGACGGCGAGGTATGCCATGGGGAAGGCCACCACGGTGGTGGCTGCGGCGCCCGCCAGCCCGTAGGTGAAGGTGGTGAAGAGGGCAGGCAGGAACTCGGACGCGGTCCAGATGTCCGCCCCGCCGGCCAGGATCCACCGCATGACGTAATACAGCGGAAGTCCGAACGCCAGTGCCGTCAGCACCACCAGGAACAGCTGGGCCGGCACCTGGTACGCGTGCAGCGGCAGCCGCAGCGCCCTTGCCTGCACGCCGGAACCGATCCTCGCGTAGCGGGCGGTGCCGCGGCTGCGGACCTCGGCCACCAGCAGGAGCAGGCAGAAGAACACCAGGACGCTGGCCAGCATGTTCCCGGCTGCGCCGTTGAAGGTGGACTGGTACTGGGTCATGATCGCGGTGGTGAAGGTGTCGAACCGGATCATCGCGAACGCGCCGTATTCGGCAAGCAGGTGCAGCCCCACCAGCAGGGCGCCGCCGGTCAATGCAATCCGGAGTTGGGGGAGCACCACTCGGAAGAAGGACCGCCAGGCCCCCAGCCCCAGGGCTGCGGCGGACTGTTCAATGGCCGGGTCCAGCCGGCTCAGGGTGGCCGCGGCCGGGATGTACACCAGCGGGAAATAGGACAGCGTGGAGATCAGGATGCCGGATCCCAGCCCCCCGAGCGACGGGACGGCCGATACCCAGGCATAGCTGTTCACGAACGCGGGGACGGCCAGCGGAGCGGCCAGCAGCACGGCCCAGATCCGGTGGCCGCGCAGTTTGGTCCGCTCCACCAGCCACGCTCCCGCCACGCCAAGCAGCAGGCACAGCGGGATGGTGGCGGCCATCAGGAGCAGGGTGTTCAGCAGGAGTTCGCCCACGCGGGGACGCAGGATAAGCCCGACGGCAGTGTCCCACCCGGTTGCCACCGTCATGTAGGCCACGTACCCCAGCGGGACGAGGGAGAAGAGGGCGATCAGCACCGCCAGGAGGGACACTGCGGAAACGCCGAAAGGCGGGCGGGGGCTGTTGCCCCGGCCCGCCGTCGTCGTGCTCCGCCTGGGAGGAGCCGATAGATCGGTGGTCACGGAATTAGAGGAGTCCTGCCTGGGTCATCAGATCGGTGACCTTCTCGGAGTTAAGCTTGGCGGCGTCAACCTTGGGTGCCTGCAGGTCCTTGATGGGAACCAGCTTGTCATTGGCGGGAACGTCGGAGCCGATGGCGTACTCGAAGGACGTACCGTTCTTGAGTACCTCCTGGCCCTTCTTGCCGGTGATGAACTTCAGGAACTCCTGCGCAGCCGCAGCGTTCTTGGAGGACTTCAGCACACCGCCGCCGGAAACGGACAGGAACGCACCCGGGTCCTGGTTCTTGAAGTAGTACGGGGTGACGTTGCTGGAGTTTTCGCCGGTCTTGGCCTGGTCGCCGTAGTAGTAGTAGTGGTAGATCAGGGCGGCATCCACTTCACCGGCGTTGACGGCCTTCATGGCCGTGCTGTTTCCCTTGTAGGCCTTGGAGTTTTCCTTCATCCCCTTCAGCCACTCTTCCGTGGCGGACTCGCCCTTCAGTTCCAGGAGCGCGGAGACGATGGCCTGGAAGTCGGCACCGCTGGGGGAGGCAGCCCACCTGCCCTTCCATTCGGGGTTGGCCAGGTCAAGCATGGACTTGGGCAGCTTGTCCTCGGTGAGCTTGGTCTTGTTGTAGACCAGCACGGTGGAGCGGGCGGCGATGCCGGTCCACTTGCCGGTGGACGGCGAGAATTCGGCCGGGACCTGGGCCAGGGTGTCCTTGTTGACGTCGGCGAACAGGCCGGCGTTCTCCACCTGCGTCATGGCGGGGGAGTTCTCGGTCAGGAACACATCCGCGGGGGAGGCCTGGCCTTCCTGGATGATCTGGTTGGACAGTTCGGTGTCCGAGCCCTGGCGCATGGTCACCTTGATGCCGGTTTCCGCTGTGAAGGCATCCACCCATTCCTTGGTGAGGCTCTCGTGCTGGGCGTTGTATACCGTGATTTCACCCGAGGAGGCGCCGCCGGAAGCGGCGGACGAGCTGTCGCCGGCGGGGGTGGCGCCGCCGCAGGCGGTCAGGCCGAGAGCTGCGCTGGCGGCGAGTGCGATGCCGGCCAGCGCGCTGTTGCGGATCTTCATTGAGGCTGCTTTCGGTGGGGAAAAAGTCTGCTTGAACCTAGGTCCTATTAGGCAACACGAATGTTTCCTATGTCAGAAAACTGTAGGGTAGGCAAACCTAAGCTCCAAGCCGAAGAGCCTTTTAAGTGACGAGGTTCACATCAATTACGAAACTTGGGCGTGACGTAATTGCCGATGTATCGGCGACTTGCTCGCAGGGCCCTCAACAGCGCTGCCCATAGACACTGGCCCTACTCACAAGTGCTGGCGCTGCCCGTATTCGGGTAGCGCCAGCGTCTTTGCGCCTGGAAGGCCAGGATGCGCCTCGAAAAGCGGGGGACCCTGGCTACTTGTTCGGGTTGGGATCGTGGAGGTCGTGTTCACCGATATCGGCGGCGCCCAGGAGGCCCTCTCCAGGGGCATTTTCATGCGGATGTACGCGGATACTCAGCTCGGGATGGTGCAGGTCCAGGGCGGGGCGCTCGGAACGGATCCGGGGGAGCGAGGTGAAGTTGTGGCGCGGCGGCGGGCAGGACGTGGCCCACTCCAGTGAAGCGCCGAAGCCCCAGGGGTCGTCCACCGTGACCTTCTTCCCGGCGCGCCAGGTGATGAACACATTCCAGAAGAACGGAATCAGTGACGCACCCAGCAGGTAGGAACCGATGGTGGAGAACTGGTTCATGAAGGTGAAGTTGTCCTCCGGCATGTAGTCGGCGTACCGCCGCGGCATGCCCAGGACACCCAGCCAGTGCTGGATGAGGAACGTGGCGTGGAAGCCCAGGAAGAGCATCCAGAAGTGGATCTTGCCCAGGCGCTCGTTGAGCATGGTGCCGGTGAACTTGGGCCACCAGAAGTAGAATCCGGCGAACATGGCGAAGACGACGGTGCCGAACACCACGTAGTGGAAGTGCGCCACCACGAAATAGGTGTCCGAGACGTGGAAGTCCAGCGGCGGGGAGGCCAGGATGATGCCGGTCAGGCCGCCGAACAGGAACGTGGCAAGGAATCCCATGCTCCACAGCATGGGTGTCTCGAACGTCAGCGATCCGCCCCACATGGTGCCGATCCAGTTGAAGAACTTCACGCCGGTGGGCACTGCGATGAGCATCGTCATGAACGCGAAGAATGGCAGGAAGATGGCGCCCGTGACGTACATGTGGTGGGCCCACACCGTCACGGAGAGGGCTGCGATGGCGATGGTGGCGTACACGATGCCCTTGTAGCCGAACAGCGGCTTGCGGCTGAATACCGGGAAGATTTCCGAGACGATGCCGAAGAACGGCAGCGCGATGATGTACACCTCCGGGTGGCCGAAGAACCAGAACAGGTGCTGCCACAGGATGGCGCCGCCGTTGGCGGGGTCGAAAATGTGAGCGCCGAACTTGCGGTCCGCGCCCAGGGCGAACAGTGCGGCGGCCAGCGGCGGGAAGGCCATCAGCACCAGGATGGCCGTGACCAGGGTGTTCCACGTGAAGATGGGCATCCGCCACATAGTGAGGCCCGGGGCGCGCATGCAGATGATGGTGGTGATGAAGTTGACCGCACCCAGGATGGTGCCGAAGCCCGACAACGCCAGGCCGAACACCCACAGGTCGCCGCCGATGCCGGGGGTGAAGGTGGTGTTGGACAGCGGCGCGTAAGCGAACCAACCGAAGGACGCGGCGCCCTGCGGAGTGATGAAGCCGGACACCGCGATGGTGGAGCCGAACAGGAAGAACCAGAATGCCAACGCGTTCAGGCGCGGGAAGGCAACGTCCGGCGCACCGATCTGCAGCGGCATGATGACGTTGGCGAACCCGGCGAACAGCGGGGTGGCGAACATCAGCAGCATCATGGTGCCGTGCATGGTGAACAGCTGGTTGTACTGCTCTTTGGTCTGCAGGATCTGCATGCCGGGCTCGAACAGCTCGGCGCGGATCAGCAGCGCCATCACCCCGGCCAGGCAGAAGAACACGAAGGACGAGATCAGGTACATGTACCCGATGGTCTTGTGGTCCGTGGAGGTGATCCAGTTGACCACGATGGTGCCTTTGGGGCGCCGGACCACTGCCGGTGCCGCCGTGGCTGCCGTTCCACCCATTCTCTGGCCTGTGGTGGTCATTACGGTGCCGTCCTTTACTCTGCTGGTTCCAAAGCCTGCGGTGCCGGTGCCGACTGCGGCTGCCGGTTGAAATCGTTGCCCAGGCTTCCGGTGTTGCCCTTGGCCTTCAGGTCGGCCATGTGGCTGTCATACTCCTGCTGGCTCACCACCCGGACCTTGAAGAGCATCTCTGAGTGGTACTCACCGCACAGCTCCGCGCATTTGCCCATGTATTCGCCGGTGCGCTGCGGGGTGATGCTGATGTATGGGTTGTACTGTTCGTGGCCCGGGTAGAGGTCGCGTTTCTGCAGGAAATCGATGACCCAGAAGGAATGCTGCACGTCGCGGGACTGAAGGTGCAGCTCCACCTTCTTGCCAACGGGCAGGTAGAGGGTGGGCAGCCGGTCCGGGGCGCCGTAGCCGCCTGTCAGGTGGGCCTGCTGCCCGGCGTCCTCATGGACCTGTTCCTTGACGTAGTTGAAATCCCACGACCATTGTTTGCCGAAGACATCGATCACCACGTCCGGATTGGCGTAGCGCTCATCGATGGCGCGCTGGTCCCGGTCCGTGAAGACGAACAGGACGCCGATGACGATCAGCGGGACCGCGAGGTAGAACACCTCAAGCGGAAGGTTGTAGCTCAGCTGCGCCGGGAACCCCACCGTGTTTTTCCTGCGACGGTAGGCCACGATCACCCAGATCATCAGGCCCCAGGTAATGATCCCCACGATCAGCGCGGCGATCCAGGAGTTGACCCACAGGTCAGTGATGAGCGGAGTCTTGTCGGTGGTGTCCCGGGGGCCCGGAAGGAAACCGCGGGTGACTTCCGCGGAGCAGGAGGCCAGGGCCGGCATGGCCAGGAGGCCAACTGCCAGTGCCGCGAAGCGCCGCGTCCTGTGATTCCTGAACGGTCTTCTACCCACTTGTGGTCCCTCCGGCACGCTCCAGAAGCCCAACTGCATGAGCCCACCGCACCAGCAAAAAGCCCGGTGGGTTGTGTGGCCAACCCTACGCGGGGAGGATGCTGATGGGAAGGGGACGGGCTGCGGCCGGGACAAGACCGGAACGCCAGTCCAGGGACGGAAAGGGCAGTCATGGACCCAGCAGAAATGCTCATCGCGGCGGGCCAGTTCAGCGCGGGCACCGATCCCGGGGAAAATACGACGGCGGCCGGCCGGTTGATTGCGCAGGCTGCGGAAGCAGGGGCGCAGCTGGTGGTCCTGCCCGAGTCCAGCCTGTACGGCACCAGCGAGCCGGCCGGGGCCCTGTCAGCCATCGCGCAGGACCTGGACGGCCCGTTCATCCGGAGCATGGCGGGTTTCGCCCGGGAGCATGGCATCGCGGTGGTGGTGGGAACCTATGAGAAGACGGAGGCTGGGCCGCCGTTCAACACCCTGGTGGCTCTGGACAGGCGCGGCAAGATCCTCGGCTGCTACCGGAATGTGGATCCGAGGCCCAGGGAAGGAGGAACACTGGTCCACGCTGGCCAGGGCGAGGGCCATCGAGAACACGGCCTACCTCCTGGCAGCCAACCAGGCAGGGCCGCTGGCCACCGGATACTCCATGGCGGTGGACCCGGCCGGGGTGGTGGTGGCGAATGCCGGCGAGGAGCCCGGCCTGATCGTGGCCCGCCTCAGCCGGGACCGGCTGGCCCGGGTGCGCGAGCAGGTGCCGGTGCTGGAAAACCGCCGCTACGCCGTCGTGCCCCTCCCCGACGCAAGGCGCTGAACGGGCCGGGACGGGCGGCTGCAGGCGAGAATTACCGGATGCCCGCCCAGACCGATGCTGCACCCGAGTGGCCGGTTGCGATGCTTTGGTAGACCAGGAAAACTCCGGCCAGCACGCCCAGTACCGAGGTGGCGGGGAGCAGCCAGCGCGCTTCGAGGATGCCGCGCAGGCCGCGGAAGGCGGGACGCCTGGTCAGGATGGAAGGGAAGGCAGCGGCGATCTGTGCAGCCACCACCACCAGGAAGAAGGCGGTGACGAAGCGCAGGAAGCTTCCCTGTTCGGCGTGTTCCTCGATCAGTTTTGAGACCGGCCTCGCCTTCTCCAACTGCTCCCCGGCTTCCGCCGTAAGGACGGACAGCGGGACCAGAATCAGGGCAAGGATCCCCAGCGGCCAGGCCAGGTAGCGCCTTGAGCGCCGGAGCAGCGCGAAAACCACCGCAGACAGCCCGGCCAGCGGCGCCAGGACCACCACGCCGTGGATCAGCAGGATATGGGCGGGAAGGCCGGCGATCTCCATCAGGCGATCCCGGTGGTGCCCAGCAGGCTGCCCACGGCAAACGTGAAGGCCATGGCAAGCGCGCCGCCCACCACCAGCCGGATGGTCGCCTTGCGCTTGGAGCTTCCGCCGATCTTGGCGCTGACGGTGCCGGTCAGGGCCAGCGCCAGGATGACGGCGACGAAGGTGACGGGGATGCGCGCCTGTTCAGGCGGGAAGATGATGGCCAGCATCGGCAGCACGGCGCCGACGGTAAAGGCGATGGCGGAGGCGAAGGCGGCGTGCCAGGGGCTCACCACTTCTTCTTCGTCAATGTTCAGTTCGGCGGCCAGGTGGGCTTTCAGCGGGTCCTTTGCCGTCAGCTCTTCGGCAACCGTGCGGGCCGTGGCCTCACTGAGTCCCTTGGCCTGGTAAATCCCGGCAAGTTCTTCCAGCTCGCCTTCGGGATCGTCCCGAAGTTCCTGGCGCTCCTTTTCGATCAGCGCCCGCTGGCTGTCGCTCTGGCTGCTCACGGAGACGTATTCGCCCAAGGCCATGGACACCGCACCGCCCACTACTGCGGCCGTGCCGGCCACCAGGATGGGCGCAAGGTCGTTGGTGACGCCCGCGACGCCCACCACTGTTGCCGCGACGGAGACGATGCCGTCGTTGGCACCGAGGACACCGGCGCGCAGCCAGTTGAGGCGTGCTGCCACGCTGCTGTCGTGGGGTTCGCGGCTCAGCTTGAGAGTTTCAGACATGCTGGCAGTAAAGCACCGCATGGACCCCCGTGCCACGAAGGTTTGCATCCCCTAACCGTGTTGGCAGGGAAAGGGTCAGGCGGGGGACACCCGGAACCGGAGCCCGAAGTGATTCAGCGTGCCCGGCAGTGGCCGGTCCGGGGACAGCCGGTGGGACTCCAGGGTGAAGGTGCTGTCCTGCAGCAGGCGGGCCAGCAGGGCACTGGTCAGCAGCAGCACCAACTGGCGGCCGGGGCACCGCACCGGCCCGTCGCTGAAGGGAACCACGCCCCAGTCTTCGGGATCACCGGGGCGGGCATCGTCGTGCTGCAGCCAGAGGCCGGGGTCGAAGGTATCGGCCTGCGTGAGGCGACGGCCGTCGCGGTGGAAGTAAGGGGCAAAGACCAGCACGCCGCAACGCGCCGGCATGGTTCCGTTCTCCCAGGCGACCTCACGGGTGGTCTGGCGCAGGATCATGGGCGTGGTGGGCCACAGCCGCAGGGACTCCAGCACGCAGGCGCGCAGGAAAGGCAGGTTCCGGCCGCCGGTTTGATCAGCAGCAACTTCCTCCCGGGCCTGCGCTGCCTGGCTGGGATGGCTGGCCAGGAGCGCCAGGGTGCGGATTGCCGCCATCCCCGCCGGTTCGAACGCGAACAGCCACTGGGGGACCTGGTCGCCGGGCGCCGTGGGGTCCGAGTCGGGCCGCCCGCGCAGGGCGGAGGCCAAGGTGCCGGGCGGAGCGGCATCGATGCCGGCGCGCACGCGCCCCAGGAATTCGGTCCGCACGCTGTGGCGGCGCGGCTTCAGGCCGGACCAGTTGGCGTCCTTCCGCAGCCGGGCCAGCATATCCGTGAGTTCGACGTCGTCCCTCGCCGCATCGCCGAAGACCACCCGCCGGACGGCCCGGTGCCAGGCGGCGGTGAACAGCGGCCAGTCCAGCGCTCCGTCGGCCGACCCGACGTCGCCCATGGCCGCAAGCAGCAGGGCGTCCGCTTCCTCTTCAACGACCGGCAGGAAGGAATCGGCGAACCGGTGGACCGGGCTGGCGGTATCCAGCGCCTGTTCCTGCAGCGCCCGCCGCACAGTCCTGTCGGTGCCGGTGGAAACCAGCACATTCCGTGGCTCGAAGTGCGCCAGCGCACCGCGTTTTTCGCTGCTCGCCGGCGAGAAGGGCTCCGGCGACTCCGCCAGGACCCGGTGGAGCTGGTCCGGGCGAAGGACCACCGCCTGCTTCCTGAAGGGCAGCCGGAGCAGGAGCGGACCGGCAGGATACTTGGCGTCCAGCTTCTGCATCCGCGTCACGGCGCGCCGGTCCAGGCCCAAGCGCTCGGCCAGGGCCTCGACCCGCGGCCGCCGGATCAGGGGACCTTTGGCCGCCGTCGGAATGAAGACGTCCATCAGGAACGCTGCCGTTTCGCCGATGCCGGCGCGCGGAAGGGAATGCATGGGTACCTGCCTTGCTCGGGTGCTCGTCCTAGGGTGAGGTACCCGATTCTGGGCTCCTGTAGCGGCAGGACATTTTTTGCCCCCAGCAACCGGCTTTCGGCCCTAGCGGTGCCTCTCCGGCGGGAGGAGGCTGGAGGGCGTCCCGTATGAAGGATCTGCCATGGACGTCCGCCTCCTCTCCCAAGTGCTCTCGCTGCGTGCAGCGTGGCGGCGAAGGGACCGGTGGGATGCCGCGCGCATCGCTGTCCACCAGGAACGGGCCCTGCAACGGCTGCGCGAAGCCACCTATGCGGGCTCGGAATTCTACCGGCGCCATCACGCGGGGCTGCACGAGGCTCCCTTGCAGGAACTGCCGCCCGTGAGGAAAGCGGATCTGATGGAGCACTTCGATGAAGCCATCACCACCCCAGACCTGAACCTCGCCGATGTGCAGGACCATTTGCAGGAGCTCGCAGAAGGCGGAGGGGACCCCGGCCGACCATGGAGGGGCCGGTGGTGGGTTGCCGCGACCGCCGGAACGGCGGGCGGCCCGGGGATCTTCGCCTGGAACCGGTTTGAATGGGCAGCTGTCCTGGCGTCCTATGCCCGAGCGTATGACTGGGCCGGCATCTCAGCCGGGAGCCGGGGAAAGCCGGTGAAGACAGCGCTGGTCAGCTCCCGCGTCCCCACCCACCAGTCCGCAGCCGTCGCAGCGTCCCTGGCCTCCCGGTTTGTACCAACGCTCCGGCTCGATGTCACTGCGCCACTGGACGGAACCACGGCCGCCCTGAACGGGTTCCAGCCGAAGGTGCTGGTGGGTTATGCCTCCGCCCTCAAGCCGCTGGCTGCCGAACAGTCCGCCGGGCGGCTGCATATTGCACCCGCCGGCGTCATGTCTGCCTCCGAGGTCCTGACCAGACAGGCTGCCTTGGAGATGGAGGCAGCCTGGGGGACTGCCCCGATTGACGTCTATGCAGCTACCGAAACAGCAGGTATCGCTTCGGGCTGCCCCTACCGGAACAGCCACCTCTACGAGGACCTGGTGATCCTCGAGCCTGTTGACCAGGCCGGAGCACCGGTCCCGGCGGGAACGACAGGGGCCAGAGTGTTGGTTACCGTCCTGTTTTCCCGCACCCTGCCCCTGATCCGCTACGAGATGTCCGACAGCGTCAGGGTCGGCGGGCGTGGCTGCCCCTGCGGGCGATCCTTCAGCCTCCTTGAGGAAGTGGAGGGGCGCCTCGAAGATGTCCTGGAGCTTTCGGGAAGGGAAGGTCCCGTCAGGCTCCATCCGATCGTGTTCCATCATGTGCTGGATGAGGTGGCAATGGGCTGGCAAGTAATCCAGGAACCCGCGCGGCTGCGCGTCCTTGTGGCCGGAATCGCGCCAGGACAAAATCCGGAGGGAATCCGTGCGGCCGTGGCGGGGGCGCTTGAAGCCGCGGGCGTGCCGGCACTCCCGGTGGTCGTGCAGCCGGTTGGCCGGATCGAGCGCACCGCCTTGGGTAAAGCTCCCTTTGTCCGGGCGCTGCGCAGTTCACGCTGACCCGCAATCCATGGCAGGCGCGGGCAGACGTGCGGTGCGGCAGCGCTTGAATCCGCTCAGGCCGGTTCAGCAGCGTCCTGGTCCGGTATCTCGATCTGGAATCCGCAGGCGCAGCGCAGCACCCTGGTGGCCAGGTACACGCCAAGGGCTTCCGGCAACTGGCCATAGGTGCCGTGGATGCTGCGCATTTCGGCTCCGCTGGCGGCCATGACCTGTCCGCAGTGGACGTAGTGGCCGCCCCGGACCAGGACGTCCGGAGTACGCCGGCTTTCGGTGGCCATCAGGCGACGGCGGGGTAGCTGCTGAGGATGTAGTCCGCCGCGGCGGGGCCCGTCATGCGCAGCCGGCAGTTCCGGACATCCACGCCGCAGCGCAGCATTCCCGCGCGGAAGGCCTGGTCCGGCTTCGGCGTCAGGCCGTGCAGCGCTGCCCAGCTGACGTAAAGGCCGTAGAGGCAGTCCGGACCAAGAGGGTGGTCCCTGGAAGGGTCGGAGATAGTTGCTTCGTCGAGGAATAGCTGGAACTGCGAGGACGCCATTGCGTGTCTCTTCCGCTGCTGCTTAATTGCCGCCGTTGGACTACAGCAGCTGCTCTGGCCGGCCTTTGCAGAAGATCCGGGGAGGACGGGGCATGATCCCAGTCACAGGTACTAATCTACGCGGGGGTAGGGCGGAAGTACAGCCGGAGCAATTGCGGCTGCGCAACCGCACCCCTTCCCACGGATTGATAAGGCTGCTTATCATATTGTTCCCTTCCGACGGCGGCCACGGCACCGGGGATGAAATGGTGCAGAGGTTGCCGGGGAAGATTCGACTCATGCGTGCTCCGGAAGGGTAACCAAGAGATATGGAGAACAACGAGATGAACGATTCACCCCTGCACAAGGAATTGCCGCTGCCCGACTATGACCACCTGCCCGTCGGCACCCTTCCCACGCGCATTAACGGGCTGGACGAAGCGGACGTTGCCCAGCTGGTCACCTACGAGAAGGCACACGGAAACCGGCTCCCGATCCTGCAGATCCTGGAGAAGCGGTTGCAGGACCTGCAAAGCGGTGCAGAGCCGAGTGGCACCCGGAATCCGACCACTCCGGAGGTCCAAGGCAACGCAGGGACCCCGCAGCCGTCCTCCGTCCCCGGGCCCCCGGTGAACCCGCCGTCCCACGGCGATCCCACCAACCCGGCACAGCCCCGCAAATGACCTGCGGAACGGGCACGAGCATGCAGGACAACCTGGGCGCCGGCGGCACTGAGAGGCATAGCGGCGCCGCGGACCTGCTCCGCTCGGCCAACTGGGGGGCCGGCGAATTCCGCGACGTGGGCTTCCCCATGGCGGAGGTGCTGCGCCAGCTTTGACGTCCTGATGGACGGGGCAGTCACGCTGGCCTGCTTCTGGGAGGAACTTGCAAGGAAGCAAGGGATAGGGGACGACGACGATGGACACCTACGGCAATGACGGCACCGGCGGCGCCGGTGCAGGCAGGCGCACGTTCGGGATTGAAGAGGAGCTGCTCCTGGTGGACCCTGCCACCGGTGAAGCAGTGCCGCTGGCAGGCGCCCTCCTGGACCTGTACGTCCGGCCGCTGGAGGCCGGTGCCGGCCCCGTCCTGACCGCCGAATTCCAGCAGGAAATGATCGAGCTGGTCACCCCGCCGCACGCCACGCTGGCGAGCCTGGAGCGTGACATCATTGCCGGCCGCGCGATTGCCCACCAGGCAGCCGAGGATGTGGGCGTCAGGGTGGCGGCACTGGGCACTTCGCCGCTGCCGGCCGACCCCCATCCCGTGCAGCTGCGGAGGTTCCGCGCCATGACGGAAGAGTACGGGCTGACCGCCAGGGAACAGCTCACATGCGGATGTCATATCCACGTCTCGGTGGAGTCGCCCGAGGAAGCCGTGGCCGTGCTGGACCGGATGCGCAACTGGCTGCCGGTGCTCATCGCGCTCAGCGCCAACTCCCCGTTCTGGCATGGCCAGGACAGTGGCTACGCCAGTTACCGCTCGCAGGTGTGGAACCGCTGGCCCTCTGCCGGACCGCTGGAAATCCTGCGAACACCCGATGCCTACCACCAACTAGTGCACGACATGGTGAGCACCGGGGTGGCCCTCGATGAGGGCATGATCTACTTTGACGCCCGCCTCTCCCGGCACTATCCCACCGTGGAGATCCGCCTGGCCGATGTGTGCCTCCGGCCGGAGGACACGGTCCTGCTGGCTGGGATTGCCAGGGCCCTGGTGGAAACCGCGGCAAGGGAGTGGCGGGAAGGAATCGAACCGGTGGCTGTCCCGTCGGCGTTGCTCCGCCTGGCTGCCTGGAAGGCGAGCCGCTGGGGCCTCCGCGGTGAGCTGCTGGATCCGCAGACGCACCGCCCGGCGCCCGCCCTCGCCGTCGTGAATTCGCTGCTGAACCATGTCCGCGGGGCGCTGGAGGACATGGGGGACCTGCAGCGGGTGGAGGACCTGGTGGACCGGCTGCTCGCCCGCGGCACCGGTGCGGTGCGGCAGATAGAGGTGCTGCACCGCACCGGGGACATGGAACGGGTGGTGGAGGACGCGGCCAACTGCACCGTTTCGGCGCCCTAGCCAAGGCCGGAAAGGTAGTCAGTAAGTCGTCGCGTTGGGCAGGATCAGTGGCGGCAGCGGTGCCTGGTCGAAGTCGAAGGCCTTGGCCAGGTCGCCCAATTGCGGGTTGTTCTCGCGCACGTCGGGCCTCGGGTCCGGCCGTCCGTCGGTGGCGGGATCGATGCGCTCGCCGCCCAGGAAATCGTCCTCGATGAACTTGAAGTAGGCATCCTGGCTGAGCACCTGGTGGTCAATGTAGCCCTTCTTCGCATAGGGGCTGATCACCAGGCCCGGGACGCGCAGGCCGTAGCCGTTGTCGTCCACTACCGGCGGCTGCAGGTGGTCGTAGAACCCTCCCCAGTCGTCCCAGTTGAGGAAGATTGCCGTGCTGTCCCAGTCCGGCCCGCTCATGACAGCGTTGATCAGTCCTGCCACGTACGCCTGCCCGGTGCTGATTTTGGCCGGGGCGTGCTCGCTGACTTTGTCCGTGGGCGCCACCCAGGTGACGGCGGGCAGGGTGCCTTGCTTCGCGGCGTCGTAGAAACCACTCAGCGGCTTGATGTTGCCCTGCTGGCCGTCCTCCTTCACCGTGTCGAAGTACAGCAGCGGGTTCCACAGGCCCGGGGTTTTGGCGTCCTGCTTGACGGGATCGCAGGTGGCGGCGTCGTTCCGGCAGTCGGGTTCAGTGCCGTTGAAGACGTAGTAGGCCCAGTCCACCTGGTGCTTGTGGAGCAGGAAGGTCAGGTCAGTCCAGGCGTAGTCCGGCAGTTCCAGTTTTTTGGCGGCCTCGGTGAGCTTCTTCTTCAGGTCGTCGGCCACCGGCGCGGCGTCCACCGCAGCCTGGCAGACAGCGTAGGAATCGGTGGGCTTGCAGCTGGTGCCGATGATCTGGTCGATCTGGGCGGCCAGGTCCGGGTTGATGCCCGCTGCCTCCAGCGCCTCCTTGCACGGGTCCAGGTCCATCCCGGCCTGGCACTTTCCGATCAGGGTGTCCTTGATGATCTGGGGCTCCGGTTCGGGATCCGGATTCTGCAGGGCGTTGACGCACGATGACGGATCTCCACTGACGGTGCACTTGGCCGACCATTCCGAGACCAGGTACAGGTGGGCCGGCAGGCTCCAGGAGGCGGCGGAGGCGAACAGGTGGTCCTGGAGCGTGAAGTTCTGCGCATAGGCCCAGTAGTTGGGCAGGTCCCGGCCGTCGTGGAAACCCATCACGTCCGTAGGCGCACTGGTGTTGTACACGCAGTTGGTGCTGCCGGCGCTGCAGCCCGACAGCCCTTTCTCCGCCTGCGCCACAAACCCGTCCATCGCCCCGCCGTTGATGTCCGCCGTGGCGTCCGTGTGACTGTGCGGGCCCCCTGCGTTGCTGTCCGCCGAGTTGTAGAAGGGCCTGGCGCAGCCGCCCTCCGCAGGGTCGGGGACGCAGACGCTGGGCTGGCCGTCCTTCATGGGGATCCCGTCGGCCCCGGGAAAGGTGCCGAAGTAGCTGTCAAAGGATCTGTTCTCCTGGGTGATGATCACCACGTGCTTGATCTTGGAGATTCCGGCAGCGGCGATGCCAGCGGGACCGGCCGCAGGAGCGGCGTTCGGTGACGGGTTCGCCGGCGCCGCTGCAGGGGAGCCCGTCTGTTGCGGGCCGGCACGGAACACGGTGAAAAGAACGACGGCGAGGATCACCAAAGCGACCACTGCGGCAGCCCCCAGTACGAGCCGGCGTCGTCCGTTATGCTCAGGCCACATCCTCAGGATTCCTTCCGGTAAACGTCGTCGCTGAAGACCCTCGCACCGGGGTCTGCCGCCAGTCCCAGGCGGGGGAGGCGGAAGAAGTCCTCGATGCTGGCCAGCAGGCTGTAGTGGTTGTAGGCCCGGTCCGATGAGGTCCCCGCCTCGCTGAACGGGGACAGGACCAGCGCGCCCACCTTGCCGCCCGCCGTGCCGCCGGCTGGTACGGCACTGGCCGGTTCGGACGGCCCGGCGGCGTCGCCCTCGGCCTCATCGAAGGTGATCACCAGCATCCCGTCCTGCTTGTACGCCGGGGAGGACAGGATGGCCGGCACCTGCTCCTTGAGCCAGCTGTCCGCCGCACCCAGGCCGCCGTCCGAGCCGTCGGCGCAGGTGCCGTCATGCCCGTCATGGCAGAGGTTGGGCGTGATGTAGGCAAGGTTCGGGGTGGTGTCCACGGACTGCAGGTCGTCCTTGAGGGCCGAGGAGTTCACAACGTTCCTTGCGCACTCCGGGGATGAGGTGATGGAGCGGAAGTACACAAAGGGGTTGTGGTGGGTGGAGTACTGCTCCTCCGGGGTGGCCTTGATGTGGTTGTCGGCCTCTTCCAGGACCGGGTGCTCGCACGGCTGCTGCATGTCCTCCATGTAGCCCTTCCAGGTTTTGCCCTGCGCCGCCAGTTGCCCTGCCAAGGTCTGGACGTTCTCCGGATAGACGCACCCGTCGCCCTGCAGCGTGCCGTCCGAATTGGTTCCAGTGGCGGTGAACCCGGTGTAGGTGTGGCAGTCCTTCTCGGTGCTGTCGTTGGGGGGTTGCCCGGAAATCTGGGCCAGGTAGTTGGGCAGTGAGTTGTGCGCTATGCCGTAGTAGTTCTGCAGCAGCACGCCCTTCTTCCGCAGTGTTCCGGACAAGTACGGGGCGGGGGAGTTGTCGCCCCAGACGCTGGCGTATCCCTTGTTTTCCAGGTTGATCACGAAGATGTGCTGGGGTGTGCCGGCGGCCTTTACGGCGTCGACAGCGTCTGCAGCGGAGCTTGGGTTTGCCGTGGGTGTTGCCGTTGCCGGTGAAGCGCTTGGCGAAGGCGTGGCAGCACCGGACGGCGTGGCTGTTTGCGGAGCCGGCGCGGGAGCGGGCGCCTGGCAGGCCACCACTCCGGACAGGAACAGTGCCAGAACGGGCAGCAGCATGGGAGAGGGGCGCCTCACCGCAGCGAAGGGACGGAGTGGTCTTCGGTTCACGGGCAACCTCCACGGTCGGGTATTCACCTGCGCCCCAGCGCTGCGGTCACTCTTGCACACCGGGACCGCTATTTGCAGGGGCGATTGCTGTGAGTTGGCAGTGAATCGCGACGCAATGCAGGCGCTGTCCTGCCTAGGTCTTTCTGCCCTACACCCCGAACAGCGCCAGGCGTTGACTTAAATCGCGGGAAACAAAGGCCCGCGGGACGGGAAACGCACAGGGCGCAGCCGTCCCAGAACAGAAAGGAAAGTTCAGTGAAGAAGTGGTATCGGTGGCAGGACTACGTAGCTGCTGCCGCCGGACTCTTTACCGCGGTGGCGGTCCTGTTCACGCGGCAGCAAAACATGTCCACCACCCTCATGCTCGTCTTCGGCGGGCTCCTGGTGGTCAGCGGCATCATCAACCTGGCCATGCCGGGAACTCCGGCCATGGAATACGTGCAGGCCATCCTCGCAGCAGGACTGGTCCTCTCGCCATGGCTCGGAACATACACGGGCGCGACGGGGGCTGCCTGGACGTCATGGATCGCAGGGGCAGTGGCACTGGTGGTAACAGCGGTGGCCATCAAGCCCAGCACCGACGTCCGCCGGACTTACCGCGTCTCGCATTAGTAAAAGGAATCCGCCATGACCGAGGTGCTGCGGTACGAAGTGGGATCCGGGACCGTGCTTGTCGAGGCTGCTGATGACAGCTACGGCGTGGACCATCCCGCACGGAACGAGCAGGGAATCCTGGACACGGGCAGGCGACTGGAAGATGCACTCGCCAGCGTCCGCCCCGCCGCCCGCGCAGCACTGGAGGCCATGGCGGAACTAACTCCGGAAAAGATCGAAATCGAATTCGGCGTCAAGCTTGCGGGGGACGCAGGGGCCGTGATTGCCAAGAGCAGTTCCGATGCCCACTTTGTCCTCCGCATGTCCTGGGCCCCTGCCGCGGCAGCGGTGCCCGGGGAAGAAATCATGCATGGCGGGTGACAGCTATGGTTGCGTTTCATGACAGGTCCGACGCCGGGCGGCGGCTGGGCAAACGGCTTGCGGGCCTGCGAGGACGGGACGTGGTGGTGCTGGGCCTGCCCCGCGGCGGTGTCCCGGTGGCGTTCGAAGTAGCAAAGGCCCTCGAAGCGCCGCTGGACGTGATCGTGGTGCGGAAACTGGGGGTTCCGTTCCAGCCCGAGGTGGCCATGGGGGCCATCGGGGAGGGCGGAGTCCGCGTCCTGGATGCGCGCACCATGTCCCTGGCCCGGGTTTCGCAGGAGGACCTGCAGCAAGTGGAACGGCAGGAACGGGCACTGCTGGAAAGCAGGGTGGCGCGGTTCCGCCAAGGGCGTCCCCGCATCAACCTCGACGGCCGCACGGTGATCATCGTGGATGACGGCATCGCCACCGGTTCCACCGCCAGGGCCGCTTGCCAGGTGGCCCGGCACCTCGGCGCGGCGAAAGTGATCCTTGCCGTTCCTGTTGCCCCTGCCCGTGCCATCGTGGAGCTGAAGGAACCGGACGACGTCGTCTGCCTGCTCTCGCCCCAGCACTTCCAGGCCGTGGGCTACTACTACCACGACTTCTCGCCCACCGAAGATGGCGAGGTGGTGCAGTTGCTGGACGCCGCCGCATCCCCGGCACGCCGCCGCGCCGAGGAAGGCGGGGACGGGAGCCTGGAGCAGGACGTGGAGATTCCCAACGGCCGGGTGGTGTTGAGGGGCAGCCTCTACCTGCCCGCCAGGTGCGACGGCACCGTCCTCTTTGCCCACGGCAGCGGCAGCAGCCGGCACAGTCCCCGCAACCGCTTCGTCGCCTCCGTGCTGCACGGGGCAGGCCTGGGCACCCTGCTGCTTGACCTGCTTACCCCGGAGGAGGAGGTCAACCGGGCGAACGTGTTCGACATCGCCCTGCTGGCACACCGCCTTTCCTCGGCAACCCATTGGCTGGAGGCACGGCACGACGGCTCGGCCGGCCGGATCGGCTACTTCGGGGCCAGCACCGGCGCGGGCGCCGCCCTGTGGGCCGCCGCAGAGCCCGGCGCCCAGGTTGAAGCCGTGGTGTCCCGTGGCGGACGTCCGGACCTGGCAGGCCCGCGGCTGGCGGCCGTGAAAGCGCCCACCCTCCTGATCGTCGGTGGCGCGGACACGCAGGTGCTGGCCCTCAACCGGCAGGCTATGGCCCAGATGCAGGCCCCCACCCGGCTGGAGGTTGTCCCGGGCGCCACCCATCTCTTCGAAGAGCCCGGCACCCTGGCCATGGCAGCCAGCCTTGCCGCGGACTGGTTCCGGCAGTACCTTCTGCCCGAGCCGGTGGGGCGGTCCAGGCCGGAGGCCAGGGATGAACGCTGACGGCCGCTGGGCTGAGCGGGGTGAGGAACGGGCGGCTGAAACGGGCCAGATCCGCCGCCTCGCCCACCCCCTGGCCACGGCGGACCACCTCGAATCCCTGGTCCGCCTCGCTGCCCCCGCCCGGTTCGTCTGCCTTGGCGAGGCATCGCACGGCACCCGGGAGTATTACCACTGGCGGGCGCTGCTCAGCCGGCGGCTCATCGAAGAGTACGGCTTCACATGGATCGGGGTGGAAGGGGACTGGCCGGACTGCTGGCGGATCAACCGCTGGGTCCGGGGCGAGGCCGGCCAGGACATGGATGCCCGCCGGCTGCTGGCGGGCTTTGAACGCTGGCCCACCTGGATGTGGGCCAACCAGGAGGTGGCGGAGTTCCTCACCTGGCTGCGCGACCGGAACCTGGACCTCCCCGCGCACCAGCGCACCGGCTTCTACGGCCTCGATGTCTACTCCCTGTGGGATTCGCTGCGGGAGATCTTCTCCTGGCTCGAGGCCAACGCCGAGGACGCCCTCCCGGCCGCCATGCAGGCCTGGCACTGCTTCGTTCCGTACCGCGAGGACCCCCAGCGGTATGCCTTGAGCGGCCGGCTGGTGCCACAGTCCTGCGAGGCGGACGTGGTGGCACTGCTGGCGGAGGTCCGGCGGCGAACGCTGGGCCGGATGCAGGATAATCCGGCGGCCTTCGACGCCGTCCAGAATGCCATCGTGGCCACCAACGCTGAGCGCTACTACCGCACCATGGTGCGCGGCGACCAGCAGTCCTGGAACATCCGGGACCACCACATGAGCGACACCATCGACCGGATCGCGCGCCACCACGGACCGGACTCCAAGGGGCTGGTGTGGGCGCACAACACGCACGTGGGCGATGCCCGGGCAACGGACATGGCGCATGACGGCAAGGTCAACATCGGGCAGCTGGTCCGGCAGCGGCACCCCGGAGAGGTGGTGCTGGCGGGGTTCGCGTCCTACGCCGGCTCGGTCACCGCAGCGGAGTCATGGGGATCACCGGAGTGGGTAATGGATGTGCCTGCCGCCGTACACGGGAGCCACGAGGACCTCCTCAACGAGGCACTGGGCGAGCCGTCCGTCCTGGTGTTCGGTGCCGACAGGACCGGGCCCTGGCTCACCTCCTGGCGCGGCCACCGGGCCATCGGCGTGGTGTACAACCCGCACCGGGAGCGGGGCAACTACGTCCCCACGCGGATGGGGGAACGCTACGACGCCCTGTTCTGGCATCCCCGGACCGAGGCGCTGCGGCCGCTGCACCACGAGTACCAGCCCGGCGGACCCGAGTTCGAGACCGAGCCCTCCGGGTTCTAGGCACGAGGGAGGACCACTATGACCACCGGAGTTGAAGGGTCCACGCGCTGGCCAGCCATCACCAAGGACGTGGCCGCGCTCCCGGTGCAGCCCAACATGCTGGATTACGACGCGGCCCGGCGGGATTTCACCTGGGACCAGGCGCGGCGGGCGCTGGCCGGGCTGCCCGGCGGCCGGGGGCTGAACATCGCCTACGAGGCCGTGGACCGCCACGTCGCGGAGGGCCGCGGCGGCAGGGAGGCCCTGCGTTTCGTCAAGGCCGACGGCGGCACCCGGTCCCTGAGCTATGGCCACCTTTCGGAGCGGTCCGGGAGGTTCGCGGCAGTACTGCAGGGCCTGGGCGTGGGACGCGGCGAGCGGGTCTTTTCGCTGCTGGGGCGCAGCCCGGACCTGTATGTCGCGGTCCTTGGCACCTTCAAGAACGGCAGCGTCTTCTGCCCGCTCTTTTCCGCCTTTGGCCCCGAGCCTGTGCGGCAGCGGCTGCACCTGGGCACCGGCAGGGTGCTGGTGACAACCAGGGCGCTGTACCGCAAGAAGATAGCTCCGGTGCGGGACGCCCTGCCCGAACTCCGCCACGTCCTGCTGGTAGACACGGACAGTCGGTCTGAACCGGGAACCCTGGACCTGGCCGCACTCCTGGCCCAGGTCGACCCTGTCGAGGAGATCGCTGACACCCAGCCGGGGGACATGGCACTGCTGCACTTCACCAGCGGCACCACGGGCACACCGAAGGGCGCCATCCACGTCCACGACGCCGTCGCAGCCCACTACGCCACCGGCCGCTTCGCCCTGGACCTGCACCCGGACGACATCTACTGGTGTACCGCGGATCCGGGCTGGGTGACCGGCATGTCCTACGGCATCATTGCGCCGCTGGTGCATGGAGTCACCGCCGTTGTGGACGAGGAGGAACTGGACGCGGACCGCTGGTACCGGATCCTCGCGGAGCAGCACGTCACGGTCTGGTACACCGCGCCTACGGCCCTGCGGATGCTCATGAAAGCGGGCGGTGAAAGGGCTGCCGGACATGACCTCTCCGCGCTGCGCTTCATCGCCAGCGTGGGGGAGCCGCTGAACCCGGAGGCGGTGGTGTGGGGCCAGGACGTGCTGGGCCTGCCGGTGCACGACAACTGGTGGCAGACCGAGACCGGCGGGATCATGATCGCCAACTACCCCGCCATGGACATCCGGCCCGGCTCCATGGGCCGGCCACTGCCCGGCATCGAGGCCGCCCTGGTGGCCAGGGACGCCGACGGCAAACCCATCATCAGGGACGGCCAGGCTGTCCTGGTCACCGGACCGGACACCATGGGGGAGCTGGCGCTGCGGCCCGGCTGGCCCTCGATGTTCCGCGGCTACCTCAATGAGGAGGAGCGGTACCGGCGCTGCTTCGCCGGCGGCTGGTACCTCACGGGAGACCTGGCAAAGCGCGACGGCGACGGCTACTACTGGTTCGTTGGCCGCGGCGACGACGTGATCAAATCCTCCGGCCACCTGATCGGCCCCTTCGAAGTGGAGAGCTGCCTCATGGAACACCCGGCCGTGGCCGAAGCGGGTGTGATCGGAGTGCCGGACCCGGTGGCCGGGGAAGTGGTGAAAGCCTTCGTCGAACTCAAGCCGGGCCACCAGCCGAACGAGGAGCTGCAGCTGGACATCATCGGCTTCGCACGGAAACGGCTGGGTGCCGCCGTGGCGCCCAGGCTGCTGGACTTCACCGCCACCTTGCCCAAGACCCGAAGCGGAAAAATCCTCCGCCGGCTCCTCAAAGCCCGCGAACTGGGGCTGCCGGAAGGTGACACCTCGACGCTGGAATCCACGGCGGGCCCGGCAGTGACACTGAAGGAACAGCAATGAGCACCCGCAAGGACCAGCCATGACCGCCCTCAAGAACCAGGGCGTCCCGGACGCGGGGCACGCACGGCACCTCCTGCGGCAGATGCTGCGGGTACGCCGGCTCGAGGAAAAATGCATCGAGCTGTACAGCGCGGCCAAGATCCGCGGCTTCCTGCATGTGTATATCGGTGAGGAAGCCGTGGCGGCCGGGGTGATGGAAGCCCTGGCGCCTGAGGACGCGGTGGTGGCCACGTACCGGGAGCATGGGCACGCCCTCCTGCGCGGCGTCTCCGCCGGCGCCATCCTCGCCGAAATGTACGGCCATGCCGAGGGCTGCTGCCGGGGCCGCGGCGGGTCGATGCACCTGTTCGACGCCGCCACCCGTTTCTACGGCGGAAACGCGATCGTGGCAGGCGGGCTGCCGCTCGCCGTCGGCCTGGCGCTCGCGGACCGGATGGCCGGGCGCCAGCAGGTGACCGTCTGCTTCTTTGGCGAGGGCGCCGTGGCCGAAGGCGAGTTCCACGAGAGCATGAACCTGGCCGCCCTGTGGCAGCTGCCGGTGCTGTTCTGCTGCGAAAACAACCTCTACGCCATGGGAACCGCGCTGGTCCGGTCCGAATCCCAGACCGACATCGCGCTCACGGCCGCGGCGTACGAGATCCCGTCATGGGCCGTGGACGGCATGGATGTGCTCGCGGTGGAGGAAGCCGCGCGGCGCGCCGTGGACGCAGTGCGGTCCGGCGGCGGCCCGTACTTCCTGGAACTGCGCACCTACCGCTTCCGTGCCCACTCCATGTTCGATCCCGAGCTCTACCGGGAGAAGTCCGAGGTGGCGCAGTGGATGGAACGGGACCCCATCCGCCTGCTGCAGGGTGCCATGCAGGCGGCCGGACAGTTGCCGGAGGAGGAATGGGACGAGCTGCAGGCGGACGTGGACGCGGAGATCAGCACCGCCGTCGGATTCGCCGAGAACGGGACACCGGAACCGGTGTCCGAACTCGCCCGGTTCGTGTACAGCGACCGGTTGGAAGAAATCAACAGTGGGACGGACATCAGCAAGGGGCCAGGGAAAGGCGGGGCGGCAGGATGAAAACCACATACCGTGAAGCGATGCGCGCGGCCCTCCGCGACGCGATGCAGCGCGACGAACGCGTGTTCCTCATGGGTGAGGACGTGGGCCGGTACGGCGGAAGCTTCGCCGTCAGCCTGGGCCTGCTGGAGGAATTCGGGCCGGAGCGGATCCGCGATACCCCGCTCTCCGAATCCGGGTTCGTGGGTGCCGGCATCGGTGCTGCGCTGGGCGGCATGCGGCCCGTCGTCGAAATCATGACGGTCAACTTCAGCCTGCTGGCGCTGGACCAGATCATCAAACAACGCCGCCACCCTGCTGCACATGTCCGGCGGCCAGTTCAACGTGCCCATCGTCATCCGGATGACCACCGGCGCCGGCCGGCAGCTGGGCGCCCAGCACTCGCACAGCCTGGAGGGCTGGTACGCGCACATCCCCGGGCTCAGGATCCTGGCCCCGGCCACCCTGGCTGACGCCCGCGGCATGTTGTGGACCGCGCTGCAGGACCCGGATCCGGTGCTGATTTTCGAGCACGGTTCGCTGTACAACGTGGCGGGCGAGCTGGACGAGGACGCCGGCGCCGTGGGCATCGACAAGGCAGCGGTCCTGAGGCGGGCTGACGGAAGCGGGGACACGGTCACGCTCATCACATACGGCGGCACACTGCCCCTGGTGCAGGAGGCCGCGGACCAGCTTGCCGGGGAGGGCATCGGGACTGACGTGATCGACCTGCGCACCCTTCGCCCGCTGGACACGCACACCCTTCTGGACAGCGTGGCCAGGACGCACCGGGCCGTGGTGGTGGATGAAGGCTGGCGCAGCGGCAGCATCTCCGCGGAGATCGCGGCCAGGATCAGCGAGCAGGCGTTCTTCGACCTGGACGCACCGGTGGAGCGGGTGTGCAGCGAGGAGGTGCCCGTTCCGTACGCCAAGCACCTGGAGCAGGCGGCCCTGCCGTCCGTGGAGCGGGTCATGGCGGCCGCGCGAAGGGCCGTGGGCGCCGGTGGATGAGTTCCGGATGCCGTCCCTGGGCGCGGACATGGAGCACGGCAAGGTGGTGGAATGGCTGGTCAAACCCGGGGACTACGTCCACAAGGGCGACCTCGTGGCGGCCGTGGATACGGACAAGACCGTGATGGACATCGAGTCGTTCCAGGACGGCGTGGTGGCCGAATTCCTAGTGGACATCGGCGACACCGTGGACGTGGGCACCCCCATCGCCCGGATCACCGCCACCCCCGCCGAACTCCCTCCCGCCCAACCCCCGCTCACTTCCGGCACGCTTTCCTCCGACGCCCGCTCACCTTTGGCAGCCCGGGAGCCAACGCCCGCTCACCAGGGTGCCGAGGCCGGGCACCCGGAGCCGGCAGTCAAAGCCGCCCCGCCCGTCCGGCACCTTGCGCACACCCTGGGGGTCGACGTCGGACACATCATCGGGAGCGGGCCCGGCGGCGAGGTGATGCGGGCCGACGTCGAACGCGCCGCAGCTGATACCCTCGCCGCAGCGGCGACGGAGGAAGCAGCGGCCCCGCAGGCGCCGGAAGCGCCGGCACTTGCGGAAGCCAGACGGATCCGGTCATCGCCGCTGGCGCGGCGGCTGGCGGCCGAACTGGGCGTCGACCTGCAGGAGGTCAGCGGAACCGGCCCCGGCGGCGCGGTGACCGAGGACGACGTGCTCTCCGCAGTCCCGCCCAGGGGGCGGCCACCCCGCGAACAGGTTGCGGAAGCGCCGCCGTCGGAAGCTCCTGCCCGGGAGCCTGCGCCCGAAGCCGCGGAAGAGGCACCACGGCAAAAACGCCCGACGGCGGCCGGCGGCAAGGCTGAGACCCTGCGGCAGGCGGTGGGTGCGCTGATGTCCCGGTCCAAGAAAGAGATCCCGCACTATTACCTGTCCACCACGCTGGACCTGGCGGCGGCGATGGCCTGGATGCAGGCGGCGAACCAGCAGCGGCCGGTGTCGTCGCGGCTGGTGCCTTCCGCCCTGCTGCTGAAGGCCACCGCGCTGGCAGCCAAGGAAGTGCCGGACCTGAACGGCTTCTTCACCAAGGGCGCGTTCCACCCCAGCAGCGAAGTGCACCTGGGCGTCGCCGTCGCACTGCGGCATGGCGGGCTGGTGGCCCCGGCCCTGCACGACGCCGACACCCTCAGCCTGGGTGAACTCATGGACCAGCTGCGCGACCTGGTCAGCCGGGCAAGGGCGGGCAGGCTGCAGCGCGCGGAGATGGCCGACCCCACCATCACGGTGACCAACCTGGGGGATCTGGGCGTCGAAAGCGTGTACGGGGTGATCTACCCGCCGCAGGTGGCCATGGTGGGGTTCGGCAGGGTCCTGGAGCAGCCGTTTGCGCACAACGGGATGCTCGGCATCCGGCACGCCGCCATTGCCACCCTGTCCGCGGACCACCGGGTGAGCGACGGGCTGCGGGGCGGCCGGTTCCTGGCACGCATCGACGAACTGCTGCAGGAGCCGGACAAGCTGTGAAACCTGCAAGCGAGGAGGAACCGTGAATGAACAGGACGCGCGCCAGGCGGTGGCGGCGGCGATCGGGAAAGTAGCTCCCGACGTCGAGCCCGAAGACTTGGACGGTGCCGCCAGGCTCCGCCAGGACCTGGAGCTGGACTCGCTGGACTTCCTCCGCCTGGTGGAGGTCATCGCGGAGACCACCGGCGTGGACATCCCCGAGGCCGACTACCCTGCCGTGGCCACCGTGGACGGGCTGGTCACCTACGTCGCTGCGCACGGGTGAAGCTGCTGTGGGAACGCCGGTGCAGGACCCGGTAAAGCCACGGCGGCGACGGCGCTGGCCGCGCCGCCTGGGGATCACGGCGCTGGTTGTCCTTGGGCTGGTCCTCGTTTCCACCGTGGCCAACCTGCTCCTGGAGCAGCAGGAAAGGGCAACGTTGGTGCCCTATGGCGAGAGGGTAGCGGTGAACGGCGGATCGCTGAACGTGGTCCGGAGCGGGGCATCCCCGAACGGGACGGCCCAGGGCGGGAGCGACGGCGTCGCTTCCACCGGGGGCCAAGGCCAGCCCATCATCCTCCTCAGTGGGCTGGGAACCGCGGCCCCCGGCTTGGACTTCGCGCCCCTGATGCGCGAGCTCAAGGGCTTCGACGTCATCGCGGTGGAAGGGTTGGGGTACGGCTACAGCGACATGGAGGCCAGTGCCCGGACCAACGAACACATCAGCAACGAACTGCACGAGGTGCTGGCCAAGCTCCAGGTCCGGCAGCCCTACGTCCTGGCGGGCCACTCCATTGCCGGGTTCTACCTGCTGGATTACGCCAACCGGTACCGCTCCGAGGTTTCCGCCGTGGTGGGAATCGACGTCAGCATTCCCAAACCGGGGGACCAGCCGGTGGCGGAGCCGCAGCCGGGGATCAACTGGGCCAAACTGTTGGCCACCCTCGGCGTGGTCCGCGTGGTAGCCGCGCTGGCGCCCGGCCTCATGGACCCGGACAGCAAGGCCTACACCGACGAGGAGCTGCAGCGGATGCGCACCATGACGGTGTGGAACGTGGGCAATCCTGCCGTGGCTGATGAAACCGCGCGCATCGCCAACAACGCGGCTGCCCTCCGGGGCGTCACCTACCCCCATGACCTCCCGGTCCTCGCTTTCATCGCCGATGAAAAAAATGACAGGACTGCCACCAAAACCGCCGCCGCGGAGAACCTGCTGAAGAACGTCACCCGGCACCAGGTCCTGCCCCTCGAAGGCGGGCACTACCTGCACTGGACGCAGGCTCAACGGATGGCGGAGGAGATCCGGCGGTTCGTTGAATCGGCGGGCTGATTCCAAAGGCAGGAGTGGCGCCCGCTCCGTCGTCTCCGGCATCGACGGCTCGGCCACAAGCACCTACTTCGAGTCCTGACTCTGCCCCTGTCGCAGAGCGTGGTCGTTGCCACGCATCCGGACGGCAACCACCACACCGGACGCTGCGGTGAGAACCGCGACGGCGGCGATGGCGGCGGGGATGCCGTAAAGGTCGGCGAGGACACCGGACAGGAGGGCGCCGACGGCGAATCCGCCGTCGCGCCACAGCCGGTAGACGCCCACTGAGCGGGCGCGCCAGGCCGGGTGGGCCACGTCGCCGATGGCGGCCAGCAGGGTTGGATAGACCAGGGCGGTACCAAGGCCAAGGACGACGGCGGCGGCGAGCCATGGCCCAAAGCCGTGCGCTGAGGCGATGATCCCCAGGGCGGCGGCCTGCACCAGCATCCCCGCCGCGATGAACCACTTGCGGCCCCACCGGTCTGACGCGGCACCGGTGACCAGCTGGGCGGCACCCCAGGCGGCGGGGTAGGCGGCGGCCAGGATGCCGATCTGGCCCAGGCTCAGGCCGGCACCGGCGAACAGGACGGGAAAGAGACCCCAGGCCAGGCCGTCATTGAGGTTGTTCACCAGGCCGGCCTGGCTGGCCGCCGAGAGTGACCGGTCCTTGAAGCTGGTGAGGGTGAAGACCTGCCCGGTGCTGAGCCCGGCGTGCGCGCTGTCCTGGCTGCCGACGTGCTGGAAGGCCTCGGTCCTGGCGTGGTGGTGGGTTTCCTTCACTGCCAGGACCGTCAGTCCCAGGCCGAGGGCAATGTATGCGGCGCCCAGGAGGAAGGGGGCGGGCCGCAGGCCGTAGGCCGTGGCGAGGTAGCCGGTGGCAAGCGCAGTCACGGCTACGCCCAGGTAGCCCGCGGCCTCGTTGAAGCCCATGGCCAGGCCGCGCTGCTTGGGGCCCACCAGGTCCATCTTCATGATGACTGCCGTGGACCAGGTGAGGCCTTGGCTGATGCCCAGCAGCACATTGGCTGCCACGATCCAGCCCCAAGAGGGGCCGAAGATGAGCATGAGTGGCACGGGTACCGCTGCCAGCCAGCCGGCGACCAGCACGGGTTTGCGGCCGTAGCGGTCAGAGAGCGTCCCGGCGAAGTAGTTCATCGCGGCCTTGGACAGGCCGAAGGCCAGGATGTAGGTCAGTGCGCTGGTGTACTGGTCGAGGTGGAATTCCTGCGCGGCCAGCAGGGGCAGGACGGTGCGTTCCTGGCCCAGCGTGCCGCCCACCAGCGCGTTGACGGCCACCAGCAGCATGAACTGCGCCAGGTTCTGCCGCAGGCCCAGCACCGCAGGCGCTGGTCCCGTGCTGCGGCGCGGGAGTGCTGTGCCGTTCATCGAGTGGTTCCGTTCCGTTTGGGCAAAGGGTGGCCCGGGCGTGTGGGGGCACGCCCGGGCCGGAAGCCCGGGCAGGAGGGGGGTCCTGCCCGGGCGGTCTGTGGTCGCCTGGGTTAGGCGGCGGGGACGCTGTTCCGCCACGCGTTCCAGGCGGCGTAGCTGCCGTCGAGCTCGACGACGTCGTACCCGGCACGGCGCAGGGCGCTGGCGGCTACGGAGTTCCGCACGCCGGACTGGCAGTAGGTCACGATGGTCCCGCCAACCGGCAGCTCATCCAGGTGCCACATGACGCGGCCGCCGCTGAGCTGGTACGAGCCCGGGACGTGCCCGGCCTTGTGCTCGGTCTTGTTGCGGACGTCCAGGACCATGGCTGCGTCGAAGCCTTCGAGTTCCTCCGGCTGGATCAGCTTGGGGGTGAAGGTGGGCAGTCCCTCGATGCTGGTCAAGTAGCCAGCCACGTTGTCGATGCCCACGCGGACCAGGTGATCCCACATGTCCTGCGCCTGCTCCTGGTCCTTGGCCAGCAGCACCAGCGGGTTCTTGTCCGTCTCCGGGTTCACCACCCAGGCGCCGTAGCTGGCCACGGACTTGCCGGCCGGAACGTTCAGGGACCGGACCACGGTGCCTTCGTGGACCTCGCTGTTGGAGCGGGTGTCAATGAAGGTCAGGGTGTCTTCCGCCAGTCCTGCGGCCACGATTCCGGTGGAGAGCTCGGGCAGCGGGGTGCGTTCACCCATGACGTCCGGGCCTACGCGGTTTTCGCGCTTCATGCGGCCGAAGTAGGCGTGGGCGTCGGGCTGGCCGTCGAGGAGTTCGTTGATGAAGCCCTGCTCGTCGTTGGCGGCCAGGTAGGGACCCCACCAGGCGTAGAGGCGTTCGTAGCCGACGGTGGAGGAGGGGATGGCACCCAGGGCCTTGCCGCAGGCACTGCCGGCGCCGTGGGCGGGGTGGACCTGGACGTAATCCGGCAGGGTGAGGAACTTGTCGCGCAGGCTGGCGAACAGCTGCTTCGCGCCCTCGAACCTGGTGTCCACGCCGCCGGCTGCTTCGTCCAGCAGGTCCGGCCGGCCCAGATCGCCGGAGAAGACGAAGTCTCCGGAGAGCAGGTAGCCGGGCTTGTCGCTGAACGCGCCATCGGTCACCAGGAAGGACAGGTGCTCCGGGGTGTGGCCGGGGGTGTGGACGGCCTTGATGCTGATGTTGCCCAAGGTGATGATGTCGCCGTCGTAGAGCCGCTCGCCCTCGAACTCATACTGCCAGTCGGGCCCGCCCTCACCGGAGACGTAGATCTTGGCGCCGGTGGCGGCGGCCAGTTCGCGGGTGCCGGAGAGGTAGTCGGCGTGGATGTGGGTCTCGGTGACCGCAACGATCTTCATGCCGTTCTTGGCAGCCAGTTCCTGGTAGACGGCGATGTCGCGGCGGCCGTCCACCACGATCGCTTCGCCCTTGGCCTGGCAGCCGATCAGGTAGCTGGCCTGGGCGAGGTCTTCGTCGTAAATGCGCTCGATAAGCATGGGGTGCTCTCCTTCAGGTAGGGGGAGTTTTTGTCTCTGGCAACTATTTTAGATACCCCCGGGGGTATAACGCAAGGGGACTGCCGCCAATTGAGCTGCGGTGCGGCGGGAGCCGTCGATCAGGGAAGGGTGGGTCCGGGCAGGCTTAGGTGGTGGGGAGTCCGGCGCGTGTCCAGGCGGTCATGCCGCCGGCCATGGTGTCCGCTTTGTAGCCAGCGCCGTTGAGGGCATCGGCGACGGCGGCGCTGCGGTTGCCGCTGCGGCAGACGGCAATCACGGGCACGGCCGGGTCGAGTTCGCCCAGGCGGGCCTGCAGCTGGCCCATCGGGATGTGCAGCGCGCCGGGGATCATGCCCTCGGCAACTTCAAAGTCCTCGCGGACATCCAGGATGCGGGCGGTAGAGCGGCGCTGGTCGGTTTCGGTGATGGTGATTTCAGCCATGGGAGTTCTCCTTTGAATTGGGTTGCGGCTGGTGGGGTGGAGTTGGGTCAGCGGACCGGTTCGCCGGCCTGGCGCCAGGCGGCCATGCCGCCGCGCACCGAGTAGGCGTCGTACCCCTTGGCGGCGAGGAGTCTGGCTGCCGAGGCGGAGCGGACGCCGGAGGCGCAGACAGCAATCACCGGCCGGGCCTTCTGGATTCCGGCCGTGCTGGTCTGCAGCCGGTCCAGGGGAACGTGTTTGGCCTGGGGTGCGCGGCCAGTGCGCCACTCCTGGGCGGACCGGACGTCGATCAGCGTGGCGCCGGAGCCCAGGAGTTCCTTGGCCTGCGCTACGGAAATCGTCTTGTAGGGCTTGCTGAAGGCCTTCTTGAGGGAATCGATCAATCCCACGGTGTTCTCCTCTGTAACGGGGTCAGGCGGTGACCGTGCCGGCGGTGACCCACGCCGCGACGGCGAAGATGAGTACCGCAAACGAGATACGGATGTGCTTGTCGTGCAGGCGCCGGGCCAGCCGGGCGGCGAAGACGGAACCCAGGATGGCCGGGACTGCGAACGCCAGGGTGGTGGCCCAGTCGATGGTGTAGCCGGCTGCGTGGGCGCTGAACCCGGCGGCGGAGTTGACCACGATGATCGCCAGCGAAGTCCCTACGGCCTGCTTCATCCGCAGGCCCAGGAAGATGGTCAGTGCGGGGGTGATGAGGAATCCGCCGCCCACGCCCAGCAGCCCGGTGAGGAACCCGACCAGCACGCCCACAGCCACGGCTTTCGGGGCGCAGGACCGGAAGGCCCGGCGCGGCCCGGTGCTGCAGGAGCCCTCGGTTTCGCGCGGCTTCTTGAGCATCCGGATGCCCGCGACCACCATGATCACGGCGAATGCGAGCATCAGGATGTTCGGGTCCAGCAGTTTCCCCACGGCGGCTCCCGCCCAGGCCGCCGGGATGCCGGCGGCGCCTACCAGTGCGATGACGGGCCAGTTCAGGCCCTCGCGAAGGCGGGGGAGCAGGGCCGCCAGTGAGGAGATGCCCACCACCAGCAGTGAGGTGGGGATGGCCTGGGCGGGGCTCATGCCCACGCCGTACACCAGGGCCGGAACGGCGATGATGGACCCGCCGCCACCCACTACGCCCAGTACGACGCCGACGACGAGCCCCAGACCCAGGGCCGGGATCATGCCGCAGCGCCCGCTTCAGCTGTCTGCACGGGAAGCTGCAGGATGGCGCTTTCACGGGTGGGTTCCTGGGCAGCCTTATTCCACGGCATGGCAGACAGGGCCTTGCCCATGGCGCAGGTGTTGGTCGCGGCCGAGAAGGTCAGCCCGGTGCCGATGGCGCCGGCGAGCATGCGGACCTTGGGGGAGACGAACTTGCCGCCCACCAGACCCAGCATCACCAGGGAGCCGGCGGCCAGGCGGACCTGCCGCTCAAGGTCCCAGCGGTCCTTGCCCTTGACAACGTCCCCGCCGACGGCAGTGGCGAAGCCCGGAACCCCGCCGGTGAGGACGTAGGCGGTATCGAGGCCGACGGTGGCCATCCGCTGGCGTGCCTGCTCGGCGCGGACGCCGGACTGGCAGACCAGGACCACGCGCGAGCCAAGCCGGGCGGCGAGTTCATCGGTGTGCTCGGACAGCAGCGGCAGCGGCACATTGTAGGAACCGCGGATGTGCATGGATTCGAATTCAGCGGCGGACCGCACATCGATCACCACGAGATCCTGGTGCTCTTTGAACCATGACTGCAGCGTTTCGGGAGCAAGCGCCGTAACGGCGGTTGCTTTGGAAGGGGATGTCATGTGTGGCCTCTCGGAAGGGGTCTGGGGGATACCCCACCGAGTATTACAGATACCCCCGGGGGTAGTCAAAACACCCATGGGGGTATATAGTTGAGCGCAGCACCCCATCGATGGAGACACCTCTTATGGAACTGAACCCAACCGAACTCACGCCCGTGATCAACCGCCTCAAGCGCGCCCAGGGCCAGCTCGCCGCCGTCACCCGGATGCTTGAAGAAGGCCGGGACTGCAAGGACGTTGTCACCCAGCTGGCGGCCGTGTCCAAGGCCCTTGACCGCGCCGGCTTCGCCATCATCGCCACCGGGCTGGAGCAGTGCATCGTCCAGAAGGACGCAACCATGGACCGCAAGGACCTGGAGAAGCTCTTCCTCTCCCTGGCATAAACCAACGCCCCATCAGCGGACCGGCAGCAACCTCAAAGGAGCACCATGACCTACACCCTGGCCACCACCGTCTCCCTTCCCTGGGCCGAAGCCGTGGAACGCACCCGCGAAGCCCTCGCCGCGCAAGGGTTCGGGATCCTGACCGAAATCAACGTCCGCTCCACCTTCGAAGCCAAGCTCGGCGCCGAAGCCGCGGACGCCATCGGGGATTACGTCATCCTTGGCGCCTGCAACCCGGCCCTTGCCAGCCGCGCCCTCGCCGCCGAACCCCAAATGGGTGCGCTGCTGCCCTGCAACGTGGTGGTGCGCCGGAACAGCGCAGCCGATGCAACCACTGTGGAGGCGATCGATCCGCAGACCATGGTGCAGCTGAGCAGCGCACCCTCAGTTAAGGAAGTGGCGGAGGACGCCGGCACCCGCCTCCGCAAGGCACTGGCCAGCCTGAACGGTGCAGCCGGGTGAACAGTCAGCCGGTAAACCACAACGCGGGGCTCCGCCGTTACGGCGGAGCCCCGCGTTGCTTTTGCTTAAATCACGGAGCCGTTCTTCCCGGGCGTCTCAGCCCAGGGATGCCAGGAGGTCGGCGCAGGCCTGCTCGCAACGCCGGCAGGATTCGGCGCAGACGCGGCAGTGCTCATGCATCGAGGCATGCTCACCGCATTCGTCGCCGCACGCCTTGCAGG
This sequence comes from Arthrobacter sp. FW306-07-I, assembly GCF_021800405.1. Taxonomy (NCBI): domain Bacteria; kingdom Bacillati; phylum Actinomycetota; class Actinomycetes; order Micrococcales; family Micrococcaceae; genus Arthrobacter; species Arthrobacter sp. FW306-07-I. The sequence goes on along the minus strand of NZ_CP084550.1, from coordinate 3,448,035 downwards.
CCGCACGGCAGGCTTCCAGGACTGCCCGGGTGATGTTCGCGTCGTACCCGGTGTGGCGGGAGAGGACGTTGCCGGTGGCGGCACAGATGTCCGCGCAGTCCAGGTTGGTGCGGATGCACTTGGTCAGCTCCGCGACCATGTCTTCGCTCAGGCAGGCGTCGGCGCAGGCCGTGCAGGTCTGGGCGCATTCGAAGCAGGCCTGGATGCATGCAGCGAGCTTGTCCTTGTCCAGGTTGCCGAGGTCTTTGGGGTAGGTGTCCAGCATGGACTGTACGTGGGTCATTGGGGTCTCTCATTTCCGGTTGTGGTCAATGGATTGGGCGGGCGGAAGTGCCCGTTTACGTCCGGCTGATGGAGAGTTGGTCTAGCGTCAGCGCCTGCCGCCGGGGCTCGGGCTCCTGCGCCACCTGCAGTACATGCTGCAGGGCGGCTGGCGCAGCGGCCTTTGGCGGTTCCGGCGCGGCCGCCTTCGTTGGCGCCGGCTCGCTGCGTGAAGCGGGGTAGCGGTCGCAGCACGCATGGTGCTGGGGCGCAGGGGAGTGGAGGGCGGCTGCGTGCTGGACCACGGACGGCGCCGGGCCAGGCTCAGCCACCAGCGCGTACCGGGTGCCCTGCGAGTAGGAGGCTGCGGCCACGAGCAGCGCAGCCAGGAGAAGCCAGCCGAAAAGGATCCGCAGTGCTGCAGGCACGCGGATCGTTCCTTCGGGCATTACTTCCAACTTCGTGGAGGCCTCCTTGGGTGGCAGGCAGGTCGGTATAGGTGGCGGCAGCCGGCCATAGTGCGGGCGGCTGCCGTGTGATCTACTACTCAGTAGACTGACTATTTTGGTCGAGAAAATCAAGGGAGCTTTCGCTGATGTCCACGTTGTCCGCTCTTGCCCTCATCTGTACCCTCACCCCGTCCCCGGAACCGTCCAGCAGCGAGCTGATGGCCCAGCACATCCTTGACGAACTGGAAGGCCACGGGGTGGCCACCGAGTCACTGCGCATCGTGGACCATGACGTGAAGCGCGGCGTGCAGGTGGACATGGGCAACGGTGATGCGTGGCCCGCAATCCACGAAAAGATCCTGGCCGCGGACATCCTGGTCCTCTCCACCCCCATCTGGATGGGCCACCCCTGCAGCGTCGCCCAGCAGGTCATGGAGCGCCTGGACGCCGACCTGTCGGAAACGGACGACGACGGCCGGCCGGTCATGTACGGAAAGGTTGCCACGGTTGCCGTGGTGGGAAACGAGGACGGGGCCCACAAGACCATCGCCGACATGATGCAGGGACTGAACGACGTCGGCTTCAGCCTTCCGGCCCAGGGCGGCACCTACTGGGTGGGCGAGGCCATGCAAACCGTGGACTTCATGGACCTTGAGCAGGTCCCGGACCCGGTAGCTTCCACCAATGCCGGGCTTGCCCGCAACGCCGTGCACCTGGCCCGGCTCCTGCGCTCCAACAAATACCCGGCCAAGTAGCGGGCCGCTCCGCGGTGGGGCTGCCCGCCGGAACAGGAAAGGAACATCATGTCCCAACCATTGGTCATCGTTTTTGACGTCAATGAGACCCTGTCCGACATGGGCCCGCTCGCCGAGGCATTCGCGCAGGTCGGGGCGCCGCGCGGGCTGGCCAAACTCTGGTTCGCCACGCTCCTGCGTGACGGGTTCGCCCTCACCGCCAGCGGGGGCAAGGCGTCCTTCGCCACCATTGGCGCCGATGCCCTCCGCACCCTGCTGGGAGCCGAAGGGATCTCCGGAAACCTGGAGACCGCCGTCGAACGCGTCATGGCTGCCATGCAGAACCTGTCCCTTCACCCGGACGTCCCGGACGGCATCCGCGCCCTCGCGGCGGCCGGGCACCGGCTGGTCACGCTAACCAATGGCGCCACCGCCAACACGGACAAACTGCTGGTTGCCGGTGGCGTCAGGGACAAATTCGAGCTGCTCCTATCCGTGGAGGACGCGCCTGCCTGGAAACCGGCCAAGGCCGCATATGAGTACGCGGCAACTGCGGCCGGAGCAGACCCGTCCAAGATGCTGCTGGTTGCCGTGCACCCCTGGGACATCCATGGGGCAGCCAAAGCCGGGCTGCGGACCGCGTGGATCAACCGCACCGGCGCCCGCTACCCCTCCTATTTCCAGGCACCGGACATCACCATCCCGGCCCTCACCGGGCTGCCCGCGGTGCTCGCCGCGTAGCACCCCAGCCCCGCCCCAAACTCGAACGGAGACCACCCATGGCCCAGCCCGTCGAACGCCATACCGTTGACGTGAACGGCATCCCGCTGTCCTACCTCGCGGCGGGGGATGAGGGCGCCCCGCCGCTGATCCTGCTGCACGGCACCTTCTGGAGCCGGGTGTGGCAGCCCGTCCTGCCGGCCCTTGGCGAACACAGCCGCTGCTACGCGCTGGACTTTCCGGGCTTCGGCCGGAGCGGGGGAGAGCTGGATGTTGAGCAGGCCAGCGTCCCGGCCCTGGTGCAGACCGTGCTCGATGCCGCGGATGCCCTCGGCATCGGGGAGTTTGACGTCGCTGCCCACGACATCGGCGGCGGTGTGGCCCAGCAGCTCGCCGCCTACAGCGGGAGGGTCCGGAAGATGGTTCTGATGAACGCCGTCATGTTCGACTCCTGGCCGGTGCCCGCCGTCGAGCGTTTCCGGGACCCTGACGTGCGGGCAAACACCAGCGAGGAGGACCTCCTCGCTGCACGCCGCAAGTCCACGCAGGGCAGCGCCACCCGGACGCTCACCGAGGAGGAACTGGAGGACTACCTGTCGCCGTGGCATTCTCCGGCCCGGTCGCGCTCGTGGATGGCCATGGCAGCGGCCGCCGATCCCCGCTACACCCTGGACTTGGTCCCGGCCCTCAAGGAAGCCGCAATCCCCACCCGCCTGGTATGGGGCCGTGACGACGACTTCCAGAAAATCGGGTTTGCCCGCCGGTACGTGGAGGAGGTCCCCAACGCGGACCTGGTGGAGGTGGACGGTAAGCACATCCCCACGGAGGATTCACCGGACGCCGTGGCTACGGCGATGCTGGAGCACCTGGCTGCACAGCACTCGGCTTAAGCGCCGTAAGCCCGGCCTCCGCGTCCAAACCACCGCCCGGTGGCGGCTCTCCAGCTGGACCACGTCCCGCGTGAAGGAAAACGTGAGCAGGCCAAGGGCCAGGGCCGGCGCCGCAACCGCCGCACTGGGCGGAGTCACCGGCAGCAGTGCCACCAGCAGCGCGAACGGCTGGAACGCCCCGATCGCCTTGCGGGACGTGCTCGGCGGCAGCGTTGCACGGAGGTGCGGCCGGAGGAAGCCGGCGGCAGAGAATGCGTAGTACATGGCCCCGGTGGCCAGGGTCCAGGGACCAACGACGGCGGCGGCCGCGACGGACAGGACCAGGACCAGGGCGGCGTCCGTGGCTCCATCGAAGCGGGCGCCCTCCGCCGACGAGGTGCCGGTACGCCGGGCCACCGCGCCATCGAGCCCGTCCAGGAGGAACGTGGCGCCGCCCAGGACTGGCAGGAGCAGGTCCGTGCGGGGCCCGGTGAACAGTTGCTGCACGGCCAACACGGCGCAAAGGGCCACGAGGACGGCGCGCAGGAGGGTGACACGGTCGGCGGGCGTGGAGAAGCGCGGGACGCGCCGCAGGACAGAGCCGACGGCGGCGCCGGCCACCACGGCGCCGGCGGCCAGTCCGGCCAGCTGGGTCATTGGTGCGGACGGGGTCAGCGTGAGCAGCCACAGTGCCGCCAGCCCGTAGGCCACAAGGGCGGCCAGCGCGTCCGGCACTGCCCGTTCAGCTGCGCTCATCCGGACCTCCCCTCGCATGCTAGCAATGGCTGCGGTGATCCTCACCGCCGGCGACGCCCGGCCGGAAGCCTGCTGCCGTCGTCGTACCGTGCCCTGTGGCCGGTCCGGACCAGGCTGGCGATCGCCAGCAGGGTCCCGGCGCCCTCGGCGACGGCACTGAGGGTTTTGGAGAAGAACCAGACGGGGTCGTACATGGCCGGGATGGGCCCGATGGCCGGGATGTCCACGTACCGGTAAAGCACGACGGCGGCGAACGCGCTGAGTGCCACCACCAGGGCCAGGGCGTAGGCAGCCCTGCTGCCGCGGACCAGGACGTAGACGCCGGCCACCAGCGCCGCGGCCGCCTCGAGCAGGAACAGGGTGCCTTGGCTGATGGTGCCCGGCTGCGCGTTTTGGTAGCCCGGGGCCAGGAAGAAGTGGACGCCGGAGTCGATGAACAGCGCCAGTGCGGTCAGGAGTCGTAGAGCCACGTTTATGTATACGCCCGGAATTCGCTCCGGGTTCAAGTCGCCCTATTACGTCTGCGGGTTTTGTGGGGAATATTTAGGGGTGTCTGGAATATTGCGCCTTTAGCGGGCAGAAGCGCCTGCGGCCCTACGAGTAAGGAGAACAGCGATGACCCTTCCCAAGGAACTCACGCCGGGAACATGGACCCTGGACATGGCCCACAGCGAGATCGGCTTCAGCGTCCGCCATGCCGGGATCAGCAAGGTCCGGGGCCGCTTCACAGAAGCGTCGGCGGAAGCGCGCGTGGGCGAATCCCTGGCGGACTCGTCCGTGCATGCCACCGTGTACACCGCCAGCTTCACTTCCGGGGATGCCAACCGGGATGCCCATGTCCGCGGGGCGGATTTTTTCGACGTGGAGCAGTACCCCGAGATGACGTTCCGCGGCACCCATGTCGAGGGCGACGGCGAGGAGTACACGCTGACCGGGGACCTCACCATCAAGGGTGTCACCCGGCCGGTGGAACTTGAGGTCGAGTTCACCGGTGTTGCCGTCGATCCCTTCGGCGCCACCCGTGCCGGGTTCTCCGCTGAAACCGAGATCAGCCGCAAGGAGTTCGGGTTGACCTGGAACGCGGCCCTGGAAGCCGGCGGCGTGCTGGTCAGCGACAAGGTGAAGATCAACCTGGAAGCAGCGCTGGTGAAGGAAGGCTAGATCCTCAAATACATTTTCGACGCGCGACGGTACTTTCGACGCGCAAAAACGATGGCGCTACCGGAATATCGGTAGCGCCATCGTTTTTGCGGCGCGGGAAGGAACTTCCGCAGCGCCAAACCGTCCCGGGCAGACGGCGCGCCCGGTCACAGCGGCTCGGGACGCACCTTCACGTTGCCCAGCGAACGGATCAGCGCCACGGCGGTGATGGATCCGGCCGCCATGATCGAGGCCAGCACCACCACCTGGAACCGGCCCGCCTCCAGGGGAGAGGCGCCGCCGAAGATGGCACCCACGAACGCGCCGGGCAGTGTGACAAGCCCGGTGGTCTTGGTCTGGTCCGTGGAGGGGATCAACGCCGAGTGCACTGCCTGCCGGGCCTGGATCAGGGTGGCCTGCCGGGGTGTTGCCCCCAGCGCCAGCCAGCCCTCTACCTGGTCCCACTGCTCCAGGACGGCCTCGAAGAAGCGGCGGCCGGCAAGCGTGGCGATGGTCATGGAGTTGCCGATCACGATCCCGCCCACCGCCAGCGCGTATCGCGGGGAGAATTCGATGGCACCTGTGCCAAACACGATGGCCACCGTCACCAGGATGCCCGCAGCCATCGTTGCGGCCACCACGGCAAAGCGCCGCCAGGACCAGGTGAGCCGCCGCGTCGCCGTCACGGATGCCACGGTGAACATGACCAGCAGGGCCGCCCCCACCCAGAGCGGGTTGGTGATGACGCCGCCCAGCACCAGGCTGATCACCGCCAGCTGGGCCGCGCCGCGGAGGATGGCCAGGGCAGGGGAGAGGTACGACGGCGTCCGCGCGCCCCACAGGATGCCCACCGTGAGTGCCGCCAGGATGGCAATGGCCACCAGGGTGGGCAGCAGGGCGGCAAGGGCGGGCATGCCGCCAGCTTACTGGGGGCGGAAACCGCCTCCTGCGAACCCGCCTAGGAGTTGCTGTCCGAAATCGCGGAGCTGACAGCGGTGGGGCTGTCGTATTCCCGGTCGGGGAGTGCCTCGAGGGCCTCCATCACGTTGTTGTCGGCGCCGGATTCCTTGGCCCGGGACAGCAGGTCTTCACGCTTCGCCGGGTAGTCGATGCCGCCCAGGAACTTCTGGATCTGGATGGGATTGGGAGTGTCTGCCATGGTGCCGGGTTTCCTTTCGGTGTTCGGCTGTGCTTTCCGTGGCCCACCACGTTCAGGCCGCGGTGGACCCATCCTAGTCCCGCAGCCTGCCGTCCCAAACCAGGCGTCAAGGAATCATTAAGAAATCCCGTTTTGGCGCTTGGGGCGTTTTGGCCGGTGCTAGCTTCGCAGGTGGTCGCGGTGCAAAGGGCAGCGCGGAAAGGCAAACATGACCACGTTAAGCAGGCCCCCGGCGGATCCTTCCGCGCATCACGCGCACGGAAGGAAGACGTTCCAGGGCTGGCTGCTCTTCGGGCTCCAGGACAGCAAGGGCGCCCATCCCGGTCCCGGGGGCGTGCCGACGCAGCATGAGAAGAAGCACACATGGTGGCAGGTCATGTGCCTGACGGGGGTGGACTACTTTTCCACCCTTGGCTACCAGCCGGCCATTGCTGCGCTTGCAGCAGGGGTCATCTCCCCGCTGGCCACCCTGGTACTGGTGGCGGTGACCCTGCTGGGCGCCCTGCCGGTGTACCGCAGGGTTGCCGGCGAAAGCCCCCGCGGTGAAGGCAGCATCGCCATGCTCGAGCGGCTGCTGCCGCGCTGGGGCGGCAAGCTCCTGGTGCTGGTCCTCCTGGGATTCGCAGCCACTGACTTCATGATCACCATGACCCTTTCGGCAGCAGACGCCACCGCGCACCTGCTCGGGAACCCGGTGGCTCCGGGGTGGCTGCAGGGCCAGAACGTCCCCGTAACGCTCTTCCTGCTTGCGTTGCTGGCCGCTGTGTTCCTGCGCGGCTTCAAGGAAGCCATCGGCATCGCCGTTGTCCTGGTGGTGTTCTACCTGGGCCTGAACGCTATCGTGGTTGCCGTTACTTTCGTTCAGGTACTCTCGCACCCCGCCGCCATGGGGGATTGGTGGACCAACCTCTGGGTGTCGCACGGAAATCCGGTGATGGCCGTGGCCATCGCGCTCCTCGTGTTCCCCAAACTGGCCCTGGGACTGTCCGGCTTCGAAACCGGCGTGGCCGTGATGCCGCAGGTCCTGGGGAAAGCGGACGACACCGAGGAAAATCCGGCCGGCCGCATCCGGGGTACCCGCCGCATGCTCACCACCGCCGCCGTGATCATGAGCGCCTTCCTGCTGACCACCAGCTTCATTACGGTTGTCCTGATCCCGGAACAGGAATTCCAGCCCGGTGGCCAGGCGAACGGCCGTGCCCTGGCCTTCCTGGCGCACGAATACCTCGGTGTGGGGTTCGGCAGCGTTTATGACATCAGCACCATCGCCATCCTCTGGTTCGCCGGTGCGTCGGCGATGGCCGGCCTGCTGAACCTCGTCCCCCGCTACCTGCCGCGGTACGGCATGGCTCCGGCCTGGGCCAAGGCCGTCCGGCCTTTGGTGCTCGTCTTCACCCTGGTCGGCTTCCTGATCACCTTCATCTTCAAGGCCGACGTCGATGCCCAGGGCGGTGCCTACGCCACCGGCGTCCTGGTGCTGATGACCTCCGCCGCCGTGGCCGTCACGCTATCGGCGCGCCGTCACGGGCAGCGGAACCTCACGGTGGGTTTCGGTGCCATCACCGTGGTGTTCGCCTACACCACGGTGGCCAACATCTTCGAACGGCCCGAGGGCATCCGGATCGCCGCCATCTTCATCCTTGGGATCATCGTTATCTCGCTGCTGTCCCGGATCCGCCGCTCCTTCGAGCTGCATGCCACCCGGGTGCACCTGGACCAGCAGGCCCTGGAGTTCATGTCCAGCACCCTGGACGGGCCCATCGCGATCATCGCGCACGAGCCGCTGCGGATGACCGCGGAAGCGTACCGGGACAAGCTGGAGTCCGCCATCGAGGTCAGCCACCTGCCGCTGGCCGGCGACGCCCTGTTCCTCGAGGTTGTGGTGGATGATTCCTCGGACTTCGAAACCGAGCTGCACGTCAAGGGAGTGAACCGGCATGGGTATCACATCCTCGAAGTCCACGGCCCCGTGGTCCCCAACACCATCGCCTCCGTCCTGCTGCACATCAGGGACATCACCGGGCTCATGCCGCACATCTACTTCCGCTGGACCGAGGGCAACCCGATCAACAACCTGGTACGGTTCCTGTTCCTGGGCGAGGGAGAGATCGCGCCGGTGACCCGGGAGGTGCTGCGCGAGGCCGTCCCGGATGTCACCCAGCGCCCGTGGGTCCACGTCGGCTGACCGCCGTCGCACCGTAACGCCCACACCCCCCCCGCGCGAGATGGCACTTGACGGCAATGCTTCCGCGGAGCATCGCCGTGAAGTGCCATCTCGCGGGTCGGAGGGGTGCCAGCGCGCCACCATAATGGGACGCATGGACAGTCCCGTCACCATCCGCCCCATGTGCCCCGACGACTGGGCTGCGGTCCACGCGATCTACGCCGCCGGCATCGCCACGGGGGAGGCGACCTTTGAGAGCGAGCCGCCCACCTGGGAGGCGTTCGACGGCGTGCGGTTGCCTGGGCACCGGCTCGTCGCCGAAGATGCGGGCAGGGTCCTGGGATGGGCCGCGGTCTCCCGGGTTTCTTCACGGGAGGTGTACCGGGGCCTCGTGGAGCACTCCATCTACGTTGCGCCGCAGGCACAGGGCCGCGGCGTGGGCCGGCTGCTCCTGGACGCCCTGATTGAGTCGACGGAAGCGGCCGGAATCTGGACCATCCAGTCCAGCATTTTCCCGGAGAACATGGCGAGCCTTGCCCTGCATCGGAAGCTGGGCTTCCGGGTGGTGGGAACCCGGGAACGGATTGCCCGGATCAACCACGGCCCCAAGGCGGGCCACTGGCAGGACACGCTGCTCCTGGAACGCCGCAGCTCCGTGGCCGGAACCGAATAGAAGGACTTCCCGGCGCCGGGTCCGCACCCGCCTCCGGTGCCTAGACTGGACGTATGCGGGTAATGAACCCCGGGGGCTTTTGATGAGCCTGCAAGCGATGTTCGTGGGCGCCCTGTTGTCCGCCGTCGTGGCACTGGTCCTGCTCCTGCTGGTGCGGAGGGAACGGCGCGTGGGGGTCGTGGCAACGGCAGCAGCCGCGGCCCTCCTGATGCCCATGGCCTGGAATTCGATCCTGAACTGGACTGCAGCGATCGGCCTGTTCTCCCACGACCTGCCGTTTCCGCCGTTCCCCATCAGCTGGCAGGACACGGGAACGGGAGTGTTCACCCTTGCCGGCACCGCCATCGCCCTCATGTCCGGGCCCTGCAGGCGGGACGCAGCCCGCGGCGTGGCAGCGACCGCCGCCCTCACCGCGCTGGCCGCCCTGCTGGTGGACGTCTATCTCTACTGAAGTGGCGCCGGTACTCCGCGCGCTCGTACTCCGCTGCGCCGGCTTAGCCGCGGCAGCGGGCGAAGCGGCCCGGCACCTACCGCGAGGGCAGCGTCAGGATCTCGGCGCCGTCGTCGGTAATGGCGATGGTGTGTTCCGTGTGGGCCGTCCGGCAGCCTGTGGCGCTCCGGAGCGTCCATCCGTCGTCGTCCGTCACCAGTTCAGCCGTGTCCGCCATGATCCATGGCTCCAGCGCCAGCAGCAGCCCGGGCCGGAGCTTGAAGCCGCGGCCGGGCCGGCCCATGTTGGGCACGTGCGGGTCCTGGTGCATGGTGGAGCCGATGCCGTGCCCGCCGAACTGCGTGTTGATGGGGTACCCCGCGTCGGTGAGGACGCGGCCGATTGCGTAGGAGATGTCGCCAATCTTGGCCGTTGGCCCTGCCGCAGCGATCCCGGCAGCCAGGGCCCGCTCGGTGGCCTCAATCATTGCCACGCTCTCCGCCGGCCGCGAATCGCCCACCAGGAAGCTGATGGCAGCGTCGGCGGCCACCCCGTTTTTCACGACGGCGAGGTCCAGGGTGAGCAGGTCGCCGTCGGCCAGTTCGTAGTTGTGCGGCAGTCCGTGCAGCACGGCATCGTTGACGCCCGTGCAGATGTAGTGGCCGAAGGGGCCGCGGCCGAACGATGGCGCATAGTCCACATAGCAGGACTCGGCCCCGGCCTCGGTGATCAGCTCCTTGGTCCACTGGTCGATGTCCAGCAGGTTGGTGCCCACGGCGGCGCGGCTCTTCATGGCCTGCAGGATGTCCGCCACCAGGGCTCCGGTCTCCCGTGCGCGGGCCACTTCAGCGGGGTTCAGGATCTCGATCATTGCGGCGCCCTTCGTCTGCGGCCAAAAGCTCTCGGGGCCATCCTATTTGCCGTGGCTGTGGGCGTTGCAAGGGGCGGAGGAAGCAGGGGGGATTTCTGCGGATTGCCAAAGACATAGATGAGTGTAAATATTTACATGTGTCTATGTCTCTGGAGCTGACCCCCGTCCAGGCCGTCGCCTGCTGCGCGCCCCTGGCGAGGGAGCCGTTGTCAGAACCGGAAGCGGAAGGAATCGCGCCGCTGTTGAAGGCGCTGGCCGATCCGGTCCGGCTGCGGCTGATGTCCCTGGTCGCCTCGCATGAGGGCGGCGAAGCGTGCGTCTGCGACCTCAATGACGCTTTTGAGCTGTCCCAGCCCACCATCAGCCACCACCTGAAGATCCTCCACGAGGTGGGTTTGCTGGACCGGGAAAAGCGGGGGGTGTGGGTCTACTACCGCGCCCGGACCGAGGCGCTGCAGAATTTGGCCGCCCTGATTGGTGGGCAGGCCGCGTGAGCACACTTTCCCGCCGTGCCGCCGCCGAGTTTGTCGGCACCGCCTTCCTGGTGATGGCCGTGGTGGGCTCGGGCGTGATGGCAGCCAGGCTGTCCCCGGACGACGCCGGCCTGCAGCTTCTGCAGAACAGCCTCGCCACGGGTGCAGCGCTGGTGGCGCTGATCGTGGCACTGCAGCCGGTGTCGGCGTCGTTCAATCCGGTGGTGACCCTGGTGGAACGGGCACTGGGGATGATCGACACCAGGGCCGCGGCAGGGTTGATTGCCGGCCAGGTTTTGGGCGGGCTGGCCGGAACCATCACGGCGAACCTGATGTTCGGGCTGGACGCGGTCGCCTGGTCCACGCACCAGCGCACCGGGCCTGATCTCTGGCTGGCCGAGGTCATCGCCACGGTGGGGCTGCTGCTGGTCATCTTCGGCACGGTCCGGTCCGGCCGGGCGGACAGGGTGGCCTTCGCCGTCGGCGGGTATATCACCGCCGCCTACTGGTTCACCAGTTCCACCAGCTTCGCCAACCCGGCGGTGACCATCGCCCGGACCCTCACGGACACCTTTGCCGGCATCGCACCGCCGTCGGCCCCTGCCTTCATCCTGGCCCAGCTGCTGGGCGGTGCCCTGGGATACTTCCTGGTCCGCTTCCTCTACCCCTCCTTCACCGCTGCCGCTGCCGTCGCGGCTGACCGAAAGGTGCTCTCATGAGCCACAAACCCTCCGTCCTGTTCGTCTGCGTCCACAACGCCGGCCGTTCCCAGATGGCCGCCGCGTTCCTCACCTCGCTCTCGCAGGGCGCCATCGAGGTCCGTTCCGCCGGATCGCAGCCGGCGGAGAAGGTCAACCCGTCTGCGGTCCAGGCCATGGCGGAGGTGGGCATCGACATGTCCGCCGAGATCCCCAAGATCCTCACCACCGAAGCCGTGCAGGACTCGGACGTGGTGATCACCATGGGCTGCGGCGACGAATGCCCCTACTTCCCGGGCAAACGCTACGAAGACTGGGTGCTGGAGGATCCCGCCGGCAAAGGCGTGGAGTCCGTCCGGCCCATCCGCGACCAGATCAGGACCCGGGTGGAAGCCCTGATCGCCTCCCTCATTCCTGCCCAGAGCTGAATTGGAGCATGCCATGACATCGCCGGAACCTACATCGCCCGAGTCCCTGCAGTCCCTGCCTGTTGCCGTGATCGGCGCCGGACCCGTCGGCCTGGCCGCGGCCGCGCACCTGCTGGAACGCGGGCTGGAGCCATTGGTCCTTGAGGCAGGCCCAACTGTTGGCGCTGCCATCCGCCAGTGGGGCCACGTCCGCGTCTTTTCCACGTGGAAGTACAACCTGGACGCTGCCTCGGTCCGGTTGCTGGAACGCTCCGGGTGGGAAGCGCCCCGGCCCACCGCCCTGCCGTACGGCGCCCAGATCGTGTCCGAGTACCTGGAACCGCTGGCCGCAACGCCGGAACTGAAGGACCGAATCAGGACCGGGGCGCGTGTGGTGGCCGTCAGCCGGCAGGGCATGGACAAGGGCAGGAGCCAGGGCCGGGACACTGCCCCGTTCCTGCTGCGGATAGAGCACGACGGCGGCAAGGTCACCCAGGTGCTTGCCCGCGCCGTGGTGGATACTTCCGGCACCTGGAGCACCCCGGCGCCGCTGGGATCGTCAGGGTTGCCCGCCCCCGGCGAGGCAGAGGCCCGGGCGGCGGGCCTGGTCACGGGGCCACTGCCCGATGTTTCAGCTGGTGGTTTCGCCGGCCGCCGCACCCTGGTGATAGGTTCCGGCCATTCGGCGGCCAACATGGTCCTTGACCTGGCCCGGCTGGCCCGCGCCAATCCCGGCACCGAGGTGCTCTGGGCCATCCGCGCGGCCACACCCGCCCGGGCCTACGGGGGCGGAGATGCCGACCAGCTGCCCGCCCGCGGCCAGCTCGGCGCGAGGCTCCGCACCGCCGTCGACACGGGTGCCGTCCAGCTCCTGACGGACTTCCACACCGCTTCCATCGGCATGCATGACGGCGCGGTGACAGTGCACTCAACGGACGGCCGCGCTGTTGAGGTGGACCGCGTCATTCCCACTACCGGTTTCCGCCCGGACCTGGCCATGCTCTCCGAGCTGCGCCTGGACCTGGACCCGGCGGTGGAGGCACCCAAAGACCTCGGCCCGCTGATCGATCCCGATTTCCACAGCTGCGGAACCGTCCCTGCCCACGGCGCCCGCATCCTGGCCCAGCCGGAGACGGACTTCTACCTGGCCGGCATGAAGTCCTACGGCCGGGCGCCCACCTTCCTGATGGCCACCGGGTACGAGCAGGTCCGCTCCATCGCCGCAGCCCTGGCCGGAGACACCGAGGCCGCGGACGCCGTGGAACTCGAACTGCCGGAAACCGGGGTGTGCTCCACCAGCATCCCCAGTGACTCGGATGATGCCGGTGATTCTGTCGGCGAATCCTGCTGCGCGGCGCCGGCACCGGTACCCGTGACGATCGGGTTCGCAACGGGCCTTCAGCACGGCCGCAGCAGCGAAACCATTTCGGGGTAGGTGTGCGTTCCAGCCCAGTTACTCCCGGCCGCCCGGGTGCACAGCCAAGGGCACGCCGTCCCTCACGGCGCGCCGCTGGAGGAGCGGAAGAGTAACTGGGCGGGAATGCATGGTTGGCCGGGACTCATGGGCCGGAAGGCTCACCCCAGTTGATGCCGATGGAGCGGCCGCGCGCGAAGTGGGCGTTCGCGATTTCATTGACTTCGCGGAGGCTCTTGCCTGGATGGGCCAGCCGGATCCACTCGTAGTCCCATTCCTGCAGGTCCCGTTCGCGGCCGGCCCGTTTTTGGTTGCGCATGTGGGCTGTGAGGTCGTCGCCGCCAACGGGTACATGGGGTGCGGCAATGACGGGTTGCGGCTTAGGTGGGGGTATCGGAGCCGGACGGGCCGGAGCCTTCGTAGTGCGGACCAGCGCCACCGTCACTGCCACCACACCCAGGCTGATGAGGATGACCCACCAGAATTTGATGATGATGGCTATGACGATCAGGACCAGGAAGGGGGCGCACCCGATAGTGCCGCCGCCCTTGCTGCGCGAGCGACGCCGTTTTGCTGCCATGGTGGTTCCTCTTGTGACGTGATGGAGCTATAGAATCCACTTTCGCACCGGCTACGCGCCGTGTCATGAGTACTAACTACTCAATTTTGACGCCTCGTTAGGGGCCTGGATGGTTGCCCTGCAGGGTGCCGATTGCTCACCGAACCTCAATAGCGCCCATCATGCCAAGATCCTCGTGGTCCAGGATGTGGCAGTGGTAGGCGGAGCGTCCGCGGAAGTCCGCGAATGCCACCCGGACGGTGATCCGTCCGTTTGCCGGTAGGTTCACCACGTCGCGCCAGTCGGGGGAGGAGTCTCGCTGACCGTTTTGCTCGACGACCTGCATGGGCCAGACGTGCAGGTGGAACGCGTGGTCCATCGTGCTGCTGTTGATAAGGGTCCATTCCTCGACGGTTCCGGCCGCGGCGGTGATATCGGTCCTGGCCGGATCGAACTCCCTGCCGTTGATGGTGAAGCGCATCATGCCGGCCCCGCCCATTCCCATGCCGGCGGACAGGACGATCTGCCGGTGGGCGGCCACTGCTGCACCCCTCAGGTCCATAGGCGCTCTTTGTGCAGGTACTGCTGCCTGGGGAGGGGCAGCTTCGCCGGCCACCTGGAAAGAAGCCAGCGCCACGCCGTCGGCCGGCTCTGCGGGTCCAAGCGGCCCAGGCCCCTGGCCCATCATCCCGGCGGTGCTGCCGCGGTTGTACTGGAACGCGCGCAAAGAGGAGGTGCCGGCCTTGGTGGTGATCAGCAGGTCAGCCCGGCTACCGGGGGTCAGCACCAGATCTTCCACCTGCCGCGGTTCGCCGAGCCGGCCGGAGTCCATGCCCAGCAGCTGCATTTGCTGCCCGTCCAGCCGCAGCTGCAGGTAGCGCGCTACACAGGCGTTGACGACGCGCCACCGTTCCCGCTGCCCGGGACGGGAAGTGAACTGGGGGTTGATTTGGCCGTTCACCAGGAGCAGTTCGCCCTCCCGGCCCGCCATCCGCCCCATCGCTGACGTGGCGCTGATGTTCCCCAGACCGTCCACCGAGGTGTCCGATACCACCAGCACACACTCGGCGCTGGCCTCGATTGGCTCAGGGTCCTCCACGATGATGGCTCCATAGAGCCCGGCGAAGACCTGGTCGGCCACCATCCCGTGATGATGGGGGTGGTACCAGTACAGGCCGGGCGGATGATCCGCGGGCAGCCGGTATTCGTAGTCGAAGGAAGTGCCTGGCGCGACGGCAGCGAACACGTTGTCCCCATTGTTCTCGGGCGACACGTGGAGGCCGTGCACGTGCAGGTTGGTGGGCTGGGACATGCCGTTGGCGAGACTTATCCTGAGGGTGTCCCCAGCCTTGAGGCGAAGGGTGGGCCCGGGCACGCTGCCGTTGTACGCGAGCGCCGTGGCCTGCCGCCCGCCCAGCTGGACCTGCGCAGGGCCGGCTGCGAGCCGAACCGGCAGTTGCCCGTTCCCGCTCCGGAGTTCTTCCGGCTGGATCAGGTTGCCGCCAGGGGGCCGGGCGGCGGGGGAGGACAGGGACCAGATCAGGCCGGCTCCGCCTGCCACAGTGCCCGCAGCCCCCAGCCCGCCGAGGAGGAGCGCCTGCCGGCGGCTTATGGGGCGCACTACCGGCCCTCGCCGAGCACCCTGAGCTGTTCGCGGTACTGCTCCGCGGTCAGTTCACCCCTCGCGAAGCGCTCATCGAGGATCTGCCGCGCCGTCGATGCCGGCGGCCCTTCCCGCCCCTGCCCGCCGCTCCGGATACCACCGCCGAAAACCCGCACGGCCACGATGACGAGCAGCGCAATGCCCAGGAGCGTCAGGATGGCCCAGAGCCACCACCCTGCGCCCTGCCCATAACCCCACATCATCGCCGAAGCCCTTCCTCGCGTTGGTACTTGCGATTCTTGGCGCATTCCGGCCCGGTAGGTAGGGTCCGAGTACCCGTCGATCCCCGGCGACGCGCCTGCCCATATTCGGTTCCCCGCACTCCAGCCCAGTTACTCCCGGCCGCTCCGGTACCCGGGCCTGGACACGCCGTCAGCCACGGCGCGGTCCGGGAAAAGCGGAAGAGCAACTGGGCGGGAATGCACGGTGGCGGGCCAAGCCAGCAGCAGGGTCAGTCCGTGATGTCGGTGCTGGTGCTCAGCTCCTGCCACTGCTCAAGCTCGGCGCGCTGTGCTTCCGCCACCTTGCCGAAGGCGCCGAACGCGTCCGTGCCTAGGACCAGCAGGCCCGGCGGGTTGGGGGATTCCACGACGGCGATGATCGCCCTTGCTGCCTTGTCCGGGTCGCCGGGCTGGTTGCCGTGCGCGGTGTCGTGTTCCTTGCGGCGCCTGCCCGCGGTGTCCGCGTAGTCACCGATCGCCGAAGCGGACTGCGTGAGCGAGCGGCCGGCGAAGTCGGTGCGGAAGCCGCCGGGCTCGATGGCGGTGACGTTGATGCCCAGCGGCTTCAGCTCGCTGCGGAGCGACCCCGACATGCCTTCCAGCGCAGCCTTGGTGGCCGCGTAGTAGCCGGAGCCGGGCGGTGTGATCCGTGCGCCGATGGACGAAATGTTCAGGATGGAGCCGGCCTTGTTGGCGCGCATGCCCGGCAAGACTGCCTTGACCATGTCCACTGCCCCGAAAAAGTTCGTGTCGAACAAACGCCGGATGTCGCCGTCGTCCGCTTCCTCCACTGCCGCCCGGTAGCCGTAGCCGGCGTTGTTGACCAGCACGTCGATGCTGCCGAACTTCTCCTCCGCCTGCTTCACCGCTGCGGCGATCTGCGCCTTGTCGGTGACGTCGAGGGCCAGGGGGAGCGCGGTGTCCGGGAAGCCGGCAGTGATGTCCTGCACCGTGTCCACGTTCCGGGCGGTGACGACGGCGTTGTGCCCGGACGCGAGCACGGCCTCCGCGAGCGCCCGGCCAAGTCCGGTGGAGCAGCCTGTGATGAGCCATGTTGCCATTGGTATTTCCTTTCGTGGGGGATTTGGCGGGGGCAGGCACTTAGTGCCGGTGCCGCCGTCGTGCGTTGGGCGTCAGTTCGTGGGCGCCGTAGCTGTTGTCGTCCGGGTTGACGGTGACGCCGGGGGCGACCAGCTGGTCGATGCGGTCCAGCACCTCGGGGGCCAGGACGGTGTCCGCGGCCGGGAGGTAGGACTCCAGCTGCTCCATGGTGCGCGGGCCGACGATGGCGGAGGTGACGCCGGGGTGGTTGATGACGAACGCGATGGCCATCTCGATGAGTGTGACGCCTGCCCATTCGGCCACCTGGGCCAGCTCCTCCACGATGTCGAGCTTGCGCTGGTTGGCCGGCTGCGTCATGTCGAACCGGGCACTCGGCCGCGCTGACGACGTGGGCCGGGACGCCGAGTCCTTCCGCCACCGGCCCGAAAGCCAGCCGCCGGCCAGCGGGCTGTAGGTGAGGGTGCCCATCCCGTGCCGCTGCACCGTGGGAAGGACATCCTCCTCGATGCCGCGGACCAGGATGGAGTAGGGCGGCTGCTCGGTGACGAACCGCTCCAGGTTGCGCTGGCGGGAGGCCCACTGCGCCTCCACGATTTGCGAGCCAGAGTAGGACGAGGAACCGATGTACCGCACCTTGCCCTGGCGGACCAGGTCGGTGAGGGCACCCAGGGTCTCCTCCACATCGGTGTCCGGGCTGGGCCGGTGCACCTGGTAGAGGTCGATGTAGTCGGTGTTCAGGCGGCGCAGGGAGTTCTCCACCTCGCGCATGATCCACCGGCGGGAGCCGCCGCGCTGGTTGGGGTCCTTCTCGTCCATGGGCATGAAGAACTTGGTGGCGAGGAAGGCGTCGTCGCGCCTTCCTGCGAGCGCTTCCCCCACGATCTCTTCGGAGGCACCGCCGGAGTACACGTCCGCGGTGTCGATGAAGTTGATGCCGGCGTCCAGGGCGCGGTGGATGATGCGGGTGGCGTCGGCGCGGTCGTTGTTGCCCCACGGGCCGAACATCATCGCGCCGAGGCAGAGGGGGCTGACCTGCACACCGGTGCGGCCAAGCGGGCGGTAATCCATGCTGTGCTCCTTCTATCTGGGGCGGTCTAGGCTTCGGGGATGACCATGGCGAACCGCTCCGGGCGGGCCACGTCGGGGTCCGGGCCGCTGCGGACGCCGGAGTCCAGGGCGTCGATGGCAGTGAGTTCCTGGGCGGCGAGCTCGAAATCGAACACGTCGAAGTTCTCCCCAATGCGTGTGGGATTGGTGGACTTGGGGATGGCGGAGCGGCCCTGCTGCAGGTGCCAGCGCAGCATCACCTGGGCGGGCGTCTTGCCATGGGCCTGCGCGATGCCGGCAATCACCGGGTCGCGCATGACGTTCTTCCGGTTCTCGCCCCAGCCGGGGTAGAACGTGATGCCACCGATGGGTGACCAGGCCTGGGTAAGGATCCGGTGGTCCTCATCGATGGTCTGGACAGCCGGCTGCTGGAAGTACGGGTGGAGCTCGATCTGGTTGACGGCCGGGACCACGTCGGTTTCCGCCAGCAGCTGCTGCAGGTGGTGGGGCATGAAGTTGCTGACGCCGATGGCCCGCACCCGTCCATCCTTGAGCAGGGTTTCCAAGGCCTTGTACGCGGCGACGGTTTTGTCGAACCGGTCCGGGGCGGGCTGGTGCAGGATGAACAGGTCCAGCTGCTCCACGCCCAGCTTGCCCACGGCCTTGTCCCACGCGTGCAGCGCCTGATCGTAGCCGTAGTCGCTGACCCACACCTTGGTCTCGATAAAGACGTCTTCGCGCGCCAGGGCCGAACGCCTGATCCCTTCGCCCACCTCCCGCTCATTGCCGTACGCGGCGGCGGTGTCGATGTGCCGGTAGCCCACCTCCAGCGCGGTCTGGACGGCCGCCGTCGTCTCTTCCGGGGGACTTTGGAAAACGCCCAGGCCGAGTGCGGGCATGGTGACACCGTTGTTGAGTTTGAGTTCCATGCCTTCACGCTATGTGGGTGTCCGCGATTGTGGGAGGGCTTGCCAGTCCCTCCTTCGCCGGTTGGGGCACGCGTACCGTTGAATCCATGACCAACAGCGAAGACGTGCGGAAATTCCTGACCTCCCGCCGCGCCCGGCTCACGCCGGAAGAGGCCGGGCTGCCCGCGTACGGCGGCACCAGGCGCGTGGCGGGGCTGCGCCGGGAAGAAGTGGCGATGCTGGCCGGGCTGAGCGTTGACTATTACATCCGGCTGGAGCGGGGAAACCTGTCCGGCGCGTCGGACAGCGTCCTGGAGGCCCTGGCGCGCGCCCTGCAGTTGGACGACGCCGAGACGGCCCACCTTTTCGACCTGGCCCGGGCGGCCACCGCCGCCCCGCGGGTGCGGCGCAAGCGGAGTCCCTTAGCGGTGCGTCCCAGCGTGCAGCGGGTCATCGATGCGATTACGGCGGCGCCTGCCTGGGTCCGCAACGACCGCGGCGATGTGCTGGCCTCCAATGAGCTCGGCAGGGCCCTGTACCTGGAAATGATGGCGGAGCCGGTCACTCCGCCCAACAGTGCGCGGTTCACCTTCCTGAATCCGAAGGCGCGGGAGTTCTTCCGCGACTGGGAGCGGAGCGCGGATGACATCGTGGCGGTCCTGCGCTCCACCGCCGGGAAGAACCCGTACGACAAGGACCTCTCGGACTTGATCGGCGAGCTCTCAACCCGCAGCGAGGAGTTCCGCATCCGCTGGGCCCGGCACGACGTGAAGTACCACCGCACGGGCCGCAAACGCCTGCACCACTCCATCGTGGGGGACCTGGACCTCACCTACGAAGCGATGGAACTCCCCGCGGACCCGGGGCTGCGGATCAACATCTATACGGCCGAGCCTGGCACGCCGTCGGAGGATGCGCTGAAGATACTGGCCAGCTGGGCCGCCACGCAGACAGCGGCTGTGGTCCCGGCCCGGGAGGCCACCTGACCCGCGCTTCCGCGGGTATTCGTTTGCGAGGCCCATATTCCGTTTCGACGCGCATATTCCTTTGCGCAGCCCATATACGGGCCGCGAAAAGGAATATGCGCGTCGCGGGCGCTTCTGCGCGTCACTAAGCATGCCAGGACCCCGGCTTCAGGACTCAGCGTTGATGAACCCAATGATTGATTGCTGTCCACCAGCACAGCTGTGACACGGCCAGGCAGGCCAGCAAGTGCACCCGCTGGCCAGGGGACAAGTCCGTGAAGGTGGTGTCGGCCGGCAGCCGGGCGAGCCGCCGCATAAGGGGGACAAGCATGATCCCGTTCAGGCTGAGGACAAGAACCGCAGCGAGCTTGACGTCGGTCATGGGGTTTTCCAGATGTGGGCTCAGGAACGCACCGGTGGCGAGCAGCCCGGCAAGACCGCCCCAGATGAGCGGCGTCGCAGCCCCGTCCAGTCGAATGATATCGCCAAGTCCGCGCCGGCCGGTCAACCACAGAAAACCATGCCAGTCGACCAGGATGATGGCGCCAAAAGCCACAACAAGGCAGAGGTCGTGCACCACGAGGTCGACGGCATGGACGTATCCATCGACATAGACCATGGGTGACAAGCTGACGGACAGCAGCCAGGCCACCACAGCCGCTGCGGCAAGGGCTACAACCAGGCGCCGGGTGGACCGTTCGGATTCCCGATGCCGCCTGATGGTGCGTCGGCTGACCGGCACGTAACTCATGAGATACCTCTGCGGAGACCTGCCAGCTGTGGCCTTCCCAGTAAGGCCCGGAGTAGCTCCAACATAGTCCTGCGCATTCCTGTCAACAAGGAACAAGCCTCCCGAAGCCGAGCAAATGGTTTCGATGCGCAGGTTCCTTGCCGCTCCTGAATGCCCGGCGCCAGGCGAAATCAGCCGCCCTCCTCCAGCCACGCCATCGCCTCATCCATGGACGTGAAGTACCGGGTGGGGTGCACCGGCTTGTGCCTGCCGGTGTAGAAGCTGGCAAGGGTCTGGTCCACGGGGGAGGTGCCCACCACGGCGGCACGCGTCAGGGGCCAGGTACCGGCAAAGGCCTTTAGCGCCCCCTGGTCAATCCACTCCACGCCGGTTATTTCCACCAGCAGCGGCAGGGCGCGGCCGCCGCTAAGCTCTTTGGCGCGCTCCATCAGCGCCACAGCATCGCGTTCCGTGACCACATCCCCGTGCCCCCACTTGAGGTGCAGCAGCTCCCCGGAGAGCTCGATGGTCCCGGTGACGTCTTCCATGCCTACTACTTTGCTGCTCCTTCACCGCGTACAGCAATACGGCTCGAAAAAGGTACGACGACGGCGGCTCACCTGCCGCCGGAACGCACCGCCGCTGGGCGTCCACGCAGACTCCCCGGGCGCCCCTTCAGCCACCGTTCCCCCAGGCCCATGGCGCGTGTTGCCGCCGCCCAGTACAGGACCCCGCAGGCCAGGGAGGCCAGTACCGCGAGGCCTTTGGCCAGGGGTTCGAAGACATCAGCGGAGTCGAACAGGGGGTACACCAGCCAGTGCGTGACGTAAATGTACAGCGAGGCGCTGGCCAGCAGCGCCGTGACCCGGCGCAGTCCGCGGGGAACCCGCAGCGTGGGAAGCCAGAGCAGGACCAGGCAGCCGGCGAGGATGGTGGCGCTGCGGTAGGGGTTGTCGAAGGACGCGGGAACCGTGAGGAAGGCAAGACCCGTCACCGCGATCCGCTCCCACTGGGTGCGGGAGGCGGCGGCCGCCCAGCCCAGTCCGAACAGCCACAGCACCGGACCCTGGCCCGGGTAGCGGCTGTCCACCAGGCCATAAAGCAGGGGCAGGTCAACGGCAACCAGAACCACGCCGAACGCCCACGGCCAGCGCCGCACCACCCGGTCAGCGGCCGGTATCGCCAGCAGCAGGGAAAGGCCAAGGAGGATGTGGACCAGAATCTCCACGAACCAGAACCGCGAGTAGTCACTCCATCCTTCAGGGCCCAGCAGCGGATTGAGCAGGACTACGTTGTGCCAGGCGTATTTGTCCGTGACGGCGAAGGCGAACCCGATGACGGCGATGCTGGGCACGGCGATCCGGGCGATGCTGCGCAGGTGCCGCCGGAACCGCGCACCACGCTCCCCGGCCAGCTGGAACCGCGCGAAGTTGTACCCCGCCACGGCCATGAGCACATGCGCGGTGCCCTGCCAGTGGAAGAACCCGATGTGCGTGGAGACGATGGCAATGATCGCCACCGCACGGAGCACGATTCCCGTCTCCATTGGTGCAAGCAACGGGCGCTGCACCCGGTGAACCCGGGTCCCCGCAGGTTTGCCGGCGGGCGCGGCAGCCGGTGCCACGTGCGGCGCAGGCGTCAGTTCGCAGACAGGCATCAGGTGCCAGCCTTCGGGAAGGTACCCGAGTGCATGCTCCAGCCGGACAGACGCCGCCACATAGGACAGGGAGTCGCCGCCCAGGGATACGAACGTATCGGTGTCGGCGACGCGGTCCACTTCAAGCACCTCCGCGAAGATGCGCGGCACATCAGTGGAGCCCGCGCCGGGAACTGCAGTGCCGCCGTCGTGCGCTTCTTCACCACGGCCGAGGGCGAGGACGGCCGGATAGTCGGGCTTTCCGTTGCCAAGGCGCGGTATGGCTTCGACGCGGTGAAGTCCGACGGCGGCGCGCGGCAGGCCCAGGTCCTGCGCCAGGGTTTTGGCGAGCAGGGGGAGGTCGTGGTCGCCTTCGACGGCGGCAGTCACCGCGGCGTCGGAACCGGCGGCGGCCGCCGTGACACCGAGGTCCGTCAGAATCCGCTCCACGTGTCCCAGGTCCACGCGGAGCCCGGCAATTTTCAGGAAGCGGCTGCGCCTGCCAACAATCTGGTACAGCCCCTCGGGCGCTCGCCTGGCCAGGTCGCCCGTGCGCAGTTCGGTCAGGACCCGGCCCAGGCCGAGGTCCTCCGGCCGTTCGGCGTACCCCAGCATCACGTTGGGGCCGGAATACACCAGTTCATCGGCGTCCAGCCCGGCGACCGGCTCCAGCCGGAAGGAGCCGCCCGGGATGGGTACGCCGATGGACTCGGGATGCACCACGGCCTGCTCCGGCGGCAGGTATGCCATCCGCGCCGTGGCCTCGGTCTGGCCGTACATCACGAACAGGTCCCACCCCTTCCGCCGGCCCAGGTCGGCGTACCAGCGCACCCGCTCCGGTGCCAGCCGTCCGCCGGCCTGGGTGATGTAGCGCAGGTTCGGCAGGTCCATGTCCCGGAATCCCACGCGGTCCAGGAGGTCGAAGGTGTACGGTACGGCGGCGAATGAGGTCACGTTACCGGTGCGGACCAGGTCCCAGAAACAGGGGTCCACAACCGAGAGGTCCGTCAGCGCCAGGGACGCGCCCGCCAGAAGGTGGCTGTTCACCACACTCATCCCGTAGCAGTAGGAGAGCGGAAGGGTGGTGGCAGCTTTGTCGGCCGGTTGCAGCTGCAGGTATTCAGCGATTGCCGCGGCGTTGGCCTGGATGTTGTCCGCGGAAAGGCGGACCAACTTGGGGGAGCCGGTGGATCCGGACGTGCTGAGGAGCAGGGCCAGATCGGGGTGCAGGTCGTGGCAGGTCTGCTCCCGGCGCACGTCCAGGGCCACGTCACCGGGGTGGGATGTCCGGACTACGATGTCCGGATCGTAGGCAGTTATCAGCGCATTTGCGGCGGACTCGCCGCTTGGAAGGACCAGCAGGGGATTGCCCGAGGACAAGGCCGCCAGGTAGGCCACCACAGACGGCAGGGTGTTCCCGGCCTCCAGCGCAATGAGCCGCCGGCCGTGCCCCAACGTCCTGGCAAATTCCTCCACGCGGAGGGCCAGTTCCGCGTAGCTCAGGGACAGGCTTCCCGTGCTCACGGCGGGACGGTCTCCGAAGCGGGCAAGGTCGGCGGCAAACGGAACGCCGGTGAGCTTTGTCTCTGTCATCACCGAAGAACCGTATAAGGCGAGCCTAACCTAACTCAAATGGACGTATCTGTGGGCGCGCTCTTTCGCCGGCAGGGCAGGCGGTAGCAAAATATTGTCGAAACCTTCGGCAGCCCCTGCTGCCCAGCCATGACAAGGTGCCAAGCCATGAATTATTTGCTTCCACCGGCCTATGAGCCTGCCGGACTCACC
This sequence comes from Arthrobacter sp. FW306-07-I, assembly GCF_021800405.1. Classification (NCBI taxonomy): domain Bacteria; kingdom Bacillati; phylum Actinomycetota; class Actinomycetes; order Micrococcales; family Micrococcaceae; genus Arthrobacter; species Arthrobacter sp. FW306-07-I. The sequence continues at coordinate 3,424,241 of NZ_CP084550.1, read as the reverse complement.
GGACGGATGGTCACCGGCCTCCTCTCCGCGGAGGATGCTTCAAGGGCCGTGCAGTCCCTGGCGTCTGCGCTGCGGGACGTGATTCCGCACGCTGCGGGCGCGGGGGTCTCCCTGATCAGCGCCGACGGCCGCGGCGAAACCATAGGTGCCACAGACAGTCTGGTGCTCCAGGCGGACAAGTTGCAGTATGAACTGGGCCAGGGGCCATGCCTGAGCGCCTGGGCCGGGCAGCGCGCCGTCATCATCCAGGACACATGGAGGGAAACCCGCTGGCCGGAGTGGACGGCGGCAGTTGCCGGCTTTCCGCTGCGGTCGGTCCTCAGCGCGCCGCTGACGCCTGAGGGAAGGCCGATCGGTGCCCTGAAAGTCTATTCACCCGTCCCGCTGGCGTTCGACGACAACTCGGTGTTCCTGATCGAGCGGCTCGCTGCCCCGGCCGCGGTCCTGCTGGGCCATGTGCGGGACCGGGCGGCTGCGCAGCGGATGACTGACGAGCTAGCCGAGGCCTTGACTAACAGGGACATGATCGCCCAGGCCCAGGGCATCCTGATTGAGCGGCTGAATCTCACCTCGCAGGAAGCGTTGGCGGTCCTGCTGGCCCGCTCCCGGGGCGAGAGTACGCCACTGCATGATGTGGCACGGGAGGTCCTTCAGGAGACCGTCGGCGAATAGGGACGCCTGCCGCCAAAATCGCCAGTATTGACGGCCGGAAGTGGATGGGGAAAGGGCAGCCTGTCCCCTCCCCATCCAATCCACACCAGGAACCCCCCAATAACGGGGAGAGCGGTGCCCCCGGGCTTCCTGCTGGCTTCCTTGGACCGGGTGGCCGGCCAGAGAATTGACGGATAGACGTTTTCGTCAATTCTGCTAGAAGTGTGGCCCTCGCTCCGCTGCAAGGTCAAGGGACCTTAGTATCGGATGGATGGGGAGGACATGGAGATCGGGGATCAGGATCCGGTCCCGTGCTGCGCGTTCTGCAGCTCCTGGGCGGCCGCTGCCCGAAGAGTGAGGTTGGCGTTGCGCGCCGTCATGATGAGGTGCTTCGCCGCCTCGTCCAAGGTAAAGCCGCATCGCGCAGCTATTGCTTCGCACGCGTCAGCAATCACCGCCCGCGATGCCAGGGTATGTTCCAGCTCCGCAAACTGCTCGTCGGAAAAGGTTGCCGGGGTGGTACCAGGGACGCCAGGCGGCGCCGGCATAGGTGTGGCAACGTTATGCGTCCGCCTCGGTGTGTAGTTCGCGCGGACCACGGCAGCCGCCACCTGCGCCTGCAGCACGGAGCGTGCGGCGGCAAGCAGGTTCGCCACCTCAGGGCTAGCGAGCCGGTACATCAGCCGCCCCTCGGAGCGCTGGCACTCGATCAGCCGCTGGCTCCGCAGTTGGGCCAGGTGGCGCGACAGGTGCGAGGCCTTCTCGCCGGTAGCCGCGCAGAGTTCCGGGATGGAAGACCCGCCATGGGACAGCGTGTCCAGGACCTGCGCCCTCACCGGATGGGCCGCGGCCTTGAAAACCTCCGCGAGAGCCAGCATCGACGGCCGTGCCCCGTCTGCATCAGGGACTTGTTTCGTCACGGTTTCCCACCCTTGCCTTGTCCGGGCCCCGCCAGGGAGACACGCCAATGTGTTGACGCCTAAGATCGTCCCCCGCAACCGGACGTCAGCGCAACGATTTCCCGCAGAAATGCCCGGCAGGGGAAACACGGCGGCGGCCAGCGCCAAAAGGAGCGGACCGCCGGTGGTGCAGGGGGAGGCTATGCGGTGGTCAGCACCGTCTTCAGCCAGCCTTCCTCGCGCCGGTCGAAGTTCAGGTAGGCGTCCACCACGTCGCTGATCGGTTCGTGCTGGGTGATGAATGTGGTGGGGTCGAAGACACCGGAGGCCACCAGGTCCACCAGCGGCGGCGTGACCGATCGGTGGTCGCAGTTGCCCATCCGGATGGTCAGATTCTTGTTCATGGCCTGGCCAATGGGATAGGTCATCATCGCCGGGCTGTACACGCCAATGATCCCGATGCGGCCGTACTTCCGCACGGTCTCGATGCTCCACTGCGAAACCTGCGACGGCGCGTTCCCCGGCACCCAGTTGTCGCCCTGCACATTGGTGGACGGGGCAACCTCGGCCACTTCCTGCGCGAACTGCTCCGCCTGCTCCTCGCCTTTGGCCGCCGCGGGCCCGGCCCAGGGCCGCTGCGCATCCACGCCAACGGCATCGATCACCGCGTCCACGCCGATTCCCTGCGTCGCCTCCTGCAGGGCCTCCGCGGGGTCCTCGCTGTTGAAATTGATGACATCTGCGTTCTGGTCGAGCGCCTGGACCAGCCGGGTCTCGATCCCGTCCACGGCGAACACCCGCGACGCACCCTGCCGGAACGCGGACGCGATTGCCAGCTGCCCCACAATGCCCGCGCCATACACGGCCACCGTGTCGCCGCGCTGGATGCCGGCCAGCTGCGCGCCGAACCAGGCCGTGGGGAAGATGTCCGAAAGCAGGATGGCCTGTTCGTCGCTGACATTGTCCGGCAGCCGGGTCAGGGTGTTCGAGGCCCACGGAATCCGCGCGTACTCCGCCTGCAGCCCGTTGATGGGGCCGGTGGTCTCCGGTCCGCCGAAGAAGCACGTCCCCGCCTGCGGGCCGTTCGGGTTGGCAACATCGCACTGCGCAGTATGTCCGGCCCGGCACTGCCAGCACACGCCGCAGGACATGGTCGAGGAGACAATCACGCGGTCCCCGGGCGCGAACCGCCGCACGGCCTTGCCCACGGCCGTCACCTCTCCCACGGCTTCATGGCCCAGGATGGTGCCTTCCTTCATGCCGGACATGGTGCCGCGGATGAAGTGCAAGTCGGTGCCGCAGATGGCGCTGCGGGTGATGCGGACAATGGCGTCGTTCGGATCGAGGATGGTGGGATCGTCCACGTTGTCCAGGCGGATGTCGCCTTCGCCGTGCCATACAAGAGCTTTCATGATGGGACTCCTTTTACGCGCTCAAACCGCCAAATAGGGTTCTGGTCATCAGGCACTGCATGCGCCCAGCTGCAAGATAGTAAGCCTACTGCCTATTTTGCGGCAGGGCGAGGGTTCCATCCACCCCCGAGCGACGCGCATCCTCATTTCCGCTGCTCAAGTTCCGGCCCGACGCGCAAATTCCTGAGCGCACTCCAAATAAGCGCCGCGCCATGGAGGGATCGTGTCATGGGAAGTTTTGCGCGTCGAAAACAGCGGAACGCGTACGACGCCGGGCCACGCCTGCCGCCGCCAGTTTCCGTTCCAGCGTTCCAGCCGCAGCGAGGTCCGCCCAGTCCCACCGCTCCACGCGGAATCCCAACGAACGAAGCCGGTTTTCGCGGTTCTTCTCAGCGAGAACGGCCTCGGATGTGGTCCGGCCCTTGAGGAACTCGGGTTTGACGTACTTCTCTTCGCCGTCGAACTCCCCAATGACCCGTGAGTCCTTCCAGTAGAAGTCCGAGTACCCCACCAGTCCGGCGGCATCCGTGAAGCGCTGCTGGAGGATCGGGGGTTCGAAGCCGGCCACGTGGATCAGGGCACGGCTCCAGGACTCGCCTGCTGACGCGGATGCGGGATCGGCAAAGGCGATGGCGGTCCGGATCCTGCGCGCCGCCGCCGCGGAGTAAAGCCCACCAATGCCTGTCTCCAGTTCGGCTTTGGTCAGGGCATGCAGGTGACGGGTCAGGTCCGGCCGCAGCACGTGGTCCAGCGGCGCTACGGCTTCGGTGAAGGGGCTGAAAGCAGCCAGGTCCAGGACAGTCCGGACGCGTCCGGTGACCAGGAGCCCCTCCAGCTTCACCACTTCCAAACCCTCACGCGCAGCGAAGTGGCGGGTGACTCCGGCACGTGACCTCCCGCCGTCGTTCTTCAACGTGAGGGCCTGCACGGGGTGGTTCTGCCCGATGAACGGGATGTCCCACACGCTGGCCGAGGAATGCCGGGCGAAAATGGTGGGCTTTTCAAAGGTCTCCGCGGCGGCCTGGACCCGGACGCGGTACTGCTGCCAGGGCCTCATGGCCCGCCACGTGGGCCCGTCGACATACACGCCGTGCCTGACCCGCACCAGGGCGCCGGACCGCACGCGCTTGGCCAGATCGTTGGCGCTGAATCCGTGCAAAATGCGGTCCCGTGACAGCAGGAACGGCGGGAGGTTGGTCATATCTCCACGCTGCCCCCAGGGGCCGCTGCCAAGAAGGGGCTTCTGTGGCTATGTGGAAAAGCGCCGGCGCGGGCGGGGCCAGCCAGTGAGCCTCCGTCACCGGCGACACGCATCCGCGTTTCCGCTGCGCACGTTCCTTTCCGCGGCCCATATGTGCGCCGCGCGGGTGAGCATGCGCGTCGAAAATGCACTCGCGCGTCGAAAATGCACCCGGGCGTCGAGCACTGGAGCGGGCCAGGGCTTCAGCAGGAACGCACGACGCCGGCCCGCACCAGAGCGGCCTGCCCGCCGTGTGCAGGTGGGCAGGCCGCTGTGGCCGGGTCGGGCGGCTACCGCTCCGCACGCGGGTCCTGGGCTCCGCCCGGCTTGCGCGTGGGATCCACAGTGCCGCCCTTCCCGTAGTCTCCTTCCGGGTACCGGCCGGTCTCGGACGCTGCGGTCCTGCCGGGGACGTGCCCGGCCTCGCCGTAGTCGGCCTTCACGTAGCGGCCGGCTCCCACGGTCCTGTCGCCCAGGGGTTCGGGCAGTCCGGCTTCGGCGCCCGCCCCGCCGTAGTCCCCTTCGACGTACTGGCCCTCTTCGTCTTCGGCATGGCGGCCGCGCTGTGCACCGGCTTTGCCAAAGTCGCCTTTGACGTACCGTCCGCGCAGCTCCCGTTCCTCCGGTGTCTCATCCGCAGTTGGGGTGTTTTCGATGCTGCTGTCGTTCATGGTCTTGCCTTTCCGAACGAACTCCACGTCCCTGCAACGGCAACCTGGACCTGTCCGGGGTGTCTCTTCCCTGGCGGAATCCGGCTCCGCGCCCGCTCAAACAAGGCGGCGGTGCTGGCGTCAGAAGTGCCGCCCGGTAGAGGTGGCCGTCGGTCTGTTGCCTAGGGATACTTTCGACTTAGCATAGAAGTGCTCGCATTGTCAATTGGTCCTGAAGTGAGGCCATAAACCTAGAAAATCGCAAAGAAGGTACTGCGATGAGTGATGTAAGTCCACTGAGAAATGCGGTCCGCAATGGCAGCGGACTCAAGCGGTTGGGTGGGACCTGGGGCGAGCTGCTTGCGGAGTTCCTGGGCACGTTCGTGCTGATCGCGTTCGGCGACGGCGTCGTGGCCATGGCGGTCGCGGCGTTGCCGGGATCGGGCCGTGCCCAGACATCAACAACCATCTTCATGGCGGCGGGCGACTGGCTGCTCATAGCCTGGGGATGGGCCCTTGCCGTGGCGTTGGCCGTCTACGTGGCCGGCGGCGTCAGCGGCGCCCACATCAACCCGGCCGTGACGATTGCCTTTGCAGTCCGCCGCAAATTCCCGTGGCGCAAAGTGGGCCCGTACATCGTGGCCCAGGTGGTGGGTGCTTTTGCAGGGGCGGCGTTGGTGTACCTGCTGTACTACAACGCGATTGACGCCTACAACACCGCCGTGGGCACCGGCCGCGGCGACGCGAAGGGCCTGGCCACCTACTCAATTTTCGCCACGTTCCCGGCGCCCTACTTCAACGGAAACGCCGTCGGCCCGCTGGTTGACCAGATCGTGGGCACGGCGTTCCTGGTGATGTTCGTCGTGGCCATCATCGACATGCGCAACACCGCCGTCCAGGCGAACCTGGGCCCGTTCATGATCGGGCTCGCGGTCGCCGCCATCGGCATCTCCCTTGGCGCCAACGCCGGCTATGCCATCAACCCGGCCCGTGATTTCGGCCCGCGGCTTTTCGCGTGGATGGCCGGATGGGGCCAAACGGCGCTGCCTGGCACAGTGGACGGGGCGTTCAGCTGGTACTTCTGGGTGCCCATCGTCGGCCCCATCGTCGGCGGCGTGATCGGCGTGCTGCTTTACGACTGGTTCATCGGTGACGTCCTGGACGCCAAGGCCCGCCTGGCAGAATCCACGCCTCCGGGCCGCGCCGGCGGCGTAACGCCTCCCGCCACCGAGGCCGAGACCTCCGTTCCGGAGACCCGGACCACCCCGAAGCGGAGAGCGGCGTAGGGGCGCACCAGCGCCAACATGGAAGGCACGACGGCGGAGCTCCCGTGGGGGTCCGCCGTCAGGCCTGCCCGGGGTACTGGCCGGGGTACTGGGCGGACCAGGTCACTTCGCGATGCTGAACGAATCCGTGAAGCTGTATCCCTCAGCCGGCACGAACTTCACGTCCATGCGGGATTCGGTCAGCCGGATGTCCAGGGTTCCCAGTGCCGGATCCACGTTGCTGCCGGACCACGCCGTGAAGTACGGTTTCTCTTCATCCTTGGTGTTGATGGGCCTGATGTTCCTGCCGCCCAGGCCTGACGTGACAAATACCGTGCCCTTGCCTTTGGCGAGGGAGTCATCGGTATCAGCCATGCAGTCCCGCTTGGTCGACATCTGGCGGCAACTGACGCTGTTGGCCAGCTGGTTGGTCCGCTGATAGACGTGTTCGTGGCCGTTCAGGACCAGGTCCACCTTTTTCTTGATCAGCATCTCGGTCAGCTCCCGGCCGGCGTCACAGCTGTAGCGTCCGATGGTGAAACAGGGGGTATGCATACCAACAACCGTCCAAGGGATCTGCGCGTCACGGGCACCGTCGATGGCGCTTTCTGTCCACTGCCAGCGTTCACTGCCCTCCGAATAGTCCAGCTCGTCCCCGCCGTCAAAGGGAATTCCGGGGGACACCAGGATCAGCCGCATCAAGGGGTTTTCCTGGGGCAGGTCCACGTACCACTGTTTGGCGTATTCACCCTGGAGGCCCGGCAGCTTGTTCGGCAGGCACTGCGCGAACTTCTCGATATTGCCCTGCAGGCCGTCGCTTTCATGGTTGCCGGCAACCAGCTGGTACGGAAAGTCGGTTCCCAGCTTTCCGGTCACCATGTCGCAGAACTGCTGCTCTGGAACGTCGGAGTAGGACATGTCGCCGAGGTGGAGGTTGAAGTCGGGCGAGAGTTCCTTGATTTTGTCGAGCACGGCTCTGGCACCGTCCTCGATGCCGGTGTCGCCGGCAGCAGTAAAGTGCACTGACCGGGCGTCTGTTTCCTTTGGATTGTCGGGGGCCGGCGGTTTCGACTCGCACCCCGCAAGCCCGGCACACACCAGCAGGGCCAGAAAAATCGATGCGGCCCGCTTTCGTGCCGGCATATGGTCCTCCCTCCAACGGCGCCCCTCTGCTTGATGCGCCCGCCCGGCTGCCCATGCCGGGGTGAGACCAACCTATTGAGCCCTAACCCGTGGAGCAATAGGGATTCCCGCAGGAAAGCCCGCAGTCCCGCCGACGATGCCGCCTGGCAACCACCCCGCCTCCGACGCGCATATTCCCCACAGAGGCGCACGTTCCCTTTCGCGGCCCTAATGTGGGCCGCGAAATGGAACGTCCGCGTCGAAAGTGCGTTTGCGGGTCGAAAACGAAGAAGCCCGCAGTCAGGCCGACGCCAGGGGCAACGACAGTTCCATGGTGGTCCCGTCCGGGCCGGTGCGGGCCACCTTCACGGTGCCCCCGGCCGCGGAGGCAATCTCGCGGACCAGGGCCAGCCCGATCCCGAAGCTCCGCCGCCCCTCGGATCCAGGGGGTCCGGCGGCGCGGACAAAGCGGTCGAAAATCCGATCCGGGTCCACCCCGCTGATGCCGGATCCCGTGTCGGTTACCCGCACCAGCGCCCGCGAACCCTCGGCCGAAACCGTAATGCTGATGCTCCCGCCAGCCGGGGTATGCCCCAGCGCGTTGTCCGCCAGGGCCAGCACCGCCCGCCGGAACGAACTGGGATCGATCCGCACCAAAGCCGGCCCGCCGCCGTCGAACGTTAAACGGACGCCCTGTTGCCGGGCAAGGTCCTGAAGGCTCCCGGCGGCGGACTCGGCAGCCAAAGCCACGTCCACCGGCTCAAGTTCCGGCACGGGCGCCGACGCAGTGGCGGCCAGGAGCAGCTCGTTCACGATCCCGGTCAGCGTGGACGCGTCCTCCCGGATCTTCGCCAGGGCCAGCGAAGGTTCCGAGCCCGGTTCGGTCTTCCTCTGGGCCAGCTGGATGCGGGTGTCCAGGATGGCCAGCGGGGTGCGCAGTTCGTGGCTGGCGTCCTGGACGAACCGCCGCTGCCGGGCCAGCGCCTCACCCAGCGGCCGGATGGCGCTGCGCGCACTGAGCCAGCCCACCACCCCGGCCAGCACCACGCCCGCAAGGCCGGCCAGGATCATCCCCTCAATCAGGTCCCTGGAATCCAGGTAGGTGTACGGCTTTCCCGAGGCAGAGGCGGGCTGGACCGGGTGGGCGAGCTTGTACATGAGGAAGGCGGTGGCGGCGGCCAGGAGGATGAGCACCAGGGTGGCAACCCCGGCGCTGATCCGCAGTGCCACCTTCAGCGACGCGCGGCGAAGGATCTCCCGGTCCGGGTCGGCGGAGGCAGCAGCAGTGGTGCGCGGCCCGGAAGGAACGGGTGCAGTCATGAGGGCTCGCCGATCTGGTAGCCCACGCCGTGGACGGTGCGGATCAGGGCCCTGTCGATCTTGCGGCGCAGGTGGTGGACGTAGGTGTCGATCACGCCCGGCTGGTCCGTCTCCTGGAAGTGCGCGGCGAGCAGTTCATCCCTGGTGAACACCCGGTCAGGCTCCGCCGCCAGCGCGGCCAGCACCTCGGCCTCCTTCGCGGTCAACGTCACCAGGTCGCCGTAGAGGGACCGGACGGAGCGCGACGCCGGATGGAATTCCCACGTGCCGATGCCCACCGGGCCGGCGTGCGGACCCTGCCCCGCGGGCGGACCGTAGGTGCGCGTCAGTGCACGCAGGCGCGCAGCCAGCTCGCCGCCGTCGAACGGTTTTGCCAAGTAGTCGTTGGCGCCGGCGTCCAGGCCGCGGACCTTCTCGTCGGTGTCGCCCAGCGCGGTGAGGATCAGGATGGGGGTGCCGATGCCCTTGGCCCGCAGGGCGGTGATGACGCTGATGCCGTCCATGACGGGCAGGCCGCGGTCGATCACCATCACGTCCCACGGCTGCGTCAGCCCCAGGTGCAGGCCCTCCTGCCCGTTCACCGCGAGCCGCACCGTGAAGTCCGGCTCCAGCAGTTCGGCAATCAGCGGACCCAGGACGGGATCGTCCTCCACCAGCAGCAGGGCCGGCCCCTCACCTGTTGTCATGCCGCCTATTCTTCCGCAGCCGCCTCAACACCTTCATCAACACGTTCTTCAGCTGCGGCGAGCCTGTTCTTCCGGCGGCGCTTCAAATATTCGACAATCCACGGCACCACGGAGGCCAGGACCATCACCACGGCAATGATGTCGATGTTGTTGGCGATGATCTCGTAGTGGCCCAGCCACGTGCCCAGGAGGGTCACCGACGTCGCCCACGCCAGGGCCCCTGCCATGTTCCAGAGGGTGAACGCCTTGTATTCGTAGCGGGCAATTCCGGCGGTGACCGGCGCGAACGTGCGCACCATGGGCACAAAACGGGCCAGTACGACGGCGGCGCCTCCATGGCGGCGGAAGAACTCTTCCGTGACGGTCAGGTGGGCGGTTTTGAGGATGCGGGCATCGTCCTTGAACCAGCGGCGGCCGAACTTGCGCCCCAGCAGGTACCCCACCTGGTCGCCGCCGATCGCGGCCGCGGTGATCACGCCGATCAGCAGGGGCAGCGCCAGGTTCAGTTGCTGGTGCAGGAGGCCTGCGGTGAAGAGGAGGGAGTCGCCGGGCAGGAAGGGGAACAGGACGCCGGATTCGATGAACACCATCGCGGCGATGACGCCCAGTGCGGCCGGGCCGAAGCCCTCCAGCAGGCCGGCGGGATCAAGCAGCGAGGGCGAACCGGCGGTTGCTGCCAGGGGTATCAGGAGGCTGTGCATGAGTGCTCCCTACGCCCGGCCGAAGGGGTGGAGGACGGTGGCCGGCAGGCGTTCCATCAGGGCAGGGGCGAAGCGGTTCCAGAGCCCGGCGAGCAGGACCACTGCGGCGCTCGCGGCAAAGAAGGAGGCTGCGACGTCGGTGGGGTAGTGGACCCCCACGTACAGCCGGGACCAGGCGACGATGAGCGCCATGGCCGCACCTGCCACCGCAACCGGCCGGGCCCAGCGGGTTCCGCGGGCCAGGAAGTACAGCGCGAAGGCCAGGGCCACGGCGAAGCTGACGTGCCCGCTGGGGAAACTGTTGGATCCGGTCTCCGGCGCCAGGGGGTCGAACAGCATCGCAGGGTTGGGCCGCTGCCGGGCGAACAGGAGCTTGAAGGCCTCGCTCGCCACCCAGCCCGAGCATGCGGTGAGCCCGAAGGCGACGGCGGTCACCAGGTCGCGCCGGAACAGCCAGATGCCCAGGGCGGCAACCGCGATGAGGGCCAGGCCGACCACCGGGCCGAACAGCAGGTTGATCCCCATCGCCACGGCGGTCAGTACGGCAACGTGGTGCAGGCTGAGGTTTTGGTCAACGCCCAGTTCCGCGGTTGTGTCGCCGGGGACCAGTTGCACGGCAAGGCCCAGCACCACGACGGCGGCGCACAGCACGATGCCCACCGGCAGCCAGTGCCGGGGCTGGGGGAGTGCCCTGAACTGGGTGCCGACGGCCGGGGGTGCCGTGGGAGCGGTGTGCTGGTTCGGTCGGTCGTTGTGGGCTGATCCGTGCATGTCTTCCTTGGGGGCGTGGCGTGGGGGCCGCTGTTCGGCCTGTCATTCCACTCTCCTCCGTGGGCTTTAAGAAAGGCTTAAGAAGTGCTGGTTCCTGGCTGTGGTAAGGGGTACGACGGCGGCCCGCGCCTTTCGCGCGCGGCGTGGCGGCGACGCGCAAACTCATTTCCGCTGCGCAGATTCCTTTTCGCGCCCCGTATTTGGGCCGCGCGGGGGAAGGTCCGCCCCTGGAACGAACATCCGCGTCGAATGTGCAGCGGGGCGCGATCAGTGGGTTTCCATTCCGGGGAGACGGACTTTCGGCCCTATTCGTTTTCGTTTGCTGCGGCGACTGTGGTGGTGGTGCATTTGTGCCGCAGGTGGCCAATGTTGACATCGGGGAAGTTGGGGGATGAGGACACTATGCCAGAGGTAAAGCATTACAAGGATGGGCGCCCGCTTCGGGTTTTTATCCTGGATGACCATGAACTCGTCAGGCGGGGTTTGAGGGACCTGGTTGAGGGCGAGGGGATGGAAGTGGTGGGGGAGTCGGGCTCGGCGGTGGAGGCCTCACGCCGCATCCCTGCTTTGCGGCCGGATGTGGCCGTCCTTGATGGCAGGCTCGCCGACGGGACGGGCATCGAGGTTTGCCGGGACGTCCGGGGGATCGATCCGGAAATTCGTTGCCTGATCCTGACGAGTTTTGACGACGAGCAGGCCCTGCGGGGAGCGGTCCTGGCGGGGGCAGCAGGCTATGTTCTGAAGGAGATTGGCAACCACGATCTGATCAACGGCATCCGGAGGGTGGCTGCCGGGGAGAAGACTTTCGGGCCTGGTGTTGAGGAGCGGGTCCTCCGGGGGTGGGTGAGGAGGCCCGGATGAATCCGAGGTTTTCCGGTCTGAGCGTGCAGGAACGGAAGGTCCTGGAGCTCATTGGTCAGGGAATGACCAACCGGGAAATCGGTCAGGAGATGCGACTGGCTGAGAAAACAGTGAAGAACTACGTCTCCTCCGTGCTTGCCAAGCTTGGCTTCGAACAACTCACCCAGGCTGCTGTCTACGCAGCCCGCCCCGAGGCCCCCGCTCAAAGGGCCGCCAAGGGAGCCTAGGTCGGCCTGACCGACAGGGTGAGCCGCGGATCAACAGGGAGGACGAGCGGTGAGGGTTTTGGTCGGCGTCAAGTTTGGAAGTGCACCGGTGGTTCGCTGCCGCCTGAGGCGGACGCCACTATTGCTGCCGCAAGGTCCCGTACTTTGATGTTCCGGTTGCTGGAGGCGCGCCGAAGAATCCCGAAGGCGGTTTCGTGGTCGCAGTGGTTTTGGCCAATCAGGATCCCTAAGGCCATGTCGATGACGGTGCGGTGGGACAGGGCTGCATACAGTTGATCGACGGTTTCCTTCAGTTCTGCGATGCGCAGGGCCGAACGCAGGGGGCCGCTGATCCGGTCGGCGAAGCCTTCAGCGGCGACGATGTCACCGTACTGGAGGCCGCCGGGCACCTGGGTGGAGAACGTCAATACCGCTGCCGACCCCTCGTCGATGGCAATGGGTACGGCCAGTACGGAGCCGATACCGCATGCCGAGGCGGACGGGGTGAACTTGGGCCAGCGGTTGTCAAAGGACGTGCTGCGCATGATGATGGTCCGGCGGCCGGTGATGGCTGTGAGTGCAGGTCCTTCCTCGAGCCGCTCCTGCAAGTCAATAACCTGGGCGGCCAATACTCCATTGCAGGCGTGGACGGGCGTTTTCTTCGGATTGAGGAGCGTGATGCTGCACGAGGTGCCGTCACCGGTTGAGGCAGTGAAATCCACCAGCGTCACCACGGCCGAAAGTGCGTCGTTGATGTTCTCGCTTGCGATGAGGCTTTCCTCCAGGGCTTTGTCCGGGTGGGCGGCGGACGGTGCATGACGTGTTTGACGGGCCCCCATGGCTGACTGGACGCTGGGCGGTGGGTCAGCGACAGTCAGCCGCCGTACGCGGACCTGGTCTGTCCCGTCTTGGTTGCGGACACCAGCAGGCTTGTCGCCCAAGCCCATACCGTCGGCGTCAGCCTCGGAGGCCGGCGCGGCGGACTTGTCCTGGGACTGGCCGGATACTTCCAGTGCGTGACCGTCAGGGGTTAGAAGCCGGAAACGGGGGGAGTCCAAATGGTTCGTTCTGACTTCGAATCCACGCGCCATGTTCTTGGCCCTTCAGTTTGGTGGACTTCCAGTAGACGTTCCGCTGCTGCGGGACCAACAGGGACAAAAGACCCCACCAGTTCCGGGCTCAATGGTGGCTGGGGTTGGTAGGATTGGTGGGTAGACGCTGGGGCTGCTGCAGATATCCTTTTTCCGAGGCGATGCAGCCCGCCATGGAACGACGTTGGTCTTTGACCGAGGTGCTTTCATGTGGCGAGAACCTATTAAGCAGCGGACCCGGAACCTCCTGCGGGAGTTTGTGGAGCGGGCTGATGACCTTGTCCGGGCCCAGGAACATGTTGAAGGGCTCCTCGGCGCGGTGGTCTCCCTCAGTGAAAACCTCAGCCTTGAGGCCGTGCTGGACCGGGTGGTGCAGTCAGCATGTGAGCTTGTCGGGGCGCAGTACGGCGCGCTGGGCGTCATCGGCGATGACCAGCAGCTGAGCACCATCACCGTCGGCATTGATGAAGTCGGTGCCCGTCTCATCGGTGATCTTCCCACCGGCTATGGATTGCTGGGGCAGCTGATCCGTGAGCCTAAACCGCTCCGCCTCAATAATCTTGGCGAGCATGCCTCCGCGGCGGGCTTCCCGCCGGGTCTTCCGCCCATGCGGACCTTCCTGGGCGTTCCGGTGCGGGTACGGGATGAAGTGTTCGGGATCCTGGCCCTGACGGAAAAGATCGAGGGCCGCGAATTCACCGCCGAGGACGAGGATCTGGCGGTGGCCCTGGCCTCCGCTGCGGGCGTGGCGATCCAGAACGCGCGGTTGTATGAGGACAGCAACAGCCGCCAACGCTGGCTGGAAGCAGGTATGGAGGTCAGCGACCGGCTGAAGAGCCAGCCGCGCTCGGAAACAGAAAATCTGGAGATGATTGCTGAACGGGCATTGCACGCGTCCTCCTCGGCGTTGGCGGTAATCGCTTCGTTGGCCGGTGACGGCAGCCTGCGGTGCCGGACGGCTCTGGGCGTACAGTCCATGCCGGCCGGGCAGGAACTTCCCGCAGGCCCGGTGTTTTCGGAGGTTCTTGCCACGGGGCAATCCCAGTTCCTGCGGGACCCGCGGCAGGTTTTCGACGACGTGTCAGCGGAAAGCTCGGCCCTGTCCTGGTGGCTGCCTTGGCCAGTGACAGCGACGGCCAGCGCGACAGTGTGCTGATTCTGGCAAGATCCGCCGGCACCGCCCGGTACACAGACGTGGACCTTGAGCAGAGCTGCGTGTTCGCCTCCCGGATCGGGCTCACCCTTGACCTTTTGAAGACTAACCGGCTGCGGGAAGAACACGCCTTGTTCATCGACCGGGAACGGATTGCCCGGGACCTGCACGACTTGGTCATCCAGCGGCTTTTCGCCGCAGGGCTGAGCATCCAGGGCCTGCGCCGCTACACCTCGGATCCGGCAGCGCATGAACGGCGCGTCGCCGGCATCACCACGGAACTGGACGACTGCATCCATCAGCTCCGCGACACGATCTACGCCCTCCAAACCGGAGAAGCCGATCAGGAGCTGCTCAGCGGCCGGGTCCTGCGAGCTGTTCAGGAAGCCGCCAATGCTGCCGGGTTCCTCCCCAGGATTCAGCTTTCCGGGCCTGTCGATGACGCCGTGGACTACGAGGTAGCCGAACAACTACTGCCGGTGCTGCACGAAAGCGTCAGCAATGCCGTGCGGCACTCAGGGTCTGAAGACATCCAGGTCCTGTTGGCAGCCCGGGACGGCGAGGTGGTCCTCACAGTCCGGGACCACGGGTGCGGCTTCCAAAATCCTGATCGGACGAGCGGGCTGGACAACATGCAAAACCGTGCCGCCCGCCTGGGAGGGACCTGCACCATCGACAGCGCCCCCGGCGAGGGGACCAGCATCACCTGGACTGCACCCACAGCCCCACTGCAGGTGCTGCCCAGATCTGCGCCGGGCTGAGGTCGGGCGGCCCAACCAGCGCTCTTCAGACGCTTTGACCCGTAGCAGCCGGTGGCGCCAGTTTGTCCCGCCGGCTGAAGCCCAGTTTCTGCAAGACCGAAGACACGCAGCGGACAACCGTCTCCTGGGAAGCCGTCATATGCAGTTCGATTTGCCTGTTGGTCATGCCGCGGGCCATGAGCGCAAAGACGTTGCGCTCCTCAAAGGTCATGGCCTCCAGCCAGTGGACCCCAGCAGTTGCGGAGAGGCTCTCGGCAACCCTTTCCCGGATCTCTGGCTCCAGCAGCGAGCGGCCGGCTGCTATCGCACGGACATCGTTGAGAAAATCCCCGATGCCCCCGACCCGCTTCACCGCGTACCCTGACGCGCCCGCCAGCACGGCTGCCCTCACCCCGTGCTGTTCGTCCCAACCGGTCAGAATCAGGCATCTCACCGACGGCGCGGTAGAGCGCAGGTGGCGGCAGACCTCAATGCCCGTAGAGTCCGGCAGGCGCTCGTCCAGGACAGCGATGTCCGGATCCAGGCTCGGGATCAAGCGGTAGGTTTCAGCCGCCGAGCCGCCTTCACCCACCACTTGGAATCCTTCATGCTCCAGCAAGTCCCGCAGCCCCTGCCGGACCAACTCATGGTCGCTGACGATGAACACCCGGACGGGCAGTGCCTCGGACCGAACCCCATTCTGTGGTGTTGCTGATGTATCCATGACGATGCTCTTATCGGCTCATGCCCTCCCCGGCCACCCCATTTCAAATGGCCGCCCCGTTCGGAAGAATCCTCACCACATCATCCCGCAACACCCCGTACACGGGCAGGGCCGAAAGTCCGCTCCGCAAGGAACGGCAAACTGCAGGCCTACAGGAGAAAGACCAGCCGATAAATCATGACCATTCGATGCCCATAATCCGGCCGGCCAACGCAGGGATCCCCCGTGACATACCGCAGACCGAGCAACTGGTCCTCAACCCAGTTTCGCGCGCCCACTGATGGGACTCCTCCAACCAGTACTCGAACCCGAACCCAAGCTTTTGCAGTTCGTTCAGGGCCCTGCTGGCTACCTCCCAGGAGCCCCACCGGCCGATCACTCCGCCGCTGTTCCTGATGACGTTGCATCCCCCATCGCCAAGCTCGGCTGCCAGGTCTTTCCGGCTGGCTGGCCCACTGCCGTGCACTGCCCTGTACTCCTCCACGGTTACCACGCGTCAACTCCTCACCCAAACATTGCCCGCCCAAGCTCTGCATCCCGTCCTGCAGGCTGGAAGCTCTCCCGGATCCCCCTCAAGTCCGCCGATCCGGCCCCGAAAACTGGGGACCCGGACGGTACCTCTACAAGAATGACAAGCTTTGCGGGCCCGGCTATAGGGCTGAAAGTCCCCTGCGAGCGCTCGCAGTACTGTTCCCCGCGGTCCGCGGCAGTGAGCCCGCATTCAGCCGAGCCGCGCCGGGAGTGAGCGGGCGTGGGAGGAAAGGTTGCGAGACGTGAGCGGGCGTGGGGAGAAAGGTTGCCAAAGGTGAGCGGGCGTCGGAAGAGGGGCGGCACGCTTGACGAGTTCCGGCACGCCAACATATCCTGAACGAACGGTCGGTAAATAATTCCGCACGTCCCAGAAGGTCTTTGCATAGGAGCAACCATGGCAGCGCAGAACTTGCAGTCAGTGCCGGTCGAGCTAACGGCTGGAACCAGCGAAACAGCAGATGCGGCAGGCCAGGCCCACTTCGACCGGATCATCGCCGAGGACTCGCGCATCGAGCCCCGCGACTGGATGCCCGCCGCCTACCGCAAGACCCTCCTGCGCCAAGTGAGCCAGCACGCGCACTCGGAGATCATCGGCATGCAGCCGGAGGCCAACTGGATCTCCCGCGCCCCCAGCCTGAAGCGCAAAGCCATCCTCATGGCCAAGGTCCAGGATGAGGCCGGCCACGGGCTCTACCTCTACTCGGCCGCCGAAACGCTGGGCCAGTCCCGGGACAAGATGATGGACGACCTCATCGCCGGCAAGGCCCGCTACTCCAGCATCTTCAACTACCCCGCGCTCACCTGGGCGGACATGGGTGCCATCGGCTGGCTGGTGGACGGCGCAGCCATCTGCAACCAGGTCCCGCTGTGCCGGGCCTCGTACGGCCCCTACGGCCGGGCCATGGTCCGCATCTGCAAGGAGGAGTCGTTCCACCAGCGCCAGGGCTTCGAGATCCTCCTGGAGCTCTCCAACGGCACGCCTGCCCAGAAGCAGATGGCCCAGGACGCCGTGAACCGCTGGTACGCCCCGGCCCTGATGATGTTCGGCCCGCCGGACGACGATTCGCCCAACTCCAAGCAGTCCATGGCCTGGAACATCAAGCGGTTCAGCAATGACGAGCTCCGCAGCCGGTTCGTCGGCATGATGGTGGAGCAGGTCCGGGTCCTGGGCCTCACCCTCCCGGATGACCAGGTCCGCTTCAACGAGGACACCAAAAAGTGGGAGCACGGCCCCCTGGACTGGCACGAGTTCCAGGAAGTCCTGGCCGGCCGCGGTCCCTGCAACGCCCAGCGCCTTGAGCGGCGGAGGGCTGCGCACGACGACGGCGCCTGGGTTAGGGAGGCAGCCGCCGCGTATGCGGACAAGCAGCGAGCAAAACAGTCAGCAAAGATGCAGAAGGAAAACGCAGCATGAGCCCACACGGCAACCCCGAAACCCCGGCCAGCTCGGCCACCGAGATCAACCGCGAAGCCCCCAAGGCCAGCCCCAAGGTAGAGGCAGCCCCTGCAACGGACGTCAACCACCACGACCGCTCCACCTGGGGCCTCTGGGAGGTCTTCGTCCGGTCCAGCCGCGGCCTGAGCCACGTCCACGCCGGCTCCCTGCACGCACCGGACGCCGCCATGGCCCTCCGCAATGCCCGCGACCTCTACACCCGCCGCAACGAGGGCGTCTCCATCTGGGTGGTCCCGGCCGACGCCATCGCCGCCAGCGACCCCGACTCCAAGGGCTCCTTCTTCGAAAGCCCGCAGGGCAAGGACTACCGGCACGCCACGTACTACACCAAGAGCGAGGGAGTGAAGCACCTGTGATCCCCACCGGCTCCCACAGCTCGCAAGCTCGCAGCGGGTCCCTCGCCGGCGTGGCCCCTGGCACGGATTCCGCAACCCGCATCACCCCCGGCAACGCCCTCCGCCCGGAGGACATTGCCCTGGAGGTCAAGACCGGCCTGGCCAAGCCCAGCGAGGACATCGCGGAGTATGCACTGAGGCTGGGCGACGACGCCCTCATCCTCGCGCAGCGCCTGGGCCACTGGATCTCCCGCGCCCCGGAGCTGGAGGAGGACATCGCCCTGGGCAACATCGCCCTGGACCAGCTGGGCCACGCCCGCAGCTTCCTCACCTACGCCGGCGCCGGGATGCCCAACGAGGACGGCACGGCCAAGACCGAGGATGACCTGGCCTACTTCCGCCGCGAACACGAGTTCCGCAGCGTCCAGCTGTTCGAGCAGCCCAACGGCGACTTCGCGGCCACCATCGCCCGCCAGTTCGTGGTGAGCTACTACCAGTACGAGCTCTACCGCCGCCTCACCGAATCCACGGACGCCACCCTGGCTGCCATCGCCGCCAAGGCAGTGAAGGAAGTGGACTACCACCGCGACCACAGCGCCCAGTGGATCCTGCGCCTGGCCGGCGGCACCGAGGAATCGCGCACCAGGATGATCCACGGCCTGCGCCTCATGTGGCCGTACGTCACCGAACTGTTCCAGGACGACGAACTGACCGAAAAGCTCGCCGAGGCCGGTGCCGCCGTCGCGCCTTCCAGCCTGAGGGAGGACTTTGATCGCCTGGTCGCGGACGTCCTCAAGGAAGCCGAGCTGGAGGTTCCGGACGTGCCCCCGGCCCCGGGCGGCGGCCGGCAGGGCCGGCACTCGGAGTACCTGGGCTACATCCTCGCGGAGATGCAGGTGCTGGCCCGCGAGCATCCCGGGGCAAGCTGGTGACGGTCGTGGACATCTACGTCAGCGACTTCGAGGCAAAGCGTGCGACGCCGGCAGCACCGTCGGGGGAGAAGCGCGCCTGGGACATCGCGGCCACCGTGGTGGACCCGGAGATCCCGGTGCTCACCATCGCGGACCTGGGGATCCTGCGGGACGTGCAGGTGACGGAGACCGGGACTGTGAAAGTCACCATCACCCCCACGTACTCGGGCTGCCCGGCGATGGACGCCATCCGCGACGACCTCTACACCGCCTTCGCCAAGGAGGGCTACCAGGACGTGCACGTGGACCTGGTCCTCTCCCCGGCGTGGACCACTGATTGGATGACCGAGGCCGGCAAGCAGAAGCTGCAGGAGTACGGCATCGCCCCGCCCAGCGGCAACTCCCGGGCAGGCGGCCACTCCGGCCCCATCCGGCTGAGCCTGGCCGTGAAGTGCCCGCAGTGCAACAGCCTCAACACCAAGGAACTCACCCGCTTCGGTTCCACGTCCTGCAAGGCGCTGTATGTGTGCCAGGACTGCAAGGAACCGTTCGACTACTTCAAAGTCCTGTAAGGAAGCCCCCCATGCCTGTTGTCCGCCAGACCGCCGCCGAAGAGGCTGAGGTGACCGGCCGCCGTCGTCCGTCCTTCCACACCCTGGCCGTGAAGGAGGTGCGCCGGCTCACTGATGACGCCATCGAGGTCGCCTTCCATGTGCCGGCAGAGCTCGCCGGCAAGTTCGACTACCTGCCCGGCCAGTACGTGGCCCTGCGCACCACGCTGCCGGATGAGACCGGCGAGCCGAAGGAAATCCGCCGCAGCTACTCCATCTGCGCAGAGCCGCGCAGCTTCGCGGACGGCACCAGCGAGATCCGCGTGGCCATCAAGAAGGACCTGGGCGGCCTGTTCTCCACGTGGGCCAATGCTGAGCTGAAGGCGGGGGACACCCTGGACGTGATGAGCCCCATGGGCGCGTTCGTGTCCAAGCACGGCCGGGACGGGCAGGCCGTGGAGCAGAACGTCATGAATTCGATGAACCACCCAGAGGAACTGGCGGGGGAGCCGGGGAACTTTGTGGCCATCGCGGCGGGGTCCGGGATCACCCCGGTGATCGCTATCGCCCGGACGCTGCTGGCCGCCAACCCGGACACCCGGTTCGACCTGATCTACGCCAACAAGGCTGCCATGGACGTGATGTTCCTGGAGGAACTGGCGGACCTGAAGGACAAGTACCCGCAGCGGCTGGCCATCCACCACGTGTTGAGCCGTGAGCAGCGGATCGCGCCGCTGCTCTCCGGACGGATCGACGCGGAGAAGCTGCAGCAGCTGCTGGGCACCGCCCTGCACGCGGACGATGTGGACGAGTGGTTCCTGTGCGGGCCGTTCGAGCTGGTGCAGCTGTGCCGGGACACCCTGGCCGAGCGCGGGGTGAAGCCGGAGCACGTCCGGTTCGAGCTGTTCACCTCCGGCAAGCCGGACCGTCCGGAGGGGCAGGCCGGCCGTCCCGTGATCGTGGACGAGTCCAAGGAGACGTACAAGATCACGTTCAAGCTGGACGGCCTGCAGGGCGAGGTGGCCAGCCCCACGCACGCCCGCGAGTCGATCCTGAACGCGGCGCTGCGGGTGCGCCCGGACGTGCCGTTCGCGTGCGCCGGGGGAGTGTGCGGCACGTGCCGGGCCAAGGTGGTCACCGGCAGCGTGGCCATGGACGAGAACTATGCGCTGGAGCAGGATGAGCTGGACAAGGGCTACGTCCTGACCTGCCAGAGCCACCCCACCAGCAAGGAAGTCACGGTCGACTTCGACGTCTAAGTTGTTACTCACTAAAGGAGCCCCATGATTTCCCTTTCCATCAGCAACGGTGTTGCAGAAGTCGTCCTGGACGCACCCCACAAGCTGAACTCGCTGGATGAGCAGGCGCTGCGGGATTTAGCACAGGCGTACGACGACGCTGCTGCCGCCGCCTCACGCGGTGAGGTGCGGGCACTGCTGCTGAGGGGAGAGGGCCGCGCCTTCTGCGCGGGCCGGGACATATCGGGGGTCACCCCGGAGAGCGACGACGCCGCCGCCTACCTGGGCGGGCTGGTGGAGCCGCTGCTGAAGAAGATGGCTTCTTTTCCCGCCCCCACCTTTGCCGCGGCGCAGGGCGCGTGCCTGGGCGTGGGGCTGGGGCTGCTGCTGGCCACGGACGTGGTGTACGTGGCGGAGAACGCCAAGTTCGGCTCGCCGTTCGCCAAGCTGGGGGCCACGCTGGATTCGGGCGGCCACTGGTACTTCACCGAGCGGCTGGGCATGCACCGGACACTGGACCTGATCTACACCGCTGACCTGATCTCGGGTGCCGAGGCCGTGGCGCAGGGGATGTTCAGCCGCGCCATGCCGCCCGCCGAGCTGCTGGACTCCACGCGGGAGATTGTCTCGCGGGTTGCTGCCGGCGCCACGGGCGCCTTTGTTGCCTCGAAGGAGCTCGTGGGGCACATCCGCGACCAGCGGCTGGGCCTGTGGCAGGCCATGCAGGAGGAGAACGAGGAGCAGGCGCGACTCTGCAAAACCGACGATTACGCAGAGGGTTTCCGGGCCTTCCAGGAGAAGCGCGAGCCGAAGTTCACGGGCGGTCAATTGCCTTTGTCTGCCGCTGATTTGTAAGGTTCAGCTATGACTAAGCGGAAAGCTATTACCAAAGCCGTCATTCCTGCCGCCGGATTGGGAACACGCTTCCTGCCCGCCACCAAGGCAATGCCGAAGGAGATGTTGCCGGTAGTTGATCGTCCCGCCATCCAGTATGTGGTGGAGGAAGCGGTGAATGCAGGCCTCACGGACCTGCTGATGATCACGGGCCGCAACAAGCGCGCCCTGGAGGACCACTTCGACCGCGAGCCCGGCCTGGAGGCTGCGCTGGAGGCCAAGGGCGACAAGGACAAGCTGGGTCTGGTGGAGTATGCCTCCCACCTGGGCCCCATCCACTATGTCCGCCAGGGCGAGGCGAAGGGACTGGGCCACGCTGTTCTCTGTGCCCAGCAGCACGTGGGTGACGAGCCGTTCGCCGTCCTGCTGGGCGATGACCTCATCGACGAGGCAGAGACCCTGCTGAATACCATGATGGAGGTGCAGCAGAAGACGGGCGGTTCGGTGATCGCGCTGATCGAGGTTGATCCGTCGCAGATCAGTGCCTACGGCTGCGCAGACATCACTGCTGTGGACGGCGAGGACTACGTCCGCGTCAACAGCCTGGTGGAGAAACCGGCCGTCGGCGAGGCTCCATCCAACCTGGCCGTCATTGGTCGCTACGTGCTGCACCACTCCGTGTTCGGCGTCCTGGAGAACACGGAGCCGGGCCGCGGTAACGAGATCCAGCTGACGGACGCCCTGCAGACCCTCGCCGCGGGCGAGGGCGAAGGCTCCGGCGTGTATGGCGTGGTCTTCAAGGGCCGCCGCTACGACACCGGCGACAAGCTCAGCTACCTCAAGGCCGTCATCACGCTTGCATCCGAGCGGGTTGAGTTCGGTGAGGACCTGAAAACCTGGATGAAGAACTTCGTCGGGTAGTCCCGATCTGCTATTGCTTCTTGGAGGCCCGTTGCCGGAAGGCAGCGGGCCTCTTCCGTGTCCGGAATGCCAAGGCCGCCGGAAGGGCGCCTATGACAGCCCCTGACGTGTTTGTCACGATGTCTGACGGGCTTGCAAAGCGGTCATGAAGAAACAGGAGCTGTCCCAGTTCGATACAGCCGGAAATCAGTAGTCCGAATGCTCCGATTTGCCACCAGTATTTTTCCGGAAATGCCAAACTGCCTACGAAGCCGACCGGTACGAATAGGACAACGTTGGCGGTGGCTTCTACGAACTGGTAGTTAAACCGGCCGGGGAAGCCGTGGCGATGAAGAAATTGCAGCGTCGCTGAAAGTTCTCCTGAAACAGGCTTGTCGACCGGCGACGGCCAAAATGCAACGAACGCCAGGGGTATGAGCATGGCTATCAGGATTGCGCGCCACAGGCGATGGTTCTGGAGAAGTCTCAAAGGGATCTCAGGAGGCCCGTAGAAGGGCTAACGCGGCGGTCCCGAGGGCTGATGCAGCCAGGAGCGCAAGAAGCACGTAGTGCAGCACCTGGGGCCGGGGGAGCGGGATGGAAAAGACGTACTCTCGTGGTGCTTTGCGCCAGTGTCTCCCCATACTTCAAATAGATACCACACACAAAGCAAAAGGTGGGTGCTTCTCCGATTCCGGAGAAGCACCCACCTTTGTGCCTGGTCGGCTAGTACTAAGCAGAAGCTTCCGACTTGTTGCGTCGAACCAGGATGACGCCTGCTGCACCCAAGCCAAGAGCACCAACGCCAGCCGCACCACACAGAAGCAGGCTGGCATCAGCACCGGTGTTGGCTAGTCCACTGCCGGTGTTGGCCAAAGGAGCGCCGGCAGCGTTGCCACCGGTGTTGGCCAGCGAAGCTGCCACGGTAACCGTGACGGGGCCAACGGTGACGCCAGAGGTCTCGCCGGTAGCCGTCAGGCTGTAGGTGCCGGCTTCGTTGATAGCGATCGGCAAAGCGAATGCGCCCTGCGCGTCAGCAGTGGTCGTCAAGGTCTGTGCTTCCGCCACAACGTTGATGCGAGCGGCAACCGCACGGCTACCTGCGATGTTGGCGCCGTTGGAGGCAGGAGCCTGTCCGGGCGTTACGCGGATGATCAGTCGTTCGCCGGCGAGGAAGCCCTGGCCGCGGAAGACGAAAGTTTCGCCCGGGCCAACTACTCCATCGGATACCGCGGCCTGCGGCGGAAGTGGCGGGTAAGTGGCGGCCATGGCCGGCGCTGAGCCGAGCAGTGCGATTGAACCTGCCAGCGCAAGTGCTGAGAGTATTTTTTTCATTGATGTCCCCCCGGAGACGTTATTTTGATGTAATCCGTTTTGAGGAGGTTTCCTCCCTGCAAGAGACCATTTGCAGAATTACGGACATATATCCCAAAAGCACGCTACCATCTCCTCAAGCCGACGGGCAACGTCTGTCAAGTTCCTTTACAGGGTTTATCCTGCGCATGAAGTTTTTACGGTGGGCAGCAGCACTTCCTTAACGTCTTGGACGGTGGGTGTGACAACGACCGAGGGCTCAGCTTGCTGCACTACCTTTACGAAGGTCATCTCAATTTCCGACGTTTGCCCGGGCTCCAACCTTGCCGCAACGATTCCAACAGGTCGGTCGTTGTGTAAGTGTGATCCAAAGCTGACCTTCGCATTGTCCTGAAGAGCGGTATCCAGATGAGACAAGGCCGGGCCATAGACTGTGACATTGGTTTGAATGGAGCCCCGAGGAGTGCCGAAGCGTCCATCACCAGTGACGGCCACCGGCAGTGCCTTTGTCGCGTCCAAGGGTGCCGTGTTCGTCATGGCGATTTTGACTTTGTACGCGGCATAGTCACCATCGGTACAGACAGACTCCAGCCGCACAGTCTTCCTCACGTAGTAATCCATTTTGGCGCCGGTTCCGTCGTTGAAGTAGACGCCGAAGGCAGCACCACCAGCTGTGAGACCGGAGACTGCGCCCCCCACGGAGGTTTTTTCCAACACGTCCTCTTCTTCTTTCTGGCTACTCCAAACAAGGAGCCTGTGCTCGTCAACGCTGGTCGCCAGAGCCCCAAGAAATTGGTCAGGTGGGATTTTTCCTGAAGCTAGGAGGCTGAAAACTTCCTTTGAAACGGAAGCGAAATAGGCGTCTTGCAGCTCGTTTGACTCGGTAGCGAAATACACGTCCGAAAGGAGTGCCTTCACAACGTTGCTGTCCGTCAATACATGGGGGAGACGTTGGTCCAGCTCGGGACTAACACTTGGAATAGCAACGGGGCCGGACGCCTTGAGTATGTGTGACAGGACTACAGGGTCAAGTGCAATGACGCCGTCTAATCGTGTCCCGTGCCGGATCTCCCACATTTCCTTTGCAGCCTTTGCGGCTGTGGGAAAATCCGGCGTCAGGTTGACGTCGCTGATATAACTGCCCAAGCGTTTGGTGTACATCGCGGTTTGAGCAGGATCGACGTCCACGGCCGGGGAAAATTTCCCAAGAGCCGCACCACTCGACTGATCATCCAGACTCACCGTTCCATTTTCCAGCCGCAGCACTGCCAGAGCCCCGGGGAGTCCACCTGTGGCCCGCACTTCTGCATTGTTTTGAATTAGCACCAGATAGTGCCGGGTCCCATCAGACCCCATCATCTTGGGGAGGAGCGCTGATGCGTCGGCGGCAATGTTGAGTGACCGTCTGAGATCACTCAAAGAGCTCTTCGCGGCGGCGAGGGGCTGGGCCACCTCGGGCAAGAGGCCAGCATCTTCGATGGCCGACAGCCGCTCGTAGGTCAGATCGACGGTGTTAGCCGCCGCAACGATGCTCGGAGAGGACTCGGCAAGCGCCTCCAAGTCAAACTTCCCCTGGACTGGTTTTAAGGCCTTCCAGTCGAGAGTGTCATAAACGGGCAGCAGCGGTTGCGCAGCCCCCTCGACGACGTCGTCGGCGGACAGCACCAGTTCTGAAACAACCGAGAAGTTTCTTCCGATTCCGGGAACCGAGCCTGCTGCCTTCCATACTGGATCGGTCGCCGCGGAACGAGCTTTCTGGATGTGGGCCTGAATTTGGACCAATGTTGCGCGGGCCGCCGCCTCATCGTGAGCAAGGAGCTCATCCTTGAGTTGGGGGACAACATTAGTGAGAGTGCCTAGTTCGCCTCTTATTTCCATGGCGCGGTGGAAAAGCCAACCTCCGACAGCAGCCGTGACGAGTATGACTCCACCGACGATTGCTGCGGTTCGGAGCAGAATAAGACGGACACGCCCCTTTGGGCTCCCCATTAGTGGCGGAGCCTCCGAAGATGTGGACTTGTGAAGTTCCCGCGCCCGTCCCGATAAGTTCTCTCGACTGCCGGCGGGCACTATGCTCCCTGTCCGCGGCCGCTGGTGAAGCGGGTGGCTTCACGTGCACTTCCATGCAGAATTTCATCGGTGAAGACGTCGTCCGAATCCTCGCTGGACTTGTAATTCACGTTTGCCGATGGCTTTATCGTGGGCCTGGGGGACGTGCTGTAGCTGTAAGAGTTATAGGCATAGGCGTCGGGGCCCTTGAGTGGCAGACGGTTCAGGACAACACCTAGGAGGTCGGCCTGGACCATTTCGAGCGCCGCGAAAGATTTCTCCAGATCCCCGGTTCGAACCTTTTGAGTGCCGACGACAACCACCACTCCACCAACCTGCTGTGCCAGAACCGCCGCATCAGTGACAGGGAGAAGGGGCGGTGCGTCGATGATCACAGTGTCAAAGACGCTTTCCAGCCTGATGATGAGTTGCTTCATCTTCTCGGACCCCAGCAACTCGCTGGGGTTTGGCGGTATTTGTCCGGATGCCAGAACGTAAAGTTTGCCGTCGCCCCAGGATTGCAGCAAGTCGTCGACATCGGCTTTGCCAATTAATGCCGTCGTTAGTCCCGCGTTTCGTTCGAGGCCCAGGTATTCGGCGATCATCGGCCGTCGCAGGTCCGCATCCACCAAAGCGACAGACTGTCCTGCTTGTGCCATGGCAATCGCAAGGTTCGTAGCAGTAGTGCTTTTGCCCTCTCCAGGGACCGAGGAAGTTACGAGGAGGGTTTTGGATTCATGACTGACATGCGCGAACTGGAGGTTCGTCCTCAGCTGGCGAAAGGATTCGGCGCGTGGGCTTTGGTGAGCCGCCTGGGTAAGCAGGGGCTTCTTTATGGCATCCGCATCGAAGCTGATACCACCGAGTACGGCAGAATTCGTTACCCGGCGCAGGTCTGCCTCGCCGCGGATTCGCGTGTCAAGAAGTGCCCGGAGCACAGCAAGGCCAATTCCGGTCGCCAACCCGGCGAGGAGGCCAACGATCAAATTCATTTGGACGTTAGGCGAGTAGGGTGAGGCCGGGGCCGTGGCGGGGGTCACTATCGACAGCTTGACTGGCGAAGCTCCTCCATTGGAGGGCTTCTCCAAATCATCAACGGCAGCAATCAAGCTACGGCTGACCGATTGGGCTATCGCAGCAGCTTGCACGGGTGACTCGTTTTGAACCGAAATGCTGATGAGAACAGTATTGATGTCTGATGTCGCTACAATTTTTTGCGCCAAGGACTGCGGGGTCGTCTTCAGATCCAAGCTGTCGATGACCGGTTGCAGGACTGTCGGCGTGGTCACTGTCTTCACATAGGACTGCACCCTGGCCTGGCTAAAAACATTGCCCTGCTGAAGCTCAGAAACCGATCCGGAATTCTGCAATGCGACGAAGAGTTTGGTCTCGGACCTATAACTCGGCTTCATGAGCAAGGACACCGCACCTGCCCCCAAGATGCCGATCAGCGAGCATGCGACGACCAGAATCCAGTTTCGCCGGATGATGCGCAAGTAATCCTTAAGCTCCAAAACCGAAGCCCCTTCCGGGTGACGTTCGAGGGGAAATTTCCCTCATCGTACCCGCTTCCACGACTCGAAAACCGACGAGGGGCACATGACAGAGCAAGTGGACCACCAGAGCTCCGAGCACTTTCTTGCCAGCTTCGTTATTGCTTGTCACAAACTGTAAACACCCGGTCGCCGTGATTGTCGTCGTCCGCGACTAGTCCAGAAGGTGCTTTAATAGGCGGGGATCGGACGGAGTTGGGCCGGCCTCAAAGGCCAGTCATCTGAAGGATGACATGACCAATCATCGCGTGCGAAGTTTAATTTTGGGGGAAACAAGTCAAGTGGGATTAGAAGGCCGGCTGCGAAATCGCACCCCAGATGTTGGCCGGGCCGCCCGGTGGGCATCTCGAGTTGTTCAGTACTCGATCGATGCTGAAGCCTGGATCGTTGCCGTTACATTCGCTGTTCTGTTCCGATTCGATTTTGTGGCCGAGCCAGTGAACTGGCTCTCTGTAGGCATACTGGCTGTGCTCGGTATCGTTCTCCAGGCTGGAGTAGGGTGGCGTCTGGCTCTCTACCGGGGGCGGCACCAGCATGGAGCGTTTGATGAGGCACAAACGCTTTTGTTCACAGTGGTCACAGTCGCTTCGGTGTTGTTCGTGGTCAACCTGGTCTTCCTCAGGGCACCCGGCTTGCCGCGCAGCACTGCTTTGGTGGCGTTGCCCGTTGCTTTCGTGTTGATGGGCGGAAGCCGGTATCTCCGCAGGCTCTTCGCCGAACGCAGAGTCCGTCCCTTGGACTCTGCCGAGAGTGTACTGATTTACGGGGCAGGCCAGACCGGCGCCTATCTCCTACGGAGAATGCTGAGCGATCCAGCTTCTCCATACAGGCCCGTCGGATTTGTTGACGACGACCCGGAAAAACGGAACCTGCGCTTGTCACAGGTCCCAGTTATGGGCAATGGGGCCGAGCTGGAGGCATTGGCGCATAGCACCGGAGCTACCGCTATGGTCCTGTGCGTAGCCCGGGCGGATGCAGAGTTCATACGGAGGATCTCAGACGCAGCCGATAAGGCAGGCCTGCGATTGATGGTAATGCCGCTTCTTTCAGAAATACTGGAGGACGGTATGCGGCTGGCGGACCTGAGGGACGTGGCCATCGAGGACATTATTGGGCGCCGGCCTGTTGACACCGAGATCGCATCGATTGCTGACTATGTTGCTGGCAAGCGCGTCCTTGTCACAGGTGCTGGCGGATCCATTGGCTCTGAGCTGTGCCGCCAACTGTCAAAGTATGCCCCGCAGGAGCTCATCATGTTGGATCGTGATGAAACCGGGCTGCATGGCGTTCAGATGATGCTCTCCGGACACGGACTGTTGAACAGCAGCGACGTGGTCCTGGCTGACATCCGGGATAAGGGAGCCATCCGCGCTATCTTCGACAGCAGAAAGCCTCAGGTGGTATTCCACGCGGCAGCACTTAAGCATCTGCCCATGTTGGAGCAGTACCCCGAAGAAGCCTGGAAGACGAATGTGCTGGGCACGCTTAGTGTGTTGCAGGCTTCCGAGCGCGTTGCCGTTGAGACGTTCGTCAATATTTCGACGGATAAGGCAGCAAATCCGACAAGTGTGCTGGGGCACTCGAAGCGGCTTGCCGAAAGACTTACCGCTTGGGCGGCCGAGAGAACCGGAAGGTCCTACGTGTCAGTCCGTTTCGGTAATGTGATCGGAAGCCGCGGTTCAATGCTCCCGACATTTATTGCCCAGATCGAGTCCGGCGGACCGGTAACCGTGACGGACCCCGACGTCACGAGATACTTCATGACGATTCCAGAAGCTTGCCAACTGGTGATTCAGGCGGGTGCGATTGGTCGTCCGGGGGAGGCGCTGATCCTGGACATGGGACGGCCAGTTAAGATTTTGGACGTTGCAAAACGGATGATTTCCATGTCTGGCAGGACAATCGACATCGTATTCACGGGTCTCCGGCCTGGTGAAAAGCTTCATGAAGAGCTATTCGGGCAGGAGGAACACGGTGAGCGGCCCTTTCACGACAAGGTGACGCACACCGCTGTCCCGCCGCTGGATCCGGCGGATCTCGACGGCCACCTTTGGCACGCTTCCGTGAACCGGGCCTCAAACCCGCCCAAACCGTACCTTGCTACCTCATTAGGCAGCAGAAATGACTGACCGGATTTACATGTCAGCTCCTGATGTGGGCGAGCTGGAGGAAAAATACATCCTTGAGGCGCTCCATTCGGGCTGGATTGCACCCTTGGGACCGGACGTTGACCGGTTTGAACAGGAAATGTCACAGCGTGTAGGTCGAAGCCACGCCGTTGCGCTGAGCTCCGGTACGGCTGCACTCCACCTTGCACTTCTAGCCCGGGGGGTGGGGCCAGGTGATGTCGTCCTTACATCCACCATGACGTTTGCCGCCACCGCGAACGCGGTCACTTACACAGGGGCAGAGCCGTTCTTCATCGACTGTCTGCCCGAGTCCGGAAACATGGATCCGAGCCTGTTGGAAGACGCTTTGCGAACACTCACCGCTGCCGGTGAACGGGTTGGAGCTATTGTTCCCGTCGACCTTCTGGGAAAAGCCGTCAACTACACAGCGATCAGCGACATTGCCCTGCAATACGGAGTTCCGCTGATAGCCGATGCAGCGGAGTCGCTCGGCGCATTGCACGCCGGTAAGCCTGCTGGTGCTTGGGGGGACGTTGCCGTGTTCTCCTTCAATGGCAACAAGATCATGACCACTTCAGGTGGTGGCATGTTGCTGACCGATGACGGCCAGCTGGCCTCTCGCGTCCGGTACCTGGCAACCCAGGCACGGCAGCCCGTGGTGCACTACGAGCATGAAGACATTGGCTACAACTACAGGCTGAGCAATCTGTTGGCCGCCCTGGGGCGAGCTCAACTGCTCCGGCTTGACGAGATGATCTCAAGCCGCCGGTTGCATCGCCAGTATTACAAAAGGCTATTCAATGATGTTCCCGGAGTGGCAGTCTTCGGCGGCGAATCGGATGAAGACGACAATTGTTGGCTAACTTCCATACTTGTCGACGAGCAAGATTCCGGGTTTAGCCCAGCAGAACTTAGCTCGGCATTGGCGCGTCAAAACATCGAGAGCCGGCCGTTGTGGAAGCCCATGCATCTGCAGCCCGTGTTCCGTCAGGCGCGGCATCTTGTAAACGGGACTTCGGAGCGTCTTTTTGAAACTGGACTAACACTGCCCAGCGGATCCGCGATGTCCTTGTCTTCGCTTGAACTGGTGGAATCAACCGTAATGAAATTTCTGGGGAGCAGGGTATGAACCTTATTCCGTCTAGCTGGGCAGTCCTTAATGGGAAAGGGAATATTCGATGATAGAAACCTCGAACGGTTACGAGGGGAAGCGCATCCTCGTGACTGGTGGTACAGGCTCCTTCGGCCACATAGTAACCAAGAAGCTGCTGTCGAGGGGCGTTGAAGAGATCCGCATTCTTAGCCGCGACGAAGCCAAGCAGGATCTTATGCGTCACGAAATGGGTGATGCCCGCCTGCGCTTCTACGTGGGGGACATTCGCGACTACCAGAGCGTCGAGCGGGCTGTTCGGGACGTTGATTTTGTATTCCACGCGGCTGCCCTCAAACAAGTGCCGTCTTGTGAGTTTTTCCCGGTAGAAGCCATGAAGACGAATATTGTTGGCAGTGAGAACGTGGTTCGCGCCTCAGACCAGGCGGGTGTGAAATCCGTGGTCTGCCTGAGTACTGATAAAGCGGTCTACCCGGTGAACGCCATGGGCATGAGCAAGGCGATGATGGAGAAGGTGGCCCAGTCTCACGGGCTGAACAACCCGAATGCGGAAACCACCGTTTCCTGCGTGCGGTACGGCAATGTCATGTATTCACGAGGTTCAGTCATACCCCTATTCATCAATCAGATCAAGGCGGGCAAGGATCTTACTGTCACGAACCCTGACATGACCCGGTTCATGATGTCCCTCGCCGATTCGGTGGACTTGGTGGAGTTTGCCTTCCACAATGCGCATCAGGGTGACCTCTTCATCCGGAAAGCACGGGCATGCACAGTGGGAGACCTTGCACAGGCAACTGTCAACCTTTTCCGGTCCAACTCCAACATCAACGTCATAGGCACCAGACACGCAGAGAAGCTATCTGAGGCGCTTGCTACTCGCGAGGAACTTTCTCGCGCCCAGGATATGGGCGAGTACTTTCGAATTCAGGCAGATAAACGGGACCTGAACTACAGCATTTATTTTGAGCAAGGAGATCCTGTCCAGGCCAGATACTCCGATTACGACTCCCACACGGTGGAGCGGATGACAGTGGCTGAGGTTGAAGATCTTCTGCTTACGCTCCCGGAAGTTCGGCAAGAGCTTGCGTCTGCCGGGCTCGCAGGGGACAAAGAGTTCCTCCGCAAATGAATGCAATCGCGCTGACTGGCGCTAACGGGTTTGTTGGGTGGCACACGAGGGCTGCGATGTATGGCATGCGGCCAAGTCGATCGTTCTCAGTGGGCGATGACTTCCAAATCGACGCCGCGTCTTCCGCCATAGACGGCGCTCACCGGCTAGTGCATATTGCCGGTGTGAATCGTGGAACCGATGAAGAAGTGCGCGACGGCAACCTGCGCTTTGCGGTGCAGGTTGCAGAGGCGTTGGCCAGGAGCGAGAACCCTCCGGCAACCGTTGTCTTTGCCAACTCCACCCAGGCAGGTAACGGGAGTGTCTATGGTGAAGCCAAACGCAAAGCGTCCGACGTTCTGCAGGCAGCAAGCGAAAAAGCGGGCGTGCAGTTTCAGGACGTACTTCTTCCCAACTTGTTTGGCGAGCATGGACGGCCGTTTTACAACGCTGTCTCCGCCACTTTCAGCCATCTCCTGTCGCGGGGGGAGCAACCGACGGTAGAAAATGACAAGGAGCTCTGCCTGCTCCATGTGCAGGATGCCGCTGACATCCTGATCGGAGCGGTTGGTCCTGATGAATCCGAGTCTCTCCAGGTCCGGGAGTCGGTAAAGGGCCTGTTGAAGCGACTGACCGCGATTGCCCAGGCGTACAGCCGAGGCGACATCCCAGATATCCGCAGCAAGTTCGATCGTGACCTCTTCAATACGTACCGCTCCTATACCTTTCCGGCGCAAGCCCCGCTACCCCTGCAACGCCACGCCGATGCCCGCGGTTCCTTCTTTGAAATTCTGAGGACCCATGGAGGGCCAGGGCAGTCGTCGTTCTCTACAACTGAACCGGGCATCAGCCGCGGGGACCATTTCCACCGGCGGAAGATCGAGCGCTTCACAGTGCTCGCCGGGACCGCCACTATTTCCCTTCGAAAGATGTTCACCAACGAAGTTCACGAGTTCCAGGTGACAGGTGAACGTCCGGTAGCTGTGGACATGCCTACGATGTGGACACATAAAATCACCAACACCGGAACCGACACCCTTTACACCTCCTTTTGGACTAACGAAATCTTCGACCCAACAGCACCTGACACGATTCCGGAGCCCGTGTAAGCATGACGAAAAAACTAAAGGTACTGACAGTCGTTGGCACCCGACCAGAAATCATCCGCTTAGCAGCAACCATTAAACGGTTGGATAAATACACGGACCACGTGCTCGTACATACCGGCCAAAATTATGATTACGAACTAAACGAAGTGTTTTTTGAAAACCTCGGACTCCGCCGCCCGGATCATTTCCTGGAAGCAGATACCAGTTCCTTGGGCGCGGTTTTGGGAACAATCCTCACAAAAGTGGAGTCCGTGCTTACTAGTGAAAAGCCCGACGCCATGCTTGTCCTCGGTGATACCAACAGCTGCATTTCCGCGCTGATGGCACGCAGAATGAAAATTCCTGTTTATCACATGGAAGCCGGAAACCGCTGTTTTGATGAAAATGTTCCCGAGGAGGTCAACCGCCGCCTCGTTGACCATGTGGCTGACTACAACCTTGTCTACACGGAGCATGCGCGGCGCAACCTGCTGGCTGAAGGAATTCATCCGTCTCGAATCATGCTTACTGGTTCGCCGATGCGGGAAGTGCTGGATGCGAATGCGGCGCAGATCGCCGCCAGCAACGTGCTGGAACGTCAGGACCTCACCGCTGGCGGGTATTTCCTCGTAAGCCTGCATCGTGAAGAGAATGTCGACAGCGTCCCGCGACTCACCTCCGTTCTAGAAGCCCTGAACCAACTCGCCAGCGCGTACGAGCTGCCCGTGCTGGTCTCGACCCATCCACGCACCCGTAAGCGGCTGGCTGAATTGCCGGAAGAATCGAGGGGTTCCCTCACATTTCACCCCCCCTTCGGATTCCACGACTACATTGCGCTGCAGCAGTCGGCGAAACTCGTACTATCCGACAGTGGAACGATCAGCGAGGAGTCGGCCATCCTAGGCTTCCCGGCTGTTACTCTGCGCGACTTCATCGAACGCCCCGAGTCCATGGATACGGCCGGAATTATCACCGTAGGCGTCTCTGCCGACTCAATTCCTGATGGCGTCCGCATAGCTCTGGAGGAGTTCGACTCTGACGGTTCGGCCGCTTTACCTCCGGAATACCAGGTAGCAGATACTTCGCGGCGCGTCGTGAGTTTCATACGCTCCACGGCGCATAGCCATGGCCAGCGAAGCGGTATCAGGAGCCAGTAGCTAGTTGAGTTCAAAAATCCGCGCATACAACTGGAAGAAAGCAAAATGATCATCACGGATCGGAAAGTCGTCATCGTTGGACAAGGCTATGTAGGCCTTCCGGTTGCGATGAGAGCCGTCGAAGTCGGCTACTCCGTCGTCGGCGTTGATTTGGACAAGAACCGCATCGACTCACTCAACGCAGGCGAGTCATACGTCGACGACATCTCAAACAGACAATTGAGGTCTGTCCTCGACTCCGGCCGGTATATCGCGACGACGGACTACGCTGAGACGCAAGGGTTCCGCGTCGCCGTCATCACGGTACCGACGCCACTCCGGGAGAGCCTTCCTGACCTTTCCTTCATTGAGGAATCCGGCCGCTCGCTGGCAGCCAACCTTACGGCAGGAGCGGTGGTCGTTCTCGAATCCACTACTTACCCGGGAACCACTGAAGAACTGTTGGTGCCCATTCTTGAGGAGGGGTCCGGCCTGCAGGCCGGCACTGACTTTCATGTGGGATACAGCCCGGAGCGTATTGATCCTGGAAACAAAACCTGGGGTTTCGTGGAGACCCCCAAGGTCGTATCGGGGATCAACTCTGCATCCCTCGGACACGTTCAGCGCTTCTACGATGACCTCGTAAACCAGACCGTGCCGGTCAGTTCCCCCAAGGAAGCCGAACTGACCAAGCTCCTTGAAAATACATTCCGGCACGTGAACATCGCATTGGTGAATGAACTTGCCATTTTTGCCAATCAACTCGGTGTGAATGTCTGGGAGTCCATTGAGGCGGCAGGCACGAAACCTTTCGGCTTCATGAAATTCACGCCGGGCCCTGGCGTCGGTGGACACTGCCTGCCTGTGGATCCGAGCTACTTGTCGTGGCAGGTTCGCCGGAAGCTGGGACAGAATTTCCGGTTCGTTGAGCTTGCCAATGACATCAATGACAACATGCCCAGCTACGTTGTGCAGCGGATAGTGGAATTGCTCAACAATAAGGGCAAGGCTGTGAAAGGATCGGCCGTGCTCCTGCTTGGGCTTGCATACAAGAAAAATACCGGCGATATTCGGGAGGCGCCTTCAGTTCGCTTGGCTGAGCTCCTCCGTGGGATGGGCGCTGAGATATCTGCGGTAGACAGCCACGTTGAGCCTCACCGGTGGCCGGCCGGGATCACACAAGCTGCTTGGTCAGCAGACGCTGTTGAAAAAGCAGACATTATTGTCCTCCTCACGGACCACGATGACATCTCCTATGACCTCGTGGACAGGGAGGGCGCGCTCGTATTGGACACCAAGAACAAGTTGACCGGCAGCCGGGTGCACGCGCTGTAAGTGCGTCCTTCCAAACGGTCAGTGGTCCGAGCGCGTATTCGATTAGGAGAGTAAATATGGAGATCTTGATAACGGGCGGATGCGGGTTCATCGGCACCAACCTGGTGAATCATCTTTTGGCGCGGCCCGACGTGGAACGCGTGCGGACCTTGGATAACTACGTGACGGGCCGTCGTCGTGACGTTCCGCATCCGCGCGTCCAGGAAATAGAGGGAGACCTTCGAAACTACGACGACGTGGTGCGGGCCACCGAGGGAGTCGACGCAGTCGTCCATCTGGGTGCCCTTCCATCAGTCCCGCGGTCAATCAAGGATCCCTTTTCCACGAACGCCGTGAACATCGACGGAACGCTGCATGTGCTCGAAGCGGCTCGAGCCACCGGGGTTCAGCATGTGAGCGTTGCTTCCTCATCGTCGGTGTACGGTGCCAACCCTGCTCTTCCAAAGACCGAATCGCTCGCGACTTTGCCGCTCAGTCCCTATGCCGTGACGAAGTTGGCCACTGAGGCGTACACAAACGCCTACTCCACGAGCTACGGCCTTAACACCATTGCCTTCCGGTTCTTTAATGTCTTCGGACCGCTTCAGCGAGCTGACCACGTGTACGCCGCCGTGATCCCGAAGTTCCTGGCAGCACTTAAGAAGAACGAACCATTGACCATTTTTGGTGACGGCGAGCAGTCACGTGACTTTACTTCCATCCATGCTGTTACTGACGCGATCGCCAAGGCTGCCCTGCGTACCGTGACCTGCGAGACGCCGGTGAACCTAGCTTTCGGCACGCGTACCTCGCTTAACGGAGTGGTGGCACTTCTGCAGGAACTGCACAGCAGCCCAATAAAAGTTGAGTATGTGGAACCGCGCCCGGGTGATGTGAAGCATTCGCAGGCCTCCTCCGAACTGCTTCGTTCATTGTTACCGGATGTTGTGCAGCCCGACTTCGTCCACGCGCTCAAGGAAGTCTATGACTGGTACATGGCACTCTAGGTCGGGTTGTTGTGGGGGCGGTGATGACTGAGCAAACGGCCCCCACAGCGTATTCGGGCACTGAATCGGCGGAGCAATCACGGACGAAGTCCCTTGTGTTTGGGATCTTCACCGGGCTAGCATCCCGGGTGCTGATTCTCGCCGCGCCACTCCTGACGATTCCGGTTACCTTGCATTATTTGGGACCTGAACTGTTCGGGTTTTGGATGACAGTTGTGTCCCTCACGGCAATGGCCATGTTCGCTGACCTTGGGCTCGGTAACGGCTTGCTCACACGATTGGCGCCGTCTGTCGCCGCCAGAGACTTTATAGCTGCGAAAACATTGGTTAGCACTGCCTACGCGTCGTTAGGTGCGATGGCGCTTGTACTAATGGCGTTCGTCATCCTTCTTGTGCCGTCACTTGACTGGGCTGCTTTCTTGAAGCTGGATGAGCGCTTGGACCCGAATGCGGTCCGGAATGTGGCGATACTCTGTCTGACAGCATTCGCAGTCACAGTCCCTTTGTCACTGGTGCAGCGAGTGCAATATGCGTTCGGTGATGCCTGGAAAAGCAACGTCTGGCAGATTGTTGGCGCTGTCCTCACCGTCGCGGCCGTCTATGCCGCGTCCTACTCGAACGTTGGGTACACCCTGGTCGTTGCAGCGGCCGTATTCTCCAATCCGGCCATCATGCTTCTGAACAACTTCGTCTACTATGCCCGCCACCCGGAGATAAGACCCGCATTTCGTTCCGTTTCCGCCTCTGCTGCCGGAGCGCTTTTGCGAGTGGGGCTGGGCTTCCTTTTCCTATCGGTGCTGACCTCGGTTTCCCTTAACGCAGATAATCTCATTGTTGCCCGGATCGCCGACCTAAGTGCGGTGAGCGACTTCTCGATTGCGACCAAGCTTTTCTCGCTGCTTGCAATGGCCATCACTCTCGTTGCACTGCCATTGTGGCCCGCAAACGGTGAGGCGCTTGCAAGGGGTGACACGGCCTGGGTCCGGAGAACAACCCGCAAAATGGCCTATTTTTCTGTTGCCTTGGTCGGTTTGGGGGGAGCCCTGCTCCTGCTGCTGCGTAACGTCATCGCGGGCCTCTGGATAGGTGACGGGCACACGATTCCATGGGAACTAGCATTCAATTTAGTCATGTGGTCACTATTGCTCGGGTTCTCCTCACCGTTCTTCAGTGTACAAAACAGTATCGGACTACTTCGATACCAGTTCGTTGGGTGGGTTTCGTTCGTTGTCATATCCCTCCCCTTAAAGATTTACTTCGGCGTTCTATGCGGAGTGCAGGGCATCCCCCTGGCTGGGGCGATTGCCTACTTGGTGACACTGTGCCCGGCAGCCATCCTTGGCTATCGAGCAACTTTAAGGAGCGTATGTGAGACCGCCAAGAACTGACCGAGAAACTTCCGGTGAACTCCACGTGGCCTACGTTGGCCCTATCGATTTTCCATCGTCGTCGGCGCCGGCCCAGAGAATGTTGGGGATAATCCAGGCCTTAAATGCCGCTGGCGACCGTGTTAGCGTGGGCTCGGGCGGCTACGGCGAGTATTCGCCTACCGCAGTTTCCAGCCGTATGCTGGAAGTGACAGGACTCCGAGAGCTGCCCGACCCGGGGTGGCCGAAGTTGCGACGGATAGTTCGTGGGCTTAGCTGGGGCACAGCAACGAGAAACTGGATCCGAAAGATGGATCCTGCGCCAGACGTGATTCTTGTTTACGGAACGGCCTTCGGATACTTGGCCCGACTCATCCCGCTTGCACACCGCTTGGGAATTCCACTCGTCCTCGATGTCACAGAATGGTATGAAGCATCCCATCTTCCGGGGGGGAGATGGGGGCCCTTTGCCATGGCTAATAGTCTTTCCATGCGATGGCTTGCTCCGAAGGCAGACGGTGTCATCCCAATTAGCCGCTTTCTTGAAGATTACTTCTGTAGGAAGGGCGTCCCCACGCTACGGGTGCCCCCTCTGTTCGACTTTGAAGACAGACCCGAGGCATCCCTAAACCAAGACGACCCCTTGACGCTGTGTTACGTCGGTTCTCCAGGGCTAAAGGATCGGCAGACTATTAGCAATCTGGTCCTTCTTCCCAGCGCGCTCGGAAGTACGCGCGATCAACTGCGCATTCATATCGTGGGCGTTGAGAAGTCGGCAGCAGCGGCCTTGCTTGGCGACGAGGCAAGAGCTGCCATAGGGCACGAGAGCCTTGTGTTTCATGGCCGTCTCGCGTCCTCCAGTGCTCGAGAAATAATTGCCAACAGTCACTTCTCTGTATTACAGCGGGGGTCGCAGCAGTATGCTCAGGCTGGATTCCCGTCAAAAGTTCCGGAAAGCCTCTTACTGGGGACGCCCGTGATGTCTAACCTGACAAGTAATCTCGCCGATGTCCTTGTGGACGGGAGGAACTCTTCTATCTTGCCGGACGCGAGTCTGGAATCACTTGTATCAAAGGTATCAATAGCTCTCTCCAGCCCATATGAATATAGCAGGAAGGAAGTTGCCTCTGAGGCGCGAATATGCTTTTCTCCAAAGAGTCATGCAGATCCTCTTCATGCCTTCCTTTCGGTCGCATTAAGTCCTTAGGAAAATAATGTTCGTGTACAACCAAGATGAGGCGTAAATGCCCCTAAAGTTAGTCAGCCCTTCGTATTTAGTCAGGGTTGGCCTGTTTGATCCGGTAGGTGCGGTGAATCCCCTGCGGCGAGCAGGCCTGTAGTTTCTGAACTTTCGGGACCGGCATGTCGAAACGCTGCAGGGCGTCGGGGGCCCATGCGACCGCCCTGGCAGTAAGTTTTGCACGGGGACTGGCCAGCGGGTGTTCCTCGGTGAAGGTGGTTCCCGGGCA
Organism: Arthrobacter sp. FW306-07-I; assembly: GCF_021800405.1. NCBI lineage: Bacteria > Bacillati > Actinomycetota > Actinomycetes > Micrococcales > Micrococcaceae > Arthrobacter > Arthrobacter sp. FW306-07-I. Next base: position 3,385,345 of record NZ_CP084550.1, on the reverse strand, counting down.
GTCCGGATCCGGGCAGCGCCAAACTCGCTTGGCCCACAGCAGCCGCACCGGCCTGCCGAAACAGGGAATGTCATGGAGCCGGACGTGGCGGCGTCCATGGCCAACAGCGACGACCCCGCAATCAGGGCAACCGGCGAAGTCATCACCGGTCGCGATGTGCAGAAGCAGTCCGGCTCCGGTCGCTGCGACAGAGCTGACGTGTATGCCTTCGACGCCCAGCAGCGCATCCGCACGCGTGCACCAGCGCCCACCGGAACAAGACATAGAGTTATTCATGTCAGGGTCTCTTTGCCGTATTGGTTTGCTTGTTCGCTACCAATTCAAAGAGGCCCTGACCTCTTTCCTACTGCACCACGCCGCACCTGAAGCCACGGCGGAGCTCTCAAAGCGCCCTAACCATCCTCATCTGCGAAGAGCCGCTAATGGCGGGTTCCAGTAAGGGTCGAGAGAAACTTGGCGATGCGCTTGCCTTGATTACTTACAGATTTCTCTCGGAGTACATATTCGCGGCCGCGCAACCCACGCTCCACCGCTTTGGGATATTGGCAGCGCACAGCCTCGATAGCACGGGCTAAAGCAGCGACTGAATCATCGTCGGTTAGTTGGACGTACTGCAAATAGTCCGCGCTCAAACCGGCCAGGCGAGTGGTGATCACAGGAGCGCCCAGGGCCATGTACTCGAGAATCTTTGACGGGAACGAGTAACGAACGAATTCCTGAGCTGCGGGACGTGGGTTTATGAGGACCGAAGCTTCCTTTAAACGAGGCATCAACGCAGAGTGGTCAACCAAGCCGCCGTGGAGAATTCGTTTGTCCAGCTTGCATTGTTCCAATACCCACTTATCCAGGGGTCCTTTTCCATACAGGTGCAGCCGGACATCGGGGTCAGTCATGGACATAAAAGCGAGCACAAGGTTCTCGACCCCATACTCAACGTTAATCGCTCCAGCATACGCAATGCGGAATAGGCTGTCAGCTTGGCGCGAGCGGGAGGGGAGAGAAGCCAGTTCATGGTTGGCGAAACCCTCCAACACCAAAGCCGGAACAGTCGGTGCAAAGTCAGCCGCGAGTGCTGGCGTGAGGCATATGATCCCATCAAATCCTGAGGCAAGAAGTCTTACAAGCTTACGGTCAAGGCGTTTCAGCACTCTACTGATGACACCGTCCGCAGCCCGCACAACCCCCGGTGGGTCAGTCATCACCAGACAAATTTGTCGTCCGAGTCCCTTCTTTACAAGTCGCGCGAATACAAGAAACGGTGTATGCACGCCATGTACAACTATTGTTTCTGGATCCTGGTATCGAATGAACCGTGTGCCCGTCGAAAGGCAGGCAAGGAAACGTGTTGCGTGCTTGAGAATAAGCATGTTTACGAATCCAAGAGTAATGCCTCGAACGTTGTCTTGCTCTACTACCGAGGAGCGGATGATCTTGTATGGATATTCCGGGTGATTAGGCACCGGAAGAACCGAAAGGAGAGCGACCTCAAGGCTGGCCGACTTGAGAGCATACACAAGGTTCCACGCAAACCTGTGTGTTTGCGTAGGGAGAATGGCGCTTTGCTGCGCTATCTCGAACAATTTCTTGTCGTCAACAGTGAACCCGAGCAGGACTACCGATGGAGGTTTGTCGGTCAAAGTTCAGCTCCTCAGAATAGTACGGTATATATGGGAAAGATGCTGAGTCATATGCCCGGTTGTGTAGAAACGCTCAATCACGGAGCGGGCCTCCTTCCCCAGCGCGACTCTTTCCTGATTGTTATGAACGAGTCGGCAGATGGCTGAAGCTAGCGCACTGGGATTCTGGGATGGTACCAGGATGCCGCCTCCCTTAGACAAGACCTCCGTGTTTCCGCCGACCCTCGTTGCTATAACAGGAGCTCCTGCAGCCATTGCCTCCAAAAGTGCGTTGGACATGTTTTCGTGCCAACTGGGGAGTATTGCAATGTCTGACGCGGCGAATAGCTCAGAGACATCGTGTCGGAGTCCGAGAATATGAATCTGGACATTCTCAATCAATTGCGCGCGGGCAGATAATGATTCCCGATCTGGACCCTCACCAACAATAAGAAGATGAATGGATTGCGAGTGTACCTCTGCGGGAATTAGGTCCAACGCCTCCAAAAGGTCAAAGCCTCCTTTATCGACCACGAGCCGCCCCACGATAATGAGAACTACATCGTCAGTGCCTATCGAAAGTGCACTTCTGACTGCCCTGCGATTATCGGTCCGAGGAGTTGGGAGATCGACACCGTTTGGAACGACGCCAAGAAGCTTATCGGCGAAAGGTTGTAGTACAGGCTTCTCCATTGCATCCTCGCAAACGGTTACAATGTGGGTTGAAAGCCGCAAAGTCAACGGCTCTAGAATGCTTCCGACGATCCACCGGCGAAATCCTGCTGACCCTGAGACTAGGTCGCGAACTGATCCATGAACTGACACGAGAACTTTTGGCACTCGTGCTACTTTTGCAGCAATCACCCCGTGGAAACCCTCATTACCCAATCCGCGAATATGTGCGATGTCCGGTCGAAAAGTTCGCATTTCCTTTGCCATCATATAAATCATCTTGAGATTGAGTCCTCCCGCCGCGTATGGCTGCGCGACATGTAGGAACTCGAATGATGTGGCAATGTCAGATTCGAGTACTCGTGTTAAGGCCCCGATGGGACCACCAGTTCCCTTGGAACCAAATGAGTGTTGTACGATGCGTGGTTTCGTCATTTACGTCTCAACTCCCGACATGGCGAATTTGCAACCTTTTTTGCTCATGCTCAATCTGAGCAGGTATACAGCCGAGCAATGTAAAAAATCCGACAGTAGCGTAGCGGGGCGTCCTGAGCCGGGTATTTGCCGGAACATATGGGCAAGAAAGTACCTGAGGTTCCTGCGGTTGTCAGGTGGCAAGAGACATCCGATCTGACAGGGTAACCACAGTGTGTGGATTTTTGATTTCTATCAGTCTGGTTTCAGGGACGACGGTCATAGCACGTTCAGCAAAATTGAACACCTGGCGGATGCCCGCGAGTAGTGCGTCGTTCTCGAAGGCGTCGATCGAAAAGCACCGCACAAGATCAGAGCCGATGAGGCCAACAGTGAGGCGCTGTTGGTCGAAACAAACATCCAACTCGCAGAAACCATGTCGACGGTATGCGGCCATCGAAGCTTCTACGGAGTTGATGGAAACGGAAGCGAGCGGAGTGGGAAGGAACCGAGTTACCCAAGCGGCGATTTCCTGCACTTCGAACCCTAGTTTGGTATACAGGGCCCTGGCTGGACCATTGTCGCGGAACACGTCCAAGCTAAGTACTTCCACTTGCGGATACATGCGTAGAAACTCGGTGATAAGTGCACTTGCTACGCCCTGACCGCGTGCGGTGGGTTTTACGCAGATGTAAGACAGATGGCCATTTTGATCCCCGAGCATGCGGTAGTCGGCGAAGCCGACTACTTCCTCCTCCTGTACCACAACGAGGCGTATCCGGTCGGATTGTAGCCCAGGATATTGCAGGGGAACTGACAAGAAGTGCCCTATGCCCTGCTGGGTATAGGTCATGAAAGAGCGCAGGCGGTTGTCAAAGGATCTGTGGAGCAGTTCGACGACAGCTGGGATGTCTTTCTGGCACAAAAAACGTATGATCGGCCGGCTCACTTGCTGCCTCGTCTACTACGCTCTTGGTCTAGATCCAGCATGACAGACCTAGGATCTACTATGACTCCTTGTCGCCGAAACACCTTAGCGACAGTCATGAATAAAATTCGGAAATCCAGCATTATAGACTGGTGCTTCACGTACCAAGTATCGTATTCGAGGCGTCTATCCCATGAAACGGTGTTTCGCCCGTTCACTTGAGCCCATCCCGTTATGCCCGGCTTCACGTCCAGCCTTGCTAATTCGGTCTCTGTAAAGTATTCCGTGTATCTCATGAGCAGAGGGCGAGGACCGATTAGCGACATGTCGCCCCTGAGCACATTCCATAAGCCCGGGAGTTCGTCCAAGCTTGCTTCGCGCAACAAAGACCCTATCTTACCGAGTCGTTTGCTGTCCGGTAATGGTTCTCCTCGCTCGTCCACTTCACTGCCCATAGTACGGAATTTGAGCATCTCAAAGGGTTTGCCGTCCCGACCGGGCCGCGTTTGTCTGAACAAAACCGGCGATCCAAGTTCCTTGCGAACCAACAATGCTGTCACTGCCATCGGGACGCTGGAAAGCACTAAGCCTAGGCTGGCGCCAACGATGTCCATAAGGCGCTTTTGTGCACGTACATGCGGCTTCGCCCAACGAACCCTCTCCAGTACTTCAGCGAAGCGACGGCCACCAACTTTCAGCGACATTCGCTCCTCGTAAAAACGCTGCCCCGCTCTGCCCATCTCGCAAAGCTGAGAATCATTCAGTGCCATCAACTCACGGACTACACGTGCTAGGTCCTGGGGATTCTCCGGTTCGAAGCACATCCCCGCTCCCGCCTCCGTGACTATTTCCGCTGCGTCCCCGCGGACCCCCATTAAGATGGGGCGGCCAGCGAGCAGGTAAGCCTGCGTCTTCGATGGAATGGTAATCGAAAACAACGGGTCGTTCCGTAAATGGACCAGCAACGCGTCAGAAAGGGCAAGGATTTCCCCGATCTCGGATGGCGGGCGCCTCGGCATGAATTGGACATTAGTAAGATGCGATTCGCTGGCCAGATGCTTCAAGTTCTCAAACTCGACGCCCCCACCGACCAAGAGGAAGCGAAGACGCTCCTCGTCCCCCAGTAGTTTAGCCGCGCTTAAGACAGTCCCTAGAGCCTGCCCCTTTCCCATGTTGCCAGCAAAAGTTACGGTAAATTTCCCTTCAAAACCGAGGTCAACAGCCCGCAAAGGAGCAAAGCTGGGATCGATCTGATCTTCGTGAGCCCAATTTGGGATGACTTCTATCCGTCGTGGGGCGATTGAGCGCTCGGAAAGGGCCTTTTGAAATCCATCCGATAGCACTACGATCCGTTCAGCGCTCCTATAGATCAGGTTCATGCCCAATCCGACAATTCTTAGGGGCACCGGATGGTTCATCATTCCTGTTGCCGCCAACGTATCTGGCCACAGATCTTGCACGTCGTAAATATACGGCACACCCTTTACGGCTTTCAGCACCAAGGCGGGAATACCCACCGTTGCCGGAGGATGATACACGTAAGCAACGTCTGGGCGTCTCATGGCAAGTACACCTACTGACGCTGATAAGGCAAAGGTTATGTAATTCAGTGCGCGCCTGAATCCGGACCCGTCATGGCTAGGATAGAGGGGTACTCGAAGAACCTTAATACCGTCGATTTCTTCCCGATGGAAAGCCTTCACACGATAACCATCGTAGAGCACTCCGCCGGGATAGTTGGGGAACCCGGTGACAACATCGACGTCGTAACCGTGGCGCTTCAGCTCCTTGGCCAGCAATAGGCCTTTAAACGTAGGTTCAGGGTCGAACCACTGCGTTATCATCAGGACGCGCGGACGACGTAAACCCCTATCACTCATTTCGCTCCTTTCGGACTTCTATAGTCGCGCAATGGCATCCGGTACGCTGGGAAGTATGCTGACGGGCCAACCAGGTCAACGTCTGCCCCGGCAGCAGAGCGACGTGCTTCTAAAAGTTGCTGGTATGTACCTGGATGAAGTATTCGTTGACCCGTCATAAATTCTACGGCTCCGCTTGGGGCGAACGAACGTTTGTAACGTTCAATGCCATCACCCGGAAGAGCTCCTCCTCCCAGAACATAATTGGTCTTGCCCTTGGAACGGGCCCAGCGAATAACCTCATGCTTGAGCAAATCATTCGGTCGAAGTTCGAAGTACTCCTCCAGCGTACCGCCAAGAAAGGAATAAACGTGGAACCCGGATACGAGTAGAAGCTCGGTGGAGATAACATCTTGCTCATAGAGGACATAGGCATAGGCGAAATATCCCGCGAGGCCGCCATGCAGCGCCTCAAAGAATGTCTTGGGGAATCGGTATGAGTCGTCTGCTTCGCGGCGCTTCATTGTGCTGTCATAGATTCGCAAAAACTCGTCGATTCTCCCCCCGTGCTCATCGATTTCCACTCTCAAGCCGCTTCTTTCGGCCTTCCTGACGTTTTTTCGAACTTTTTTTTCAAAGCTTAGAAACATTGCGTTATCGTCCAACTCCAATGAGCGGACAATATTGCACGATCGGGAAATAACATCTCCCGGATATGGCAGCAGGGCATGCGGAAAGAGGCTGAATCGAATGAACTCGCTGACGACGTTGTTCTCTGTGGCCCAAGCGTCAAACTGTTTCCAGAATTGCGACGAGACAATGCTTGGATCAATCAAGTCCCATGCATATGGGCCGCCATAGCCGTATGGTGTGATGATATCTCGGAGCGTTTCTTCTTGGTGGAGAGTCACGAGATATTGCGGCACATCGCGAAGAATGAAGGGATAGAGAACCGAGCCATTACTTGGCGTGATATAGGCCGCACAAAGAAAACGATCGCCTGGTGCCTTGAAGAGTTTTCCGTAACCGGGATGCGCTCCAACCTCTTTTTCTGGCCACTTCTCCCACGCCGTGACCCAAGAATCGAAGTCGTCGGGATTATCTGCATCCCACAGGCAGAACTGATCTGTCATACTCTTGTACCTTGACCCAATGCACATCCGCTTTGCCTGCATCGCCTATGCCTTGTGTGGACAGGGATGTCGGCCCTGTGCCAGGACAGTGCGTCCGGGGTGGGCCACAATATCAAAGCGCTTTGTCTCTTTACCGTCTTTAACCTCACATGCGGAAGCATGCGGTGGCTTGCTTTGTTTGACGACGGTGGACATCTGACAGTCTTGAGTGACGACGGATCGAATCGTGCGGCCAATTTCAAAATATCCCCAGAATTCTCGGCCCGGCATATGCGGGCTACATCCAAAGCGCGCAGTCCAGGGGCGGATAGTATCGCCGCCCGCCTGCCGCTAGTCAATTGAAGCAATCTCGGTCTGTGCGTGCGATAACAGTCTATATGTCCGCTTGAAGCGAACAGTAATCGTTTGTGATAAGCCTCTTTACTGACGCTTGGAAACCTGTGCCCGAAGGGCGCCACGATCTTAGGAATGTCCCTTGACGTCCGATGGATCGGTTCTGACAGAACTTGGGCAAGTACGGAGTTCGGAGCCGGGAGTAGTCGGCAGGGGAAACTCGGGTACCGCCTACTCGTGCCTAGCGCATTCACCGAGGCTAATTTCGACCCATGGCTCGATATGAGGAAGACAAAGGGGCTGGTGGCCGTACAAGGGCTTCCGTTCCAGCGGCAATGTTCGGATTCAAAAACGGCGCGGCGTGGGTAGCGCACGATGTGTTCGTCACCCGCGACGTTCGTGGCGACGTGCTGGTGGAGCGATGGGATGGACAAGGGGTGAGGTTTGCAGTCGTCCGTAGAGACAGCGAGGGTTTCATGAGAGCTATGTGGTTCAAGCTCAGTGAAATCGCCCTGGATGGAATCCCGGAATCAGCCCTCTAAATGTACTGCCCAGGCGGGCCGGCCGATGGGCGGATGGCCGCCGAATGCAGTGTGGGGCCTGTGGGACTCTTTGCAAAGCGGCATTAGCGACATAAGGACCTCCTGGTCGCTGCAGCGGTTGTCTAAGCAACTCCACTCTGCAACCGGGTCCTCACCTTCGGCTCAATAGCTCCCGCGGGTCATTACATTCAGCCAGCCAACCAACGTCCCTGGGCAGTACATCTGATATGTAGATCTCGTTTGTCAAGAGCGTGAGGAAGCAGTCCGCGGGCTGGGTTGCCTGGGACCGCTTCCTTTTTGTGGCCCCCGGGAAGAGGCGTTGGGTGTGTGGCCCAGCGTGTCGTTGGCGACTGCGCGGTTAGACTGATATGCGCGGGTTGGATACCGCAGGACGAAGTGTTCGGCTGGAGGCTACCGCTGGTCTAGCAATGACGGGCGTCGCCCGTTTCGGGTTGCCCATAGGTGTATCGCGGCTTTTACTCCACGCGCTGCGAGGAACCACTGTTCAACTGGGTCTTTTCGGGGGTGTTTTGGTGCCTGCTGTCCTTTAATGAGGCGGCAAGAGTCTGCCGAAATCAGGGGCGGCCCGGGTGGGTGCCTGTGGCCAGGGACCAGCACCATCCGGAGAGCTCGCGGGCGATGGCGACATTGGCGATGACCGGGCGTTTGCGGCGCTCGAGGTAGCTGATCCAGCGGTCGTGCAGGCGCCGGTTCCCGGCATGTCCCCGCGTTCTGGCTTCTGAGGTGGCTTCTTCCCATCGTCACCGCATCAGCCGGGAGGGGTTGTTATATGGCCTGCGGTGGTGCCAAGCCGCTTCAACAAGCAGCCGGCGGGCATGGCTGTTGCCGGTTTTCGTGATGGACCCCAGGGACCGGGACTGTCCGGAAGAATGCTCCGTCGGGACCAGGCCGAGGTAAGCGCCGATTGTGGAGCCGGTGAACCGGTCCCAGTCGCCGATCTCCACGGCCAGTCCAAATGCGGTCAGCGTCGAGATACCGCGCAGGCATTGCAGTGCCCGGACCACGGGGGTGTATTCACTGCTGTAGGCCATCGCAGTGATCGCTTGATCGAGGCGGCCACGTCGGTCCGAGATCTCCTGCATCGCCTCAAGGGAGGACTTATAGGTCAACTGCCTGGCCGGTGCGTCGAACCGCTGCCGGGCCAGCCAGAGCTCATGGGTTCCGGTCCAGGCCTGCCCGCCCGAATAAACGATGCCCTGCCGCAACAGGAGTTTGGAGATCCGGTGCCGGCATTCACGATGTAAGCAACGTCCTGACTCAGCACATCTTGCACCCAGCGTGCGTCTGGGTCAGAGCCATCGGCCCGGGTTACCCCGTATGAACATCCCCAAACAGCAGAACGCCCTGCCTTGATCGGATTCACCGGTGCTCACGAACCGGTGCTCATGGATCGGGTGACACGCCCGGCCGATCGGGTGTGGCCGCTGGTCTTTTTATCCAGAACAATAAGTAGTGACCCCGGTGCCGCTAACCGCACCACTTCAGGGCCGCAACAACCGAACTTCCCCTCAGCAGTCGGACGGCATGGATAGAATCGGGGACCAAGACGAACGCGCGCTGCCGGAGGTATGGAGAAACAATGTCGGAATGGCTCGAAGTCGGCACGGACAACTATGTGCTGGTGACTGAGGGATCCCTGCTGAACACCGGCCTGATCGTGGGCTCCGAGCGGGCCATGGTCATCGACACCGGTTGCGGTCCACGTCAGGGGCGCGAGATCCTGGACGCGGTCCGGGAGAAGACCGAATTGCCTCTCGTAGTGGCCAACACCCACGCCCACTACGACCACTTCTTCGGCAACGCCGTGTTCGCCGATGTCGGCGTCACCGAGTTCTGGGCGCACCAGAACTGTGCCATCGAGATCGACCATCGAGGCGACCTGCAGCGCAGGTACGTCGGAACGCTTGAGCCAGAGATGTCCTCGGCTGAGGGTAACAACGTTGAACTCGTAGTCCCCAACGCTATCGTCAAGGACCAGCCCGTCCTCGTGGATCTTGGTGGCGTGACAGCAACCCTGTTCCACCTTGGCCGGGGGCACACCGATGGCGACCTGCTAATCGGGACGCCAACTACTCTGTACGTCGGCGACCTCGTGGAACAAGGAGCCCACCCCTCCTTCGAGGACTCCTATCCTGAAGAGTGGGCGGATGCGCTCCGCCACATCTCCGCGCTGCGCCACCGCTACGAGTTCCTCATTCCCGGACACGGAAAGCCATGCAGCGATCAGTTCGTCAAGACCATGGCCAACACCATGACCACAGCTGTCCGCCAAGCCCGCCAGTCCATCCGCGATACGCCCAACGACGCCACCAAGGCCATTCCCGTCCTGCCTTATGGGCCTGAGCAGTCCCGATGGTTTATCAAGCGGCTTCAGGAGACCCGGCGCAATCCTCACGATGCTTCCTAGTGAGAGCTTCCCTTAGAAAATCCTCGGGTGGGATTCCAAGCGGTTCTGCATGGGGCGATGCTGGATCCTATCCCTATTCGCGCTGATGTTCTCGGCGGTAAAAGAATAAGCCTACTTTCCTTATGTTTGCTGCCACCACAAAGGCTGTTCCGCTTACCGGGCTCTCCATCCTTGCCGTTCTCCTGGTAGCCGCCGCAGCTGTGGTGTCGGTCGCTCGTCCACCACTGACCAGCGAATACCCGGCAGGAGCTCCTGCCGGACCCCCTAGACTTACTTGTTGAACCAGTGCCGCAGAATTGTTTGCCGAAACGTCCGGGGGGACAGACATGCCAGATCCGGCGGATCAGAATGCAGGCGCCCAAGCAGAGGATGCAGGGCAGCCGCAGCTGCGCCGACGTCGCGACCTTCGTCGTGCCGACGGCTCAGTTCAGGATGCCTGGACAGGAACCATGCCAGCAGTAACACCTTCCCCTTCGAGTTCAAACGACGCCGATCAGCCCCTCACGCGGCGCACGTCCTGGGCCGAGGCGGCTGCCGCAGCCGACGCTACTAAGCCGTCGCGGGCACCTTCGCCTCCGGCCACCGCCCCGGGACAACCCGTCCCGGCCGCCAGGCAGCCTGCCGCCGATCCTGCCGCGGCACCCATCGCCTCTGTGCCTTCCTCTGAACCGGCTGTTTCTCCGGGTGCGGCAGCAACCGAAGCTGCCACGCCGCCGTCGGACACTTCCATGCAGACGCCTTCTTTTCGCCGCAGCCGGCCAACGGTTGCGGAAACGATCGCCGAAAGTCCCATGCCGGACTTCATCAGCTCGCCGGGGCTGTTCGTCAAGGAGCAGAAACCGCGCCCCAGGGGTGGCATCCGCGGTGCGCTGTATAACCTGACGGGGGGTGCCTGGAACCTGGGTCCCGGACCCAAGCAGCGGCAGGAGGACGAGCTGGGCCGCCGCATCTCCCGCCAGCTCCAGGGCAGCTACAACACCGCGATCCTGAGCCTCAAGGGCGGCATCGGAAAGACCTCAACCACCGTTGGTGTGGGCCTAACCCTGGCCGAATACCGAGGGGACGCGCCCTGCGCCATCGACGCCAATCCGGACTCGGGAGACCTGGTGGAACGCGCCCTGGGCGAGGGCATCTACCAGCAAGCCAGCCCGCGGACCATTACGGACCTGCTGGAAAACATCGAATCCATCGACTCGCTCACGGCCTTGGCCCGGTACATGCACCACGCCGGCCGGCTGCACCTGATCGCGGGGGAGCAGGATCCGGAAGTCTCGGACTCGCTGACGGCCGAGGAGTACCTGCGGATCCGGAAGCTCATCTCCAGCTACTACTCCGTGGCACTGACCGACTGCGGTACGGGCGTAACCCACAACGCGATGAGCGGCATTCTGCAGTCTGCAGACAACCTAGTCATTGCCGCCGGCTATGCGGTGTCTGGCGCCAAACGTGCACGCAGCACGCTTCACTGGCTGGCCAGCCACGGCTACCAGGACCTGGCCCGCAACGCCATCGTGGTGATCACGGACAAGGACGAGGTGTCCTCCCGGGTGGACAAGGACGCCATCGAGGAGCACCTGGCCGGGATCTGCCGTGAGCTTATCGCTGTACCGCACGATCGTGGTGTGGCCGATGGCGACCTGGTGACCCTGGACGTGCTCAAGCCCGAGACACGGCGGGCCTATAAGGAGATCGCCGCCGCGATCGTTGACGGGTACCGATAACGGCTTGAGCGGGCTGCTCTTTTTAATTCTTCAATAGCTGCTGAGGGGGACCGATCGTATGTGGCCCTATTATCGGGGCATGGATACCTACCGAATCACCGATACAAACAAAGAAGATGCTGAGGTCAAAGTCTTCAAGGCTCGTGACAGCAGGCACGCGGAGGTCCTTGGCAAGGAGCACGCTGATGCAGCACAGGTTATTGTCTATCGACTTTGGGTGCAGCAGCAGGGCGGCGAGTGGATGACTGTATGACGCGCCACGACTCACTTGCCTCTAGAATCAGGTCATGACTTCTGGGGGGATTGCGCTTGTCGCTGCTGCCACAAAACGCGAAACAATGATCGGCATCAGGACGTTGCTGATGGCAGCGCTTGCCGGCCTGTCAACGTTCGATCCTGCTTTCACGCTCTCGATTGCCCCTGTCGTGTCGATAGCAGTCCTGATCCTGGGCAGGCCCCTAACCTTCAAAATAGACCCGCCCGTCTTGCTGGCAGTCCTTTTTGCCTTGTGGGCTTGGATGTCGATGACATGGACGACGGCCGAGGATTTCACCTCCGCCACTGCGGTCCTTTGGTCCGAGGTGCTGCTGATTTTTATCGCCGCCTATGATCTGATCAAGTCCAGGAGCCAGCTCCGGATGATCGCCGCCGGGTTTGTTACCGGCGCGGTATTCACTGTGGCGAAGAACCTTTACTTTGGTCCTGATCTGACGGAGACGGCGGCCACGGGTGGGCGAGCTGTGCTCGGTAACGCGAACATCAACTATGTTGCTTACGCCCTGGTGACGGCGTTGGTGCTCATTGTTGTGTTGTGGGTGTCGCGGGGACGGACGAAATTCTCGGTGTTGCTGCTGGGTGCGGCCTCCGCCGTGGTGATTGCGGGGATCATGGCCACTGATACCCGCGCAGCTCAAGTGGGGGCCGCCGGCATTGTTGCCTGGTCGCTGGTGTGCGCGGTCATCCGGAGGCAGCCGCTCAAGCTTTTGGTTGGGGTGGTCCTTGTTGCGGCTTTCTGTATCGTGACGGGCATAGCGGATCAGGCGTCTCTCGCCTATGAATCAGGGACGCGTGTCACGGGCGACTGGTCGGGACGGCTCATTATTTGGCCGATTGCGCGGGAGATGTGGGCGGAGAACCCTGTCGTCGGGCTGGGCGCGGGCGCGTTCACCATCATGAATGGACTAGGTATCGGGGCGCACAACTTCGTTCTTCAAACCGGGACGGGGCTTGGCCTGATTGGTGTGGGCCTCCTTGTTGCGCTGATGTGGACCGCGCTGGCGGGCTCCCGGCAACCGCTTCTCATTGGGGCGTTCCTCGCAGGGTCAGCCCCGTTGTACCTGTCTGGCATGTGGGAAGCGTCCCCTGCGGCTTGGGTTGCGATGGCTGTTTTTGCGCGCCTCAAGGTCTTGGACAGTCCGCGGCGGGAGCAGGACCCTCCCGCCGCGAATCAGCCCAATGCGCCCGACTGGGTGAAGGTACCGCAAAGCCAGTACCTTATTCGTCCCAACGCTGGTCCTATCCGCTAGAACCCCAGGCGTACGTCACGTAGGCGTGCAGGTAACCGCTGCTGCCACGACCTCATCGACCCGGAACTGGATTGGCGTACCGGGCTGACCTTGACTGACCGGACCACGTAGGGCGCTGTCCCGGCGTTCTTAGCGGCACGCATGGACCGGTTTTGCCACTGCATATCTGTGGCGTTGTCGTCCAGTTTCAGGATGGCACGCAGCCCTTCAATAAGGCGTCCCACATCAGGGAGAACTTTATGCTGAGCGTGCGAGCCATCGCTAAACGAGTCCTCCGGTATGAGGCGACGTTAGCTGAGCACCATGTGCGACCGACTCTGGTAGCCGATCGCGGTAGCAGCTGGTTCGAAACGCCCATGAGCCACTAAGTGCCGTCCGACCTCGTGCGCCAGGTGTACCAGGCGCACGACTGGACATGCATGATCTTCGCAACAGCGGGGTTCGCTGCGCCAAGCTGGTTGCGGTTCATCCGCAGAAGGTAAGCCGCTGCTGCCTGGTCCTGCCCCCAGGCAATGTAGTTGGGGAAGAACATGATGCCGGCTGCCGTTGCTGCGAAGAGGACCGCGGACAGGGAGTCCTTCCGCAGTACAGGCTCAAGGTCCGTGCCGGAGGCGTTCACCCGGTAGATACCGCAGGCGTTTTCAGCGTCTCCAGTGAGGACGTAGATACGCTGCCCGTGCTTCCCACTGGATGCCGTGGCCGTGCCGGACCGCGGTGGCCGGGTAGGCTAGGGCGTCTCGTTGGAAGACGCGAAAGTCAGACCAAGTTGCACCGTTGTCTGTGGAGCGGATGACCTTGAAGGTCGCCGGCGTGGCAGCGTTCGCGGTCACGTACTCGGCCATGTAGATGTTGCCGGTGACCGGGTCCTGGCACACGCTGGTCGGGCCCAGATAGTCAACGTTTCTGTGCTGTCACCACGTCCGTGAAGGTCGCCCCGTAGTTCGTTGAGCCGCGGATGGTGGGTGCGCCGCCGCCGTCAGGATGCCATGTGGTGAGGATTGTCCCGGCAGTGGATATACGGAAAAACAGGCCCTCCCTCGCGTACTTTCCGGCCCCGCCTTGGGCGAGCTTGGACCATACCGCGCCGCCGTTCGATGAGGAACGGAGGGTGCGGTCAGCGCCAACCGCGTACATGTTGGAGTTGCTCACCGAGAGCGGGGTCAGGTCGCCCCACGTGGTGTTCGGGGACACCCGGTCCACCAGCAGCACTGGTTTCAGCTTCACGCTGGAGGTGTCGCGGGGCGAAGCGACCTTGGCCGGGTACGACCCGGACAGGTTCCACTTGGTAGCGTAATAAGTGGCGCTGGACGTGAAAGCTGCCTTCGCGGTCACGATGTCGCCGGTAGGGGCCATGACAGCATCCCCCGCAGCATACGCGGTGTTCGCCTTTCACTTGGGGGCATAAGTGGCATTTTGTGCCATATCGAAATCGCAGACGACCTGGTGATCGCGGCTTGCCAGCCACGGCTACGAGAAGCTGGCCCGCTGGCCCGCGACGCCATCGTGGTGATCACGGACAAGGACGAGGTGTCCTCCCAGGTGGACAAGGACGCGATCGAGGAGCACCTGGCCGGAATCTGCCGCGAACTCATCGCCGTGCCGCACGACCGGGGTGTGGCTGATGGCGACCTGGTGACGCTGGACGTGCTGAAGCCCGAGACACGGCGGGCATACAAGGAGATTGCCGCCGCGATCGTGGACGGGTACCGATAGGACAAAGGAACTGCCCGCCTCCTTTGGGGGAGGCGGGCAGTTCTTGATGCCGTCATTAGACGAGCACACTCTCAGCTGGCGAAGGCTGGACCTGCCCTGCAAAGATGCTGCTGTCCAGGTCCGCAACGGATGACTTGCCCACGAACCCCATGGCCCCCTTGAGCTCGTCCTGGAGGATACCGAACACCCGGTCCACCGCCGGCTCCCCGCCGGTGGCCAGGGCGTAGGCGAACGGACGCCCGGCAAGGGCCGCCTTGGCGCCCAGCGCAACTGCCTTGACGATGTCGTGCCCCCGCCGGATGCCGCCGTCGAGGTAGATCTCCGCGCGGCCGCCCACCGCGTCCACGATGGAGGGCAGGACGTCGATGGTGGCGGGCTGGGAGTCGAACTGCCGGCCGCCGTGGTTGGAGACGAAGATGCCGTCCGCGCCCTCGTCCACGGCCCGGGCCGCGTCCTCGGCGTCCATGATGCCCTTGATCACCAGGTTCCCCTTCCACTCGGACCGGAGCCTGGCGAAGTCCTCCCAGGCGGCGCCCGGGTTCTTGTTGGACGCCATCCAGTTGTTCATTTCATTCATGCGCAGCGGCCGGCCGTCGATCTGGTAGTTCCCGTAGGTCATCTTCCGGCCGGTGAGCCAGCGCCACAGCCAGGCCGGGCGGGTGGCCGCGTTGAAGTAGTCCGCCACCGGCGGGCGCGGCGGCATGGACAGCCCGTGGTGAAGGTCCCGTTCGCGCTTGCTGGAGGACCCGACGTCGCCCGCCACCACCAGCGTCTCCACGCCCACGGCCCGTGCCCGGCTGATGTAGCTGGCCGTCTCCGCCGGGTCCTTCCAGAAGGCGATCTGCGCCCAAAGGTTGTCCGGGGCCACCTTGGCCACCTCTTCCAGCGAGCAGCCGGCCCAGGCGCTGTGGATGAAGATCGAGCCCGCCCGGACCGCAGCCCGGGCCACGGCCGGGTCAGAGCCCGGGTGGAAGATGGTGAGCATGCCCATGGGCGCCACCATCAGCGGCATCGCCAGGGAGTGCCTCAGCACGGTGGTGGAGGTGGTCAGGCCGCGGAGGTCCACCATGGACCGCTGGCGGAGCATCAGGGCATCAAACCGGTCCTCGTTGGCGTGCATGGTGGTCTCATCCAGCGCACCGCCCTCCAGATAATCCGAGATCATCTTCGGCAGCTGCTTTCGGGAAGCCCTGCGGTAGTCATCAATGCTGACAATCCATTTGTTTCTCAAGGGTCCTGCTCCAATGTGAAGGTCTAAATTACTTTCGCCAGAAATTGTTTGGTGCGTTCATGCCGGGGTTCGCGCAGCACGGTCCGGGGGTCGCCCTGCTCCACGATGCCGCCGCAGTCCATGAAGATCAGGTGGTCGCCCACTTCCCGGGCGAAGCCGATCTCGTGGGTGACCACGATCATGGTCATCCCGCCGTCAGCGAGCTTCCGCATCACGTCCAGCACCTCGCCCACCAGTTCCGGATCCAGGGCCGATGTGGGCTCATCGAACAGCATCAGCCGTGGCTCCATGGCCAGTGCCCTGGCGATGGCCACGCGCTGCTGCTGGCCGCCGGACAGGGACGCCGGGTAGGCATGCACCTTCTCGGAGAGCCCCACCCGCTCCAGGAGGACGCGGGCCCGGTCCTGGACGGCCTTCCGGTTCTCCCTCTTCACCCTGACCGGCGCTTCGCAGATGTTCTCAAGCACCGTCATGTGGGGGAAAAGGTTGAAGCTCTGGAAGACCATGCCGACGTTCTCGCGCATCCTCGCCGCCTCGGCGTTGTTCTGCGCGTGCAGCCGGCCTTTCCTGATCTTCACGCCAACCGGCTGTCCGTCCACAAGGATGTACCCGCCGTCGAGCGTTTCCAGCTGGTTGATGCAGCGAAGGAACGTGGACTTGCCGGAGCCGGAGGGCCCGATAATGCAGGTCACACTGCCCTTGGGAATGGTGAGGTCGATGCCTTTGAGGACTTCGAGGTCGCCGAAACTCTTGGTGACCCCCTGTGCTTCGATCATCACGTCACTCATGGCCGGGCCTCCTCTGGTGTGGTGCGTGGGCTCGCAGCCTTGGGCTTGCGGGGCCGCCGGGGGCTGCGTCCGGAAGTGATTCCGCCCCGGTTGAAGTGCCGTTCAATGAAGAACTGCCCAAGGCTCAGAACGCTGGTCACCAGCAGGTACCACATGCTGGCGGCGATAAGCAGCGGAATGGTTTTGAAGTTGGCGCTGTAGACCAGCTGCGCTGAATAGAGCAGCTCGGGGAAGGCCAGGACGCTCACCAGGGAGGTGGTCTTCAGCATGGAGATGGTCTGGTTGCCCGTTGGCGGGATGATGATCTTCATTGCCTGTGGCAGGACGATCCGGGAAAGTATCGCGAACCGGCGCATGCCCAGGGCCGTGGCCGCTTCCGTTTGTCCACGGTTGACGCTCAGGAGCCCTGCCCGGACGATCTCGGACATGTAGGCGCCTTCATTCAGGCCCAGGCCGAGGATTGCCGCCATGAAGGGGGTGATGAGCACGTTGGCATCCACCGAGAAGAACTCGGGCCCGAACGGCACGCCCACCGCAATCCGTGGGTAGATGGCGGCGATAAAGCCCCAGAAGAGGAGTTGGACGAAGACCGGCACCCCGCGGAAGAGCCAGACCAGGAACGCGGCGGTCCCTGCCACAATGGCGTTCGGGGCGAGCCTGGCCAGCGCCAGCAGGACGCCGACGACGATTCCCACAGCCATGGAAATGGCCGTCAGTCCCAGCGTGCGCAGGAGGCCTGTGAACAGCCGCTCCGAGGTGAACCAGCCGAAGACCACGTTCCACTCGAACCGCGGATTGGTGACGAGGGAGTAGCCCACCAGGAAGATCGCGAACAGGACGATTGCCGCCGTCAGCCACAACCCTCCGTGGCGCTGGTGCGGACGGCCCAGGAGAAGCTGGCGGTCCAACGCGTCACCGGCGGGTGCCTTGGCGTCGGGTTCCGTGGCTGTGTTGGCCATGTGGCTACTGCGCTTTGTTGAAGGCGAAGTCAGAGATTGCACCGGTGCCCACGCCCCACTTGTCGAGGATTTCCTTGTACTTGCCGCTCTTCGCGAGAGACTCCATGCCGAGCTGGACCGCCTTTTCCATGCCCGCCCCCTTCTTGAAGCCGATGCTGACGGGGGAGACGTCCTTTTCGCCGAGCAGTTCGATCTGGCCGCCCTGCTTGATGGCGTAGCCCAGGGTGGGTCCGTCGATGTAGACCGCATCGATGCGTCCGGCCGTCAAGGCGAGGTTGGGGGCCTGCATATCCGGGTAGGTCATGGCTTCGATAGCCGGTTTGCCGCCGTCCGTGCAGGCCTTAGACAGGGCCGGCAGGCGCTTGAGGTCCTGGAACGAACCCTTCAGCACGCCAACACGCTTGCCGCAGAACGTGTCCAGAGTCAGGTGCTGCGGGTTGCCCGGAGCGACGCCGATGCCGCTGCCTGACTGGTAGTAGTCCACGAAATCAAGGACTTTCATGCGTTCGGTGGAGGGGGACATCTGGGAAATCACCATGTCGAACTTGCCGGCAGCAATACCGGGGATGATGCCGTCGAAGGGGCCGCTCTTTACCTCCGTTTTCAGGCCCAGCGTCTGGCCCAGGGCCATGGCAATTTCCGGGTCAATGCCTTGAATGGTTGTCCCGTCGGCGGCCATGAAGTGCAGGGGAGGTGAGCTCTGGCTCATGGTGACGGTCAGCGTTCCCCTGTCCCGCGCATCCTTGGGGAGTGCTGCGGCGGCGGCTTCGTCGACTTTGACGGCCCCCTCGGAGCTCGAGCTTTTAGGGGCATCGGACTGGGCTGAGCTGGTCATTTCGGGGTTGGAGCACCCGGAGAGAAGCACGCTCGCCATGGAAACTGCGGCGACGGTCACCAACATCGATCGAAACTGAATCATCTACACGCCTTCGGAGGTGGGGGAGGAGGGGTGGTAGGAGAGCTTCCAACCTTGATGGGCAGCTTGGCTGTGGTACAGATCACTTCGCTGTCCGGTATCATGTACCGTACATCATGCACGATTTTCCGCCAACACCTTTTTTGCGGTCATTGTTTTGTGACGGGAAGCGCCTCTGGCGCTGCCTTCGTTGACCGATACTTCGCATAGGATTCCGAAATGAACGCCGCTTCGCCTGAAGAAGAAGTACTCATCCCCGGCCGGCCCATGCTGGTTGACCAGGTGTTCGAGGCCATCCTGTCCCTGTTGCTGGATGACAAGATCTCCACGGGCTCGCCGCTGAGCATCGACGGGCTGGCCAAGCGCTTCAAGGTGTCCTCCACGCCGGTCCGGGAAGCCCTGGCGCGGCTGGAAACAACCGGCATGGTCCGGCGCGAAGCCCTGCGTGGTTACAAGGTGGCCCCCGAACCGACAGCCAGCGACGTCGCGGCGCTGCTGACCTCGCGGGCGATCCTGGAACCCGCGTGCACCAGCATTGCCTGCACCAACTCAACCGAGGAGCTGGTGGCGGACCTGGAAAAGCTCCACCGCGACCTTGAGGCGTCGCGCCATGGGGGCGACACCTTCGCGGGTTACCGGGCCTACTGGCAGGCAGACGAGAACTTCCACCGGCGCATCGTGGAAGCCACCGACAACGAGTTCCTGCTCCGCGCCTACGGCTCCATCGAGGGGCACATCCAGCGGTTCCGGCTCATGGTGCACAACGACATGAGCGGCGACCACACCGTGCAGGAGCACCAGGCCATCATCGATGCGTTCAAGGCAGGGAACCCGGCCGCGGCGACGGCCGCGATGAACAGCCACATCGAGGGGATCAGGAGCCGCTCGCTCAGCCTGCAGAAGTTCGGGCAGCAGTAGGACGCGGAAAAGGCCCAGAACCTGGTCGGTAGTTACTGGGCCTTTCCCTGGGTCATATATTTGCGGCGCTAGCTTTGCCGCACCGGGACCTGGACAAACCGTGACAGGTATTCCATCAGGTCGCGGATCCCAAAACTCCACGCCGGGAGGTCCTCGGCGGTGCCCGTGGTGTTGATTAGCGACCCCAGCTGGGCGCTGTGGATCGTGACCCGGTCGCCCTCCTTGTGCGTGAACCCCAGGCCCGGCGTATCCCGGTCCTGGCTGGGGGCAAAGAGCGTCCCGGTGAACAGGGCAAAGCCGTCCGGGTACTGGTGGTGCCTGCCGTAGGCGGCCCCCACCAGTTCCTCGAAGGGCCGGCTGATCCGGGACAGGCTGTTTTTCCCGTCAAGACGGTAGCCGTCGGTTCCCTCCACCGTCATGGTGATGTCCTCGCTCCGCAGCGACTCCAGGCTGAACCGGTCGTCGAAGAGGCGGATAAACGGGCCGATGGCGCAGGACGCGTTGTTGTCCTTGGCCATGCCCAGCAGGAGTGCGCTGCGGCCCTCCACATCGCGCAGGTTCACGTCATTGCCCACCGTCGCGCCACGCACCCGGCCGCGGGAATCCACGATCAGGACCAGCTCCGGCTCCGGGTTGTTCCAGCTCGAGAACGACGGGATGCCGATTCGAGCCCCAAACCCCACGCTCGAGAGCACCGGGGCCTTGGTGAAGACTTCCGGGTCGGCGCCCAGCCCCACCTCCAGGTACTGGGACCACATCCCCTTGGCGGTGAACACCTCCTTGACCTGCCGGGCCTCCTCGGAGCCCGGCCGCACGCTGGCGAGGTCGGAGCCCAGAACGGCCAGGACGGACTCACGGACGGCCGCGGCCTGGTGGAAGTCACCGCCGCACCGTTCCTCGATGACCCGCTCAATCATGCTGTCCACGAACGTCACGCCGCAGGCTTTGACCACCTGCAGGTCCACCGGGGCCAGGAGGTGCGGGCGTTCCGTGTCCTGCGCCAGGGAAGCATCGATCAGGGCCGCCAGGTCCCAACTGGGCGACTCGCGGGTGGACATAATGAGCCCCGCTGGGTCGTCCAGGTCCAGAAGTTCCGCAACGGTGTGTACGTGCGGGGTGTGGTCGAAGACGTCCTGTCCGCTGATGGAGACCACGCGCGGCCCACCGGTCTCCGGGTCCCAGACGCGCCCCACCAAAAGGGCCTTGTCCGCATCCGCGGGCAGGATCTGGTCTGCACTAACAGTCGTCATCGTGTTTCAGCTTTCTGTCCGGCAGGCTGGTGGATTCCGTCCACCCGCCGCGTGATGTTCCAGGGGTTGTCATCCCGGAGGGCAGGCGGAAGCTGCTCCGGGGCGAAGGAGTCGTAGGCAACCGGTCGCATGAATCGTCCGATGGCAGCGGTGCCTACGGAGGTGGTGGAGGCGGCGGTGGTGGCGGGATAGGGCCCACCGTGCTGCTGCGCGTAGGTGACGCTGACTCCCGTTGGCCAGGCGTTCCACACCAGCCGGCCGCTCCGTTCCCGCAGCACCGTCAGCAGGTCCTCGAGCTTTTCCTCCGGCTCACCCTGGACGGTGGCCGTCAGCTGGCCCTCCAGCAGGGCTGCCAGTTCGGTGAGGTCGGTGCCGGGACGGTACCGGATGATCAGGGTGGCGGGGCCGAACATCTCCTGCTCCAGCAGCTCCGGCTGTGCCAGCACTGCCTCCGCGGTGGTGGCCAGCACGGTGGGCCGGGGAGCCTCGGCGTCGTCGCCCTTCACCAGCACGTCCACGCCCTCGGCGGACCGTACCTTTTCCAGGGCGGCGTCGAAGCCCTCGCGGAGCTTGGGGCTCAGGAGCGGTGCCACGCTCTTGGCTTCGAGTTCCTGCTGAAGCAGGGCTGCCACCTCGTCCATATCCTCCGCGGGCGCGAACAGCAGTCCCGGCTTGGTGCAGAACTGCCCCATCCCGGCGGTGAATGACGCGGCGTAACCCGAAAGGATGGCGTCCCGGCGCGTAGCCCAGGCCTGCTCCGTGACGAACACGGGGTTGATGCTGCCCAGCTCGCCGTAGAAGGGAATGGGGGTGGGGCGGCGGCAGGCCCGGTCAAAAAGCGCCCGGCCGCCCGCGGTGGAGCCCGTGAAGCCAATCGCCTTGGTCAGGGGATGGTCGACCAGTGCTTCGGCTGCCTTCCGGCCCACCACGGCGGAAAACAGTCCCTGCGGTGCGCCTGCTGCGGCAAGTGCTTCCTCGACGATGGCTGCCGTGCGCAGCGCGAGCTGCAGGTGCCCTTCGTGGATCTTGTGCACCACGGCGCAGCCGGCCGCGAGGGCGGAGGCAGTGTCCCCGCCCATCACGCTGAATGCAAAGGGGAAGTTGGAGGCACCGAAGACGCCCACGACGCCGAGGGGCACGTTGACCCTGCGCAGGTCCGGGCGGGGGCCCATTCCCCAGTCCTGGTCGGCGTGGTCAATGATGGCGCCCAGGTGCTCACCGGCAAGGATTTCGCTCCGGAAGAGGCGCAGCTGGAAGACCGAGCGCTTCAGTTCGAAACGCAGCCGGCCCTGGTCCAGGTGGGTTTCCTGTTCTCCGAGGCCAACGAGTTCATCCGCGTTGGCTTCGAGGGCGGCGGCGATGGCCTCCAGCCAGGACCCGCGGACCTGTGGTTCCACGTCCCGGGCCTGCTCGTAGGCCGCGTGCGCGGCCACTATCTGGTTTTCGACCTGCTCTGGGGTGGTCTGCATGTTGTTTCCTCCTGGAATCATCTTTAGTTCCAAATCCATTCCTTGTCGAACAATGTGCGATATTTCGAACGGTGCACGTAGACTGGAAGCCGCGCTAGGCCATCGCGCCCCAAACGAAAGGACTTCACGTGCCCCGCTTGACCCCCGCCGTCGTCAGGAGCCTCGACGTCCTGGAGCTTTTCATGGACGCCCGCCACGGGCTTTCCGCACCCGAAGTGGTGCAACGGACCGGCCTTCCCCGGACCACCGTCCACGAACTGCTCACCACCCTGACGGAGCGCAAATACCTCCGCCGGGACGATGCCACCGCCACCTACCACCTGGGGCTGAGCGTCTTCCGGCTGGGCAACGCGTTCGCCGAACGGCTGGACCTGCACGCCGTCGGGCTGCGCATTTCCCAGTCCGTGGGCAGGGAGTGCGACGAGACCGTGAACGTGGGAATCCTCGACGGCGCGGACGTGGTGTACATCTGCAAGGTGGACAGCACCCAGTCCGTGCGCATGGTCTCGCGCATGGGCGGCCGGCTTCCGGCGAGCTGCACCGCCGTGGGCAAGGCCCTTCTGGCGTACCTGCCGGACGCCGAACGCAAGCGCATCATCACAAAGGGCCTTGCCAAACTGACCCCCAACAGCATCACTGAACCCCACGCGCTCGCCAACGTCCTGGACGAGATCCGTGCCTCCGGGCTGGCCTTCGAGTCCGGGGAGTCCACGCCGGACGTTTCCTGCGTGGCTGCGCCGGTCCGGGACTACACCGGCGCAGTGGTGGCGGCCCTGAGCATCTCCGTGCCGGACATGCGCTGGAACCAGCGCCCGGTGGAGGAGTGGTCGGCGCTGGCGGCCGACGGCGCTGCCCGCTTGAGTGCCGAGCTCGGCTACCGCTGACGGCTGGGGGAGCGGGGCGAACCCCTGGCGGTCAGCCGGCCAGTGCCACATGATCGCCCGAAATGCCGGCCGTGGACTTGACGCCCAGCAGCTGCATGGACCGTACGTACTGGGAGCGCAGGATCTTCACGGCATGGGCGGCGCCGCGCTCGCCGCCGGCCATCAGGCCGTAGAGGTAGGCCCGGCCCACCATCGCCGCATCCGCTCCCAGGCCGACGGCGGCCAGGATGTCACTGCCGGACATGATGCCGCTGTCGATCAGCACCGTGGGGTTGGATCCCAGGGCCTCGCGGACCTGGGGGAGGATCTTTAGGATGGTGGGCGAGCGGTCCAGCTGCCGGCCCCCGTGGTTGGACAGGACTACTCCGTCGCAGCCCAGCTCGACAACCCGTTCCGCATCCTTGACCGTCTGGATGCCCTTGACCAGCAACTTGTGCGGCCACACTTTACGCAGCCAGGCGATGTCCTCGAACGTCAGGGCGGGATCGAACACCTGGTCCGCCACCTCTGCCGAGTTCCCGCCGAAGCCTTTGAGGGACGCGAACTCGATGGGCGGGGTGGTGAGTTTGTCGAACCACCAGGACGGGTGCAACGCCATGTCGGCAAAGGTCTTCGGCGACAACGTGGGCGGGATGGTCAGCCCGTCACGCAGCTCCCTGACGCGGGCACCGCCCACTTGGGTGTCCACGGTGACCATCAGGACGTCGTAGCCGCTGGTCAGCACCCGCTCCAGCAGGCCCTCGGTTTTGCTCCGGTCCTTGGCGATGTAGAGCTGGAACCAGTTGTTCCCTTCAGGCACCGCCTTGGCGAGGTCCTCCACGGTGGTGGTGCCCACCGTGGAGAGGGTGTACGGAATGTTGTTCCGGGCCGCTACCCGCGCAACTGCCTTCTCGCCGTCGTTGTGCATCATCCGCGTGTAGCCGGTGGGCGCCAGGACCAGGGGGAAGTCGATGGTCCGGCCAAAAAGCTTCGTGGAAGGATCGGGATCCGAGACATCACGGAGGACTGCCGGCGAGAACTCCACGTCCCGGTAGGCCTGCCGGCACCGGGCGATGGTGATTTCCTCCTCCGCAGCGCCGTCCGTGTAGTTGAAGACAGCCTTCGGCGTGGTCTTCTGCGCCATCGCGCGAAGGTCCGCGATGGTGAACGCCCGGGCAAGCCTTCGCTGCACGGGGTCCATCTCGAAGCTCCGGAACTGGACAAGTTCGCGGATCTCGGACCACTTGGGCAGTTGACGGTCCTCCATGGGGAGCAACCCCTCTCATGTTCGAAATTTAGTACAAAGGTCGGCTGGCTGGTGTTGGTGAGTCGGGCCAGTTGATCGTTCGGTCAATGTCCCGCTGGTGGCCGCGTCGCCGCTGATGCAGGCCTTCCCGTCCAAATCCCGGTCCAGTGCTTGACGGGCCGGGGTGGCGTCCCTAGACTCCTTTGTGTTCCCGATCACCCTACCCCAGCGATCGCTTGATCGCCACATCGACCAACGTTCGAAATATCGAACATAAGACTTGCAAAATCCGAGACCCACAAAGCAGTGGGCTTTCGAAAGGACCCCCAATGTCAGCAGTCCCCAACGCCGCTGCACCCAGCGGCGGACGGATCGTCCTGCGCTCCGCCCAGGACGTCACAGACCTCATCAACAGCGGTGCCCTCCAGAAGGGCAAATCCTTTGCCATCACCCTCATCGCCCTGGGCGGCATCTTCCTGGACGCCTACGACTTCACCTCGGTGGCGTTCGGCCTGCCCTACATCTCCAAGGACTTCCACCTGACTCCCGAGATGCTGGCCGTGGTGTCCGCCTCGATCATGGTTGGCGCCCTGGTGGGATCAGTCTTCGGCGGCTACTTCGTGGACAAGCTCGGCCGGTTCAAGGTGTTCATGGCGGACATGGTCTTCTTCGTCGTTGCCGCCATCGCCTGCGCCGTGGCCCCGGACGTCTGGACCCTCATCATTGCCCGCTTCATCATGGGCCTGGGCATCGGCGTCGACTTCCCTGTCGCCTTCAGCTTCCTGGCCGAATACGCCTCACAGAAGAAGAAGGGCGGCACCGTCTCCCTCTGGCAGCCTATGTGGTACGTCGCCGTCGCATCCACCTTCGCACTGCTGATTCCCGTGTACTTCCTCTTCCAGGGCATGCAGTGGCCGGAAAACCAGATGTGGCGCATCGTTGTCGGCTTCGGCGCCGTCCCGGCCATCCTGATCATGATCTTCCGCCAGAAGTACATGGCGGAGTCCCCCTCCTGGGCGGCGCAGAACCTGGGCCTGCACGAAGCAGCCAAGATCCTTAAGCGGACCTACAACGTGGACGCCGAAGTGGCGGAAGACGCCGTGGACCCCCGTGCCGAGCGCAAGCAGTTCCAGATGACCCTCACCCAGGCCTGGGGCAAGCTGGTGGGCAAGAAGTACCGCGGCCGCACTGGCCTGGCCCTCGTCATCAACGCCAGCCAGTCCATGGAGTACTACGCTGTCGGCTTCTTCGTCGGGCAGATCGTGCTCGCCATGCTGCACACCCAGAACGTGATGACCAACATCATGTCCTCGCTCATCCTCAACGTCTGCTTCGGCGTTACCGGCGGCTTCATCGGTGCCCGCCTCTCCGGCAAGATCGGCCCGCGCAAGCTGTCACTCCTCGGCTTCTGCGGCACCTTCACCTGCATGATCATCGCCGGCAGCCTCAGCAACGTCGAAGGTGCCTGGTCCTTCATCGGCGCCCTGGTCATCGGCCTCCTGATCTTCTGCCACGCAGCAGGCCCCGGAGCCCAGGGAATGACCATGGCCACCATGTCCTACCCCACCTCCCTCCGCGGAGCCGGCACCGGCTTCACCCAGATCGGCATCCGCCTCGGAGCGATCGCCGGGCTCGTGTTCTGGCCCCTGGCCACGGCCGCCTGGGGAACCCGTGCGCTGCTGGTGCTCGCTGTTGTTCCCGCCATCGCCATCGTGGTGATCCTGATCAACAAGTGGGACCCGCACGGCCGCGACATCGACGCCGAAGACTACGAGGACCAGTCCGTGGCCGCGGTCAGTGCAAACCGCTGATTCCGGTGCCCGCAACCCCTACAAACCCTGAAGGACAACCATGAGTGCCATCACTGGCGTAATGCCGGTAGCGCCCACCATTTTCGCCGACAATGAGGAACTGGACCTCGACGGCCAGCGCAGGGTCCTGGATTACCTGGTGGACGGCAAGTCCGACGCCGTCTGCATCCTGGCCAACTACTCGGAGCAGTTCTCGCTGACCGACGAGGAACGCGAGCAGGTGCTCCGGACCACCATGGAGCACCTGGACGGGCGGCTGCCGGTCTGCGTCACCACCAGCCACTTCAGCTCGCGGATCGCCCGGGAGCGCAGCCTTCACGCCCAGGAGCTCGGCGCGGAGATGGTGATGCTCATGCCGCCGTTCTTCGGGGCCACCATGAAAGTGGACGACGACGCCGTGGTGGAGTACTTCAAGCGCGTGGCCGACGGCCTGGAGATCGACATCATGATCCAGGACGCACCGATGAGCACCACCCCGCTGTCCGTGGCCCTCCTGGCACGGATCGCCACGGAGATGCCGAACGTGAACTACGCCAAGATCGAGATGCCCCAGGCCGCGGACAAGCTCCGTGCGCTCGGTGCCGCGGCCGGGCCGTCGCTGCCCGGACTGTTCGACGGCGAGGAAGCCATCACGCTCATCCCGGACCTGGAAGCCGGGGCCGTGGGCACGATGAGCAGCTGCATGGTTCCGGACCAGCTGGGCCGGATCGTGCGGGACTTTCATGCAGGGGAACGGGACAAGGCGATCCACGCCTGGGAAGACCTGCTTCCGTTCATCCACTTCGAGAACCGGCAGTGCGGCCTGCGCGCCACTAAAGTCCTGATGAAGGAGGGCAACATCATTGCCAGCGACAGGACGCGCCATCCGGTGGGGGAGCTGAACCCGCACACCCGGGCGCAGCTGGTGGAGATGGCCAAACGCAAAGACCCGCTGATTCTCCGCTGGGCGTGAGGATCACAGGACGCAGGAAGAGGAAAGGGCGGGCATGCCGCGCATACTAATCACCGACTACGAATTCGAGTCGATCAGCCAGGAGCAGGCCGTGGCGGACGCCAACGGTGTTGAACTTGTTCGGGCCAACTGCAGGACGGAGGACGACGTCCTGGCGGCTGCGGCCGATGTGGACGGGCTCATTGTCCAGTACGCCCCCATCACCGAACGCGTCCTCAAGGGCCTGCCGCGCCTGAAAGCCGTCAGCCGGTACGGAGTAGGCGTGGACACCGTTGACGTCCCAGCCGCAACGGAATGCGGTGTGGTGGTGTCCAACGTGCCCGACTACGGTGTGGAGGACGTCAGCGACCACGCTATTGCCCTCGCCCTGACGCTGGCGCGCGGCATCCCGGACCTGGACAGGGGAGTCCGGGCCGGGGAAACCCGGCTCGACTCGGTCAAGCCAATCCGCCGCTTCTCTTCACAGACCTTCGGCGTGATCGGACTGGGCCTGATCGGGGCGGCCACCGCAGCCAAGGCCAAGGCTCTGGGCTACCGTGCCCTGGGCTACGATCCCCTCCACACCCCGGGGACCACCACCAAGGAAGGCATCGAGGTGGTGACCTTGGAAGAACTGCTGGCCGCGTCCGACGTCGTATCCCTGCACGTGCCGTTGAACAAGCACACCCACCACTTGATCAACGCAGGCACGCTGGGGCAGTTCAAGGCGGGGGCCACCATCATCAACACCTGCCGCGGCGGGGTGATTGACACCGCGGCCCTTGTTGACGCGCTGAAGAACGGAAAACTCCAGGCAGCAGGCCTGGACGTCTTTGAGGAAGAGCCCCTTCCCCTTAACAGTGCGTTGCTGGACCTTGAGCGCGTGGTGCTGACACCGCACACCGCCTGGTATACGGAGGAATCCAGCGATGAGCTGAAGCGGCGCACCGCGGAGAACGTGGTGGATGCAGTCCTGGGCCGCCGGCCGCGCAACATCGTCAACCCCGAGGTCCTCAGCTAGCCACCCCCGGTGCCGCCGGAGCGGGGCCAACAGTAAAGGCAGAAACATGAGCACACCGATTGAACTGATCGCAAACCCGCGGCTTGCCGCGGACATGGGACTGCTGGTCCTGCATCCGGAGGACAACGTTGGCACCGCCCTGGGGACGGTTCCCGCCGGCACTTCCCTTTCCGTTAACGGCGGTGAGTTGCTGTGCGCGGATGAGATTCCCGGCGGACACAAGGTGGCTTTGCGGACCATCGAGGCCGATGAACCGGTCCGGAAGTACGGCCAGATCATCGGTTTCGCGGGGCGCCTGATCAGCAAGGGCGAACATGTGCACGTCCACAACGTGGCATACCGGGAGTTCGACCGGGCCGGCCAGGCGGGCACCGCGCTGCGGGAGACCGATTTCGTGCCCGAGGATCAGCGGGCAACCTTCCAGGGGTACCGGCGGATGAACGGGTCCGTCGGTACCCGGAACTACATCGGCATCCTGACGTCCGTCAACTGTTCCGCGACGGCGGCGAAACTCATCGCCTCCCGGATCGAGAACAGCGGGGTCCTGGACCAGTACCCCAACGTGGACGGCGTGGTGGCCCTGACGCATTCCTCTGGATGCGGCACCGGAGGGGACGGAAACTACGGCTTTGAGGTGCTGCGCCGGACCCTCCACGGGTACGCGAACCACCCCAACTTCGCCAGCATCCTGGTACTGGGGCTGGGCTGCGAAGTCAACCAGATTGCCGGCCTCACCACCGGGTGGTCGCTGAGCCCTGACAAGTCGATTTCCAGCATGACCATCCAGGCGCAGGGCGGCACCAAGGCCACGGTGGCCGAAGGGGTGCGGCGGATCGAGGAACTGCTTCCCGAAATCAACAAGGCACAGAGGACTGCCGTTCCCGCCTCGGAGCTTGTCCTCGCCATGGAGTGCGGAGGCTCGGACGCCTTCTCCGGCGTCACCGCAAACCCGGCGCTGGGCGCAGCCGCGGACCTGCTCATCAGGCACGGCGGCACCGCAGTATTTGGCGAAACCACGGAAATTTACGGCGCCGAGCACCTGCTCACGTCCCGCGCCGAGTCCCAGCACACGGCAGACAAGCTCATGGAACGCATCCGCTGGTGGGAACGGCACGTTACCCAGGACGGATCGTCGATCAACAACAACCCGTCCCCCGGGAACAAAGCCGGCGGACTCACCACCATTCTGGAAAAGTCCCTGGGAGCCGTGGCGAAGGGCGGGACCACCAACCTGGTGGACGTCGTGGAGTACGCCGAACCCATTACCGCCCACGGCCTGGTCTTCATGGACACCCCGGGATACGACCCCGTCAACGCCACCGGCATGGTGGCCGGCGGCGCCCAGGTCCTCGCCTTCACCACCGGCCGGGGCTCCGCCTTCGGCTGCAAGCCCACACCGAGCATCAAGTTGGCCACCAACACCCCGCTGTATGAACGCATGCGGGACGACATCGACGTGAACTGCGGGGCGGTGGCGGACGGGCAGCTGACCATCGAGGAGATGGGGCAGCAGATCTTCGACCTCATCCTGGCCGTGGCCTCGGGCCAGGAAACCAAGAGCGAGGAATTGGGCTACGGGGACAACGAGTTTGTCCCCTGGCAACTGTCCACCGTTCTCTAGGTGCCGCCTACCGCACCGCCGAGTACCAGATCAGCAGCATGGTCACGAAGAACCCTGTGACGCAGTTCAGCCACAGGAACCGTTCCCACC
Source organism: Arthrobacter sp. FW306-07-I (assembly GCF_021800405.1). NCBI lineage: Bacteria > Bacillati > Actinomycetota > Actinomycetes > Micrococcales > Micrococcaceae > Arthrobacter > Arthrobacter sp. FW306-07-I. The sequence continues at coordinate 3,355,346 of NZ_CP084550.1, read as the reverse complement.
CGCGGTGGGCCTGCTCCGAGAGGCCGCGAGGTGCGGGCACTCACTGCCTGCGCCGCATCCCGGTACGATGTGCTGAGTTGTGTGGCCGGGGCGGGGGTATTTGTGGGCAGGTGGGCAGGCCGTAGGTTCTTTATGGTTGCGGTGCTGGCCGTGCTCATGGTGGCCGCCGCTATCGTCGTCTTTCTGTCCCTGAACCGCGCGGCCCGGGACCCGGCAGCAGGAAACGAAGCGCAGCCCCAGGAGCAGACAGCATCGACGCCGGCGGGGCCGGATGCCGCGATCGCCGCTGCGCCGGACGCGGGGCAAGTAAAGCTGACCTGGCCGCAGGAGCATCCCCTGCGTTTGTTCTTCAGCGGCGACTCACTGACCGCCGGCGAGTTTTCGACCACGGAGGACACCTCGTTCCGGCGGCTGGTCACGGCTGGATTGGGAAAGCGTGGTGCCGTTGAGGAAGTTGGAACGTACAAGTCGGGGTACCGGCTACAGGACGTCGCCTCGGGGTTCGCGGTCCCTCGTGGTGCAGGCCTTGCCGTTGTAGAACTGGGCACCAACGACTTGGTCACGAACACGGACACCGCGGTGTTCGCCCGGCAGTACAAGGATTACCTGAACCGTGTTGCCGCGGCCTCCCCTTACGCCAAGCTCCTGTGCCTGGGCGTGTGGGCGCCGGCAGCTGCTGGCAGAACCGCCGCCCTGGACGCTGCCATCACAGCAGGGTGCCATGCTCATGGCGGCCAGTTCATTTCCCTGAAGGAACTTTTTGGCACGCCGGCCAACAGGGGCCCGGCCGGTGATCCGGTGTGGCTGGGGAGCAGGGACACCTTCCACCCCAACGATGCGGGCCATGCAGCCATCGCCGATGCCGTGCTCCAGCGGATAGCGTCATCCTGATCCCCGCCGTGCTGAAGTGAAGATCGCCGAACTCAGCGGCTTCCCGGACGGCCGGTGGATGGCCTGGCGGCCGGGTGAGGACAGCTTCGAAGACCTTGCGTGACAGCAGCTGGAGGGCTAGGCCCCCTAACGGACCGCGGCGTACCAGATCAGCAGCATGGTCACGAAGAACCCTGTGACGTAGTTCAGCCACAGGAACCGTTCCCACCCGCGGTGGGCCTGCTCCGAGTCCTCGTCCGTGACCGAGGCGAATGGGAGGATGCTCACCGCGTAGGGGAGCGCCAGCAGGGCTGCGAGCGGTCCCGGCCACGGTGTGAACAGCAGCAGCACACCGGCCAGCAGGTAGGCGGCGATTGCGAAGCGCACCGTGGCCTTGGCACCGATCACAGTGGCCACGGATCCGATGCCGCCGGCCCGGTCCGCCACCACGTCCTGCACCGCGCCGAACGCGTGGCTGGCCACGCCCCACAGGAAGAACGCCCCCAGCAGCGCCCACAGCGCCGGCGTGAACTGCGCCTGCGCCAACACCAGCCCGTACACGGCCGGGCTCACGAAGTGCGTGCTGGACGTGGCCGAATCCAGGAACGGCCGCTCCTTGAACCGCAGCCCCGGCGCGCTATAGGCCACCACCGCGAAGATGCTGACCGCCAGCACCAGCCAGGACAGCGGGTTGCCGAGCAGGACCAGCGCCGCCAGGAACGGCACGTTGGTGCCGATCGCCGCCCGGAGCGTGACGGCATGCATGGTCCGGTCCAGCACCGCGCCCTCCACACCGCCCTTGCGCGGGTTCCGGAGGTCCGATTCGTAGTCGAACACGTCATTGATGCCGTACATCGCCAGGTTGTAGGGGATGAGGAAATACAGGGTCCCCACCACCCAGGCCAGGTCGATCTCGCGCGCCGTGAGCAGGTACGCCGCGGCAAACGGGTACGCCGTGTTCACCCAGGACAGCGGGCGGGAGGACAGCAGGAGCATCCGTAAGGTCTTCATGGCCGCCTTCCCGACGTGCCGGCTTTTGAGGTCCGGTCCAGCAGGATCCACAGGCCCGGCAGCAGCAGCACCGCGGCCACCGGGTACGCAAAATCCTCCAGCGGGGCCAGCCCCACCTTCGCCCCGGAAATCATCCCCGGCGCATAGGTGAACAGTCCGAAGGCGATCATCAGGTTGTCGAACACCGCCGTCAGGACCAGGACGACGGCGGCCGCCCCGCCTGCCGCTGCCAGCGCCACTTTCCGCGTCCGGCCCTTGAGCCGGATGGCGGCGGCGGTGCCCACGGCCAGGGCGGCGATGAGGAATACCGCGTTCAGTGCCCAGTAGCTCATGAGCGTTCCTCCACTTTCTCGCCGTGCGCCAGACGTGCCGCGAGGAACCGCCGGAACAGCTGGAACAGGTTCATCACCAGGTAGCAGAGGAACACCAGGAAGATCGGCTCCTCCAGCGGCAGCTCCGGTGCCAGCTCGATCCCGATCGTCTCGTTGTGCCCGCGGAAGAAGATGCCGAGCCCGATCCCGGACAGGTCCCACGCCAGGAAGAACACCAGCCCCGCCGCCAGCACCACGGCCGCGCGCCGGGCGTCCTGCCAGAAGAAGAGCCGCAACCGCTGGTCCAGCAGCACCATGCAGCCCAGCGACACCAAAAGGAACGCCAGGTACGCAACCGCCGTCACGCCGTCGTACCCTTTGAAACTGTTCCCTCTTCAGCAGGTGCCGGTGGCACTGTTCCCTCTTGTGCAGGTGCCGATGGCACTGCTGTGCCTGCCAGACGCAGCGGCGCCGACAGGGGACCGGTGCTGGTGTCGCCGCGGAGCCGCTTGACCACCAGCTCGGCGCTGATCAGGCACATGGGAATGCCGATCCCCGGAATGGTGGACGCCCCCGCGTAGTACAGCCCCTCCACCTTGCGGCTGACGTTGCCGGCCCGGAAGAACGCGCTCTGCTTCAGCGTGTGCGCCGGCCCCAGCGACGTGCCCTTCCACGAGTGGTAGTCGCGCTCAAAATCTGCCGGCCCGTACATCCGCCGCACCACGATGCGCCCGGCCAGGTCCGGGATGCCCGCCCACTCACTGAGCTGCCCGATCACGGCGTCGGCCGCGCGTTCCAGCCGCTCGTCACCGCTGCCGCCCAGCCCCGGATCCGGCGGGATGGGCACCAGCACGAACACGTTCTCGTGCCCGTCCGGCGCCACGTCCGGATCGGTGGCGCTGGGCTTGCATACGTACATCGACGCCGGCTCAGGAATGAACGTGTCCTTACCGAAGATCGCCTTGAAGTTCTCCTCCCAGTCCTTGGTGAAGAGGAGGGTGTGGTGCTGCAGCTGCGGCAGCCCGCCGCGGACGCCCAGGTACAGCAGCAGGGCACTGGGCCCGGCGGTGCGCCGCTGCCAGTACCGCTGCGGGTAGGTCTGGAGGTTCCGGGGGAGCAGCGCGGTTTCGCTGTGATGCAGGTCGGCAGCGGAAATTACGACGTCGGCCGGCAGGCTTTCCTCCGTTCCGTCACCCTTGCGGAAGCGCACCCCGCGCACGGCCGCCGGACGCCGCCGGGAGATGATGGGCGCCGTTTCGATTTCCAGCACCTCCGTGCTGGTCCTGATGGTCACGCCGGCGTTGCGGGCCTGCTTTTCCAGCGCCTCCACCAGCCGCGCGAAGCCGCCCATCGGGTAGTAGACGCCCACCTCCAGGTCCAGGTGGCTCATCAGGTGGTACATGCTGGGCGCGCTGAACGGCGAGGCGCCCAGGAACACCGCCGGGTACTCCAGGATCTGCTGCAGGCGTGGATTGCTGACGTAGCGGCGGGCGTAGCTGTGCAGCGGCTCCAGCAGCAGGCGGGCCAGCCGGGGGAGCCGGGCCAGGATGTCCGGCACCAGCAGCGGGGCGAAGGACTGGAAGGTGGGATACAGGAAGCGGCGCTTGGCCATGGTGTAGGTCTCGGCGGCGGAGTCCAGGTACTTCTCCAGCCGGGGGCCGGCGCCGGGTTCCAGCCGGTCAAACAGCGCCACCACCCGTGCCCGCCCGGCCGGGACGTCCACGGGTTCGGCGGCGCCTTCGGAGATGAGCCGGTAGCCGGGGTCCAGCTTCAGCAGGTCCAGCTGCTCGGCGGCGGAGGTGCCCAGGAGCTGGAAGTAGTGGTCGATGACCTCGGGCATCAGGTACCAGGAGGGCCCGGCGTCGAACCTGAAGCCATCCTCACTGAACGTGTACGCCCGGCCGCCCAGGACGTTCTGTTTCTCCAGGATGGTGACGCGGTGCCCCTCGGTGGCGAGCAGGGCCGCCGTCGCCAGTCCGCTGATGCCGCCGCCGATCACCACCACCGTTTTGCCGGGTCCAGCTGCCCGCCCGGACGGAACTGCTTTCTTCACGGCCGTCACTGCGCCGCCACCCGGGCCGGGCGCGCGGCAACTGGTTCCAGGCCGCGCCTTCCGGTGAGCACGGCGGCGGCGATCTTCAGCTTCACGGGGGTGGGCACGCTGATCCTCGCCCGGATCAGGTCTGGTGCAGGCGTGACCCTGATCCGCTCGGCCAGTTCGGCGAAGAGCTCCTGGGCCAGGGCAACGGCCAGGCGGCAGGATGGTGGCAGGCTGCGCAGCACCGCGCGGGATTCCTGCAGGTCGTGGTCGATGTCCGCCAGGAGCCGGATCTTCTGCGCCTCGTCGAAGTTGGCGGGGCTGACGCCGGGGAAGTAGCTGCGGCCCAGGGAGGTGAAGTCCTCGGCCAGGTCGCGGAGGAAGTTGATCTTCTGGAAGGCCGCGCCCAGGTGCCGGGCGCCGCGCTCCAGCCGCGCCCGTTCCTCCGCGCTGACCGGTTGCCCGTAGAGAAAGCACCTCAGGCACATGAGGCCCACCACTTCCGCGGATCCGTACACGTACTTCCGTGAAGGATTCCGGCGTGTGCTCCGACTGCTCCAGGTCCGCCCGCATCGAGGCAAAGAACGGGCGGGTGAGATCGGTGCCGATGCCGGTACGGCGCGCAGTGTCCGCGAACGCATGGATCACCAGGTTGCTGCTGTAGCCGGTGGCCAGGGCATTCTCGGTTTCCTGCTCGAACGCGTCCAGCTGCCGCCGGCTCTCCTCCGGTGACAGGCCCGCCGCGGAGGTGACGCCGTCGACAATCTCATCCGCCACCCGCACCAGCGCGTACACGGAATCCACCTGGCGGCGGACGGCGTCGTCAAACAACTTGGAGGCGAGGCCGAAGGAACTCGAATAGGAGCGGAGCACCACGCCCGAGGACTTGAGGGCGGCGGCGGTGTAGTCGGCCAGCGCGTCGCGGTCCCGCTTCATGCGCCCATCCGATCGGTGACCAGGCGGGACAGGGGGGAGAGGCCGTCGCGCAGCTCTTGCGGCACGAACGGCTGGACCAGGACATCCAGGGCCCGTTCGGTGAGGTCCGCGGCGAGTTTCAGGGTCTTGTCCCGCGCCCCGGAGGCCACCAGGAGTTCGCGGATCTCGGCGGCATCCCTGGCCGTGAGGTCCTTGGAGAGCAGCTCTCTGATGCGGGTCCACTGGGGTTGCTGCGCCGCGTAGGAGATCAGGGCCGTGCGCTTGCCCTCGCGCAGGTCGCCCCAGCCGGTCTTGCCGGTCCTCGACTCATCCCCGAACGCGCCCACCAGGTCATCAGCCACCTGGTACGCGGTGCCAATGATGCGGCCGAACCCGCCCAGGGCCTCCACCAGTTCCCGGTCCGCGCCGGCCAGGACGGCCCCGGCGCGCAGCGGCGTGTCGAAGGAATACACCGCCGTTTTCAGCTTGGACATCTCCAGGACCTGGTCCACGGTCTGTGGCGTGGGGTCCAGGGGTGCCAGCACATCCAGGAGTTCCCCGGCCGCCGAAGCCATGACGGCCTCGTCAAGGAGGTCGCCCAGCCGCTGCCGGATGGCCGGGTCCGCCTCGACTTCGGCCAGGAACCGGTAGGCGTTGGACAGCGCCAGGTCCCCGGCGATCACCCCGGCGGACAAGCCGGTGTGCTCTGCCCTGTCCGGGCTGCTGCCCTGGTCCGTGGCGAGGCTGCGGTAGGCGCCGGCGAGGTTGGGCATCCCGCGGCGGGTGAAGTCCTGGTCCACCACGTCGTCGTGGATGATCAGGGCAGTGTGCAGCAGCTCGTAGGAAGCGGCCAGCGTGGCTGCCGCCGTCCTGTCGCTGCCGCCCAGCAGGGAGTAGGTGGTCATCACCAGCCGGGGACGGAAGCGCTTGCCACCCACCGTGCAGGCCTCAAGGTGTTCCCACAGGCGAAGGTACTGGGGGTGCAGCGCGCCGGCCCTCATCTTGGCCCGGGCAAAGAAGGATTGCAGAACGTCATTGACCAAGCGGCCGTCATCGGTGTGCGCCAGCGTGGTCCCCGTATCCATAGGTAAAGTAAACACGGGCACCTATGGGAGGGCAATTGAACGGGAAGACAGAGCAGGTGGTCCTGGCCGCCGAAGACGGAACACCCGTTGGCGTCGAGGACAAAGCTGCCGTGCACACCTCCTTCACGCCCCTGCACCTGGCCTTCTCCGCCCACGTGTACGATTCCGATGGCCGCATCCTCCTCACCCGCCGCGCCTTGTCCAAGCTGACCTGGCCCGGAGTCTGGACCAATTCCTTCTGCGGGCACCCCGCTCCGGGAGAGGAACTCGAGGATGCCGTGCGGCGCCGGGGCGAGTACGAGCTCGGCCTGCACCTTTCGGACATTGAACTGCGGGTTCCGGACTTCCGATACCGGGCGGTGGATGCCTCCGGCGTGGTGGAAAACGAGATTTGCCCGGTCTTCACGGCGCGCGCCACGTCGCCGCTGGATCCCCGGGCCGACGAGGTCATGGAGTGGCAGTGGACCGACCCCGCCCTGATCACCGCCGCGGTGGCCGCGACCCCCTGGGCCTTCAGCCCTTGGCTGACCCTCCAGCTGCCGCTGCTCTACCCGGAGCGGTTCGGCGCTTAGGTTCCTTGTGTCACCGTTGTGGTGACGGACGACGGCGGCGCTCGCCGCGGGCTTTCAGCGTCACCTTCCAGCGCTCCCAGGGAGGCAGCTGCCGCCAGTGGATTCCCAGGGTGTGGAAGGCGCGCTTGAACCGCAGGCGTGCATCGGCGCCGCCGGCAAGCGCGCGGGCCGAAATGCCAACCTTCAGCGAGGGATCGTAGGCCGTGCGGCGGGCGGGGTCCAGCGCAAAGCCGAGGTCGACGTCGTCGTGCACGCCCGTGTCCAGCCGGTTCACCCTGGCGCGGGCCTGCTCCCAGTCCGGTCGGCCGAAGGCGCAGTTGGAGCCGAAGGGCGGCCAGTGCCCCATGGCCGCGCCCATCAGGACGAAGTAGGCCTGGATGTAGGCGACCCCCGCGAGTTTGCCGCGGATCCTGCCCGTGCCGTAGAAGACGCCGGGCCCGGTGAGAAGGGCCAGGTCCGGTTCCTGCTCGAAGCGCCGGCAGATGCGTTCCAGCCAGTCCGCCGGCGGGAGGCTGTCCGCGTCGCAGCGGGCGATGATGTCCCCGCGGGCGGCGTCGTAGCCGGCGGAGGCGGCGGCGGCGATCCCCGGCACGTGTTCGTGAAGGACCCGGGCGCCGAACTTTGCTGCGATTTCCGCAGTGTTGTCGATGGAGTCGTTGTCCACCACGATGATTTCCAGCGGAGCCATAGCCTGGGACTGCAGGGCCTGGAGGCAGCGTTCCAGGAAAGGGCCGTCATCCTTGCACGGGATGACCACGGAGAGGGACGGCATTCCCTGATGCTAGCCTGCTTCGCTGTCCTTCCGCCCGGTCGCGGGCCTGGCTGATTTTCGACGGGCATGTCCGTCCGCGATGCGGTTCCCCGTTTTCGACTCGCACACTCCTTTGCGCTCCCCAAATGTGGGTCGCGGGAAGGAACCTGCGCGGCGGAATCTCATTCGCGCGTCGAAATCCGCCTGTCCGGTCCACCTAGGATGGTCCCCATGAAGGCTGCCCGAGACGCGGAGTCCGTTGCCCTGGTGATCAACGCCGGTGCGCGCCTGGCCGCGGCCGGGGCGGAGCCGGTGGTGGAGAAGCTGCGGCAGGCCGGCCTGCCGATCTCCGCCGTGCACCTCGTCCGGTCCGGTGGCGATCTGGCTTCGACACTCGAGGCTGTGTCCTCGAAGGGTCATGACCTGGTGGTCGTCGGCGGCGGCGACGGCACCGTGTCCTTCGCTGCCGGGCGGTTCGCCGGAACTGGAACGGTGCTGGGGGTCCTACCCTTGGGGACAGCCAACGACCTTGCCCGCACCCTCGAAATTCCGGCCAACCTTGAGGCGGCGTGTGCTGCGCTCGCCGACGGGAAAGTGGTGGACATCGACCTGGGGCGGGCCAACGGCGAGCCCTTTCTCAACGTGGCGTCGGTTGGCCTGTCCGTGGGGGTGACCGAAAGCCTGAGCCCGCGGCTGAAGCGGAGGCTGGGGCCGCTGGCCTATGGCGTTGCCGCGGTGCGCGCGTATGCCCGGCACAAGCCCTTCCGTGCCCGGCTCGAGTTCCCGGAAGGCGACCACGAACCGCTGGAGCTGGAAAACATGCTGCAGGTGGCGGTGGGCAACGGCCGGCATTACGGAGGCGGCAATGCGGTCTCGCCCACCGCCGGCATCGACGATCACACCCTGGATATCTATGCCATCCCGGGGGCGCCGCTCCGGGAGCACGTGCGGATCGCCCGCCTGCTCAAGGACGGCAGCTTCGTGGAGCGCGACGGCGTGTACCACTTCACCACGACGCGGGTCCGGCTGGTCACGGAGCCGCCAATGCCGGTGAACCTCGACGGCGAGATCGCCACAGTCACGCCCGCGGACTTCACCATCGACCGCAACGCCGTGCATGTCGTGGTGCCGCAATACAGCACCGCGGCGAGACTGGACTCGTAGGGGAGCCCTCCGCGGCCGCTTGCCCTGCCATTTTCGAGGCGCAATTCCCTCCGCGACACGGTTCCCCATTTTCGAGGCGCAGATTCCTTTTCGCTCCCCCAATTTGGGCCGCGAAAAGGAATCTGCGAGTCGACATCCCATTCGCGAGTCGAAATCCAAGGTGCGTGCCGTCGTCGTACTTCTTTGAGGGATGTGGGGGCCGACGGCTTTTTTCGGATCGACGCTGATCCGTTGCCTCCGCCGTCGGCCCCTGGCCTGTGTGGAATGGGGGTGGTTGCCTGGCGGCGCCGCTTCTTAGCGCCGCCAGGCTCTGAGACCATCGGTTTTATCCGATGCAGGCGCGGGTTGACTGGGCCCAGTTCCCAGGTGCATCAAGGTTGCGTCCCCGTCCTTCACGCACCACTTTGAAGGGAATGCCTCAAGGACCTGTTTGCTTTCGATCAAGATTGCATCAAGGTCGGCGAAATTTCGTGCCGGCAGACGTTGAGGGCGTTCCCAACACAACGGAAGCGCTGCAGATCTGGCAAGAGACCTGCAGCGCTTCCGTTGTTTTGTGCCGTTTTCTACCGTGCGGTGTAGTCCTCGGCTGCCTTGCGCAGGCGGCTGTGGGCGCCGCCATATGCTTGGGCGCCCTGGAGCGTCCACTTGGGCAGCTTGGCCACCATCGTGTAGTTGGGATCGCATACGTTGGCCGCCGGGGCCAGGCCCATCTGGCTGACCAGCTGGTAGGAGTCCAGCAGGTCCATTCCGGTCAGGTCCGAGGTCCAGGCGATGAGGTCCTTCTGGCTAGTCCGGTACGCATCCTCAAGCGGGCGGGTGGAACCGGTGCTCATGATGAAGTCGTCGTTCTCCAGGCGGGGCCAGGCGGCGGCACCCTCCTTGATCAGGTCCACGGCGATCACCGAGTTCATGGCGGATTCCAGGCCGGTGCCGCAGACTTCGCCCTCGCCCTGGCGGGCGTGGCCGTCACCGAGGGAGAGCATGGCCCCGGCCACGTTGACCGGCAGGTACAGCGTGGTCCCGGTGCGGGCTTCCGGGGTGTCCATGTTCCCGCCGTGCGTGGACGGCGTCATGACCAGCCGGACTTCGCCGCCGGCAGGGGCCACACCCACGGTGCCGTGCATGGGATCCAGCGGCAACTGAAGCCGGAAGTCGGAGTTCCGCGCCTTGAACGAGGCGGTCCAGTTCTCCAGGTCGATGTCGTAGAACCAGACGCGTTCCTCCAGCGACTCGTTGAGCGTGGCCGTCTCGCGCGTTCCCGTCAGGGCGCCGAACTGCGGAAGCACGCAGGACACCGCGTACTTTCGGGCCGGCACGATGGAGACGAAATGGACGGCCAGCATGTCGCCGGGTTCCGCGCCCGCCACCTCGATCGGCCCCGAGACAGGATTCATCTCGTTGAAGGGCACCACTTCGCTGGGCAGCTGGTCAGGGGAGGTGACCCGGCCGCCGAAGCAGTCCTCGGTGCTGACCTCCACAATGTCGCCGGGCTTGATGCTGATCATCGGCTCCCGGCCGCCGAACACGTACGAGTATTCGCCTGGCTGGGGCGCGAGTTTGTGGACAACCATCTTTACTGAACCTCCGCTGCTTCAGGTTCCCCTGCCGCCGTCGTAATTGGTACTTCCTTCTTACCCATGCGCCCGGTCTTGAACAGGACGACGGCGACGGCGATCCCCACGATAGTATTTTGGTCCTCGCGCCCGGAAGATCTCGGGAAGTTCGGGCAGCACCAGGGCTCTCCTCGACTCGCTTCTCCATCTTCGCGGCGCACCTTCCTTTGCGCACCCCAAATGCGGGCTGCGAGAAGGAATCTGCGCAGCGGAATCGCATTGGCGCGTCGAAAGCGCAGGTGCGGGCCGCCGTCGTACTTTTGTCCTGCCTGTGACCGGGGAATCTGGTGCCGGTTAGTACCTGACGGTGCTTAGGTGTTGGGGGCCGCAGCCTTCTTGGCCAGCGCTTCCGCCATTTTCTGGACCTTGGTGCCGTAGCCGCCGTTGACTGCGGTGTCCTTGATCTTGTTCGCCTGCGCATCCAGATCAGCGGGGGCGGCGTTCTTAAGTGCCGTCAGATCCGTCTGGAGATTTGCGGGGAGCTTGGCGAACAGTTTCGGGTGGCCGATGAGCTGGCTGGCCACCTGCTGGAGCCCGGCGCCCGGGTTGCCCGAGCTGAACGCGGTGCGCAGCTCCTGGCGAAGCCCGGCCAGGCTGGTGGCGGCCTTCTCCGCCGCGTCGGCGCGCTTCTGGATTTCGGTGCCGTACCCGCCGGACAGGGCAGTGGTCTTGATCTTGTAGGCGTCCTTCACCCGGTCGGCCGCGGGGGCGTCCTTGAGGGTGGTCACGTCCGCCTGGAGGGCGGCGGGGAGCTTTGCGAAAAGCTGGGGGTGGTTCACCAAGGCGGTGGCGGCCTTTGCCGCACGGTCGCCGGCGGACTGCGGGCTGTCCGCCTTCAGGCTGAGGAAGGCCTCCAGGCCTCCCGAGCCCTTTGGCGTGTGAGCCTTGGCGGCCGCAGCGGGGGAGGCTGTTGACGTGAGGGTTGACGTGGGGGAGGCGGACGCAGCACCGACGCCTGCGGCGGCCATGGCACCCGCGGCGAGGACTGCCGCCGCCCCGACTCCGATGCGGGATTTCATTGACGGAATTGATGGCTTCACCACGTTGTGTCCTTCCGAATTTGCGCATGCGTGCCGAACCAGTGACCGGGCACGGGTTCACTGTAGGAGCCAAGGCTGGGGAAAAGCTGAAAACGCCGTGGTTCTTGTCCGGTCCTTACCTCTGTCTGGGGTGCGGATTATGCTCGGACAATGGCGCATGATTCTCTGGCGAGACCCGTTACCCCCGGCAAACAGGGGCTTTGGCAGCGGCGCATGTGGATGTGGATCGCCGCCGCCGGACTGGACGTGTACATTCTGGGTTTCGTCATCGGGCTGCAGCCGGCGGGTCCTCTCTGCGGCAGCCCGTTGGCCCCGAACAGCCGGGCAGCTGAACTGCTGGACCAGCAGCAGGGCGGCGGCGGGGCGGCCGCTGCCTGCTACCGCAGCATTGATGCCGATTCCGTGCCCGTGTGGATCCTCCTGGCGTTGGGAATCGCTCTTGTTATCGCCGGGGTTGCGGCGCGGATCGTCATCATCCGGCGTTCCGCTGCCTGAACCGGCCCTTAAACGAGCTGGAACGGCGCCGCACGTACGCCATGTTGGGGCATCTGCAAGGATGGGCTGGTGGCTCACCCGGGCGCGCTGAACCTGCCGAAAGGTCCACCATGGACATCGTTGAAGTGATTTTGAATGACCACCACGAGCAGCGGCGGCGGTTCGCCCTGCTCGACGAAATGCATGAGTGCGAAACTTCAGACCTGGAACCCGTGTGGAATCAGCTCCGCATCCTGCTGGAAGTACATGCCAAGGCAGAAGAGGAACTGTTCTACCCGGCCTTGATGGAACTGGGGACAGGGGCAGGCGGAAAGGACTCCGCCGGGGACGAAACCACCGACGCGATCCACGACCACAATGAAATCCGGGACGCCATCCGTGATGTCTCCGACCACCGGGCAGGGGCACCGGAGTGGTGGGAGGCGCTGTCAAAGCTCAATGAAGCCAACGGCGACCATATGGCAGAGGAAGAACGCGAAGGTTTGACCGACTTCCGGCAGCACGCTTCCCTGGAACTGCGCCACCGGCTTGGACTGTCATTCAGCATTTTCGAGTCAGCCCACGCCGGCGGCATCGAACCCCGGGACATCGATCCCGACGAGTACGTCCACGAGCACGAATAGGGCCGGCCGCGTCCGCCCGCAGTCCGGTCAAAACCGGTCACCCCGCAGCTGTTCGGCTTCAGGGTGACCGGTTCCCGCCTTCCAGGCGTTGACCCAACTTTGGTACCGCTTACTGTTCCTGGTCGGAATTTTGGAGCCGGCGCCTGACGAAGATGCCGGTCACCACCAGCGCGAGGACCAGGACACCGGCAATGCCGCCCACCAGGGCCCACGGCACCTGGCCGACCGCGGTGCCTGCCTGGGCGGGCGCCGCCGTCGTGGGCGCGTCACTGCTCGCGCCGGAACTGCCCCCACTGCCTGCGGTACCGGCCGCGGCAGTGCCCGCCGTGCCCGCACTGTTCGCGGTGAAGCTGAAGGTTCCCTCGATGGGGTGCCCGTCCGAGGAAACCACCCGCCACACCACCGTGTACTTGCCGGCGGGCGCTCCTGCTTTGACCGCCTGGGTGACGTGGTTGTCCACGATCTCCACCGCCCCGTCTGCCTGGTCCGTGCCCGTGGAGTCCTCAACCCGCACGATCGAATTGATGGCGATGGGGGTGCGGTCAAAGGTCAGGCCGATTTTGGCCGGGACGCTCTGGATTGTGGCGCCGTTGGCGGGATCGCTGGATTCGAGGGCGTCGTGGGCCTGGGCCGCAGCCGAGGGTAGTACCAGGAACGCAGCTGTGGCGAGGGTGAGAAGGAGCCGCGCAGGCCAGCCCCGGCCCTTATTTTGCGCTTTCACGGACCGCCCCTTTCGTGCGCCGCCCGGCGAGGGCAACCGCCAGGGCGGTGGCACCGAGGACCAGCCCGGCAGCGCCCAGGACGATTCCCCAGACGGAAGCGGCATCGTTGGACGCGGGGGAGACCTGGGCCGCTGGTTCCGCAGCCGGCCCTCCGGCCGCGGCAGCCGCCGTCGTGCCGTCCTCGGCGGTGGTGGTGAAGGACGGGGCCGGATGTTTGGGCTCGGGCTGTCCCTCGGTCTGTTCCTGGTCCCAGTTCACTACGGAGCCGTCCGTGTAGGACTGCGCCGTCTTCAACGTCACCGTGGTCCCCGCTGCCGGGAGCCTTCCCACGGACAGGGAGAACGACTGGTACTGGTTCTGGCCCAACTGGTGCGCCTCATCCGCAGTCCACACTACGGAGCTCGGCGCCTTGGTCACCGTGGTGCCAGCCACTGTGACGGGCTTGGGCAGGTCGCTGGTGATGACCTGCGCGCTCCAGCCCTCCACCGGCTTGACCGACACGGAGGTGAAGGGGGTGTCTGCAGGCAGCTTCACCTCGAGCTTGCTGGTCTTCGCGGTGGGGGATTCGTTGGGCACATTGAACGTCAGGTGCGAGTAGCCGTTGGCGCCGGTATCGTCAGGGTCCACGCTGACGTGGGCGGATGCGGCGGTGGCGCCTGCGGCGATGATTCCCGCTGCTGCGGTCGCGGCGGTCAGGGTTTTCAGGGTATGGCGAAGTGTCGTTTTCATTGCGTGCTTTCAGGAAAAGGGCGTGCTGGCGGGACCCGGCGCGGCAATTGCCCGGGTCAGGATGTGAGGTGCCGCTCAGGGAGCGGTGGGAACCAGCGGCGGCCCACGCCGGGCCGGCAGCCTGAGGTTTCGCCAGCGGGAAAGAACGACGACGGCGGGCCGCGCCGGTTGGAGCGGCCAGTCAGGGATGACCACCGGCGTGATGATCCGGATGATGGGGCGCAGCCACGCGGCGAGTGCCCAGACGGCTGCCTCGCCCCGTGCCAGCACCACAGCCGTGGCCAGTGTTGCCGCGGCGTGCAGGACCAGCATCAGTGTGTTCGGAACGGCGTAGTCCGGGGTGAATGCCGATGCGGGCAATACGGATCCGGGGCCGTGGAGGTGGCCGACAGCAACGTGCTGGAAGCCTGCGGGCGTGGACAGGGCGTTGAAGGCCTCATGAAGGATCAACTGGCTGGCCACCAGGAGCCCGGCCATGGCGGGCGCGGCCACTTTGAACCTGGCCAGGATCATGACCGGCGCCAGCACCAGCGCCACAAGCCCCAAGAAGATTACGGGGTGGGGCAGCGCACCGCCCGCCATGACGTGTGCGCCGGCAGCCAAGGCGACCATCGCCGTCGTAACAGCCATGGCGCGGGGGAAGCGCAACGGGGCACTCATGCCATACGCCACCCTTCCAGCTCGATCTTGCCGGTATCCACTCTAGGCAAGGGCCCGAGGTGCCCGTTAATCGGGGCGCCTCTTCACCGAAACGGCCCCGCTGGCCGTGACGCAAACTGTGCTCCCGGTGCACCGTTCAGGAGCGCCCCAGACTTGAAGAGTAGGGTGAGGGCCGGTTGCGACCACTGCAGGAATACGATGCCGAGAACCGGAGACACGCATGCCCAAGGGAGTTTCTTTCCAATCCACGTCAGACTCGCCCGGGCGCCGGAACCCGTTGCGCATCGCCGGGATCACGCTGGGCTGGTTCGCGGGCTTCCTTGCAGTCAGTGCCCTTTGCGGGGCCCTTGTTGCCGGCCTGATGATGCCGGCGGCAGCCGTCACGGAAACGGCGTTAGCGGGCGGATCTGCTGCCCTGACCACCAACCTCCCCAACGACGTTTTCTCCGCGCCTCCGGCACAGATGACGCGTGTGCTTGCAGCGGACGGGTCCCAGATCGCCACCCTTTTCAACGAGAACCGGACGCGGATTTCCCTTGACCAGATGTCGCCCAACATCAAGAACGCGATCGTGGCAATCGAGGACTACCGGTTCTATCAGCACGGCGGCATTGATCCCGAAGGCATCTTCCGGGCCCTGGCCGTGGACGCCGCCGGCGGGCACCAGGGCGCATCAACCCTGACCCAGCAGTACGTCACCAACATGCTCAACGAAAACCTGATCGCCCAGGGCAAGGACGCCCAGGTGGTGCTCAACGGGCAGAAGGGCGTGAACCAGAAGATCCAGGAGATGAAGCTCGCCATCGGCCTCGAGGAGAAGTACTCGAAGGACCAGATCCTGGCCGGGTACCTGAACGTGGTGGGTTTCAATAGCAACGCATACGGCATCCAGGCCGCCAGCCAGTACTTCTTCTCCATTGACGCCAAGGACCTCACCCTGCCCCAGGCGGCACTGCTCGCCGGCCTGGTCAATGGTCCTTCGCTCTACGACCCCACCCTCCACCCCGAGGCCGCCAAGTCGCGGCGCGACCTGGTGCTGGATGCGATGCTGGAACACGGCTACATCAAGCAGCAGCAACACGACGACGCCGTGAACACTCCCATCCAGCTCAAGCTCAACCCGCCCAAACAGGGCTGCGCGTATGCTCCCCAGGCGCAATACTTCTGCGACTACGTCATCCACCAGATTGAGAATGACCCGGCGTACGGCGCCACGGTGGACGACCGTGACCAGAAGATCATGGCCGGCGGCCTGACCATCAAGACCACCCTGGATCCCCGACTGCAGGGACCGGCCCAGGCGCAGGTGGACGCCACTGCCGGCGCCAACCCGGACAAGTGGGGCGCCTCGCTGGTAACCATCGAACCGGGCACCGGAAAAGTCCTGTCCATGGCGCAGAATTCACGGAAGCTGCCCGGGCAAGGCGCGGGGTTCGTCTCTGACTACAACTTCAACGTGGACGGCAGCGACGCGGCCGGGAACAGCCTGGGTGGTGTGGGCGGAATGCAGCCCGGCTCCACTATGAAGCCGGTGACCCTGGCGGCCTGGCTTGGCGAGGGTAAATCGACAAACCAGATCGTCGACGCCTCCAAGCGGCGCTACGGCATCTACTACCCCTGGAAGACAACCTGCCACCCCGTGCAGGGCTGGTTCGACAGCACGGTGCCGCAGTCTTCGGACCTGCAGAACGATGAGCCCAACTGGTACCGGCCCATGACGGTCCGCGAGGGCATCTACCAGTCGATCAACACAGCCACGTTTGCCTCGCTGGCCGGGCTCAATGACTTCTGCGACGTCCAGCGCGCCGCGGATGCCATCGGCCTGCACCTGGGCAGCGGAAAAGACGAAAAGATCGATCTCTCAACCCTGGGGAACATCCTGGGCAGCCAAAATGTGGCACCCTTGACCATGGCGAACGCCTTCGCGACCTTTGCGGCCAACGGCACCTACTGCACTCCCATCTCCATCACGGAAGTGGACGACGCCCAGGGCAAGAAGATCGGCGGACAAACGTCCTCGTGCCAGGCTGGGGCGCTGAAGCCGGATGTTGCGAAGGCCGTCACCAACGTTCTCCAGGACGTCCTCACCAAAGGTTCCGGTTTGCTGATTCCGCAGAAACTCGGGGTGCCGGATGCTGCCAAGACCGGCACGAATGAATGGAACAACCAGACCTGGGTGGTGGGCTACACGAAAGGTCTGGCGACGGCATCCTTCTTCGGCGATCCGTTCAATGGCGGCCCGGGCCGGCTGGGCCGCAACATCACTGTCAACGGCAAGTTCTATCCCGCGGTGGACGGAGCATTTATCGCCGGGCCGCAATGGGCGCAGTACATGCAGGGCGTAGTGGGCCTCTACGATCACGGAAACTTCGACTCGCCGCCACAGGACCTCATCAGCGACCCCGCGGGACAACGGACCAAAAGCAACTGATCCGGGACGTTTGGGCCCCTGGGGATCGCCGCAGGGTTCGGAAGGGACCACCAATGGAAAAGGCGCAGTCGGGAACAACCGTGCTCGACAGGACCTTCCGCATCTCCCTGCTCCTCAAAGGGTTGGACGGAGTCCTGGAACTGATCGGCGGCATTCTCCTTTTGCTGGTCACGCCGGCGCAGATCGGCGAGGTGGCCCGGTTCCTCACCCAGCATGAACTTGCCCAGGATCCCCGGGACTTCGTGGCCAACAGCGTGCTGCACATGACCGCCAACCTTTCGGGGTCGGCGTCGTTGTTTGGCGCTGCCTACCTCCTTCTGCACGGCGTGGTGAAAATCGTCCTGGTGTGGGCCGTCCTGAAGGAAAAGCTGTGGGCCTACCCCTGGATGATCGCCTTCCTGCTGGTCTTCATCGCCTACCAGCTGTACCGGATCTCCGTGTCTTTCTCGTGGGGCATGGTGCTCCTCACGGCATTCGACATCTTCATCGTGTGGATTACCTGGCGTGAGTACCGGCTCCGGCGGGCGCAGGGCCGGGCGCCTGAGGATGATGCGGCAAGGTCCCGGTCCTCGCACTGACAGCGTGTCCTTTCATTTAGGGCACGCCTGCCTGGAACGGGGCTCCTAGGTTGCCTCGGAATCAAAAGGGGCTGCCTGCCCGGGAATCACCTTTTGCTGCCGCGGCGAAGACCCCGTTTCCGCGCGCTCGTTCCCGTCCGGGCTCCGGGGGAGGTCAGCAGGTTCATCCAGGAGTGCCTCGCGGATAATCCGGCGGGGATCGTACTGGCGTGGATCCAGCCGCTTCCAGTCAATGTCATCGAACTCGGGCCCGAGTTCCTGGCGGAGCTGTTCCTGGGCCCCGGAAGCCATGCGGCGCAGCTCCCGGATAAGGCGGCCAAACTTGGCGGCGTATTCGGGTAATTTGTCCGGGCCAAGCACCAGGGCCCCGATGATGAGGAGGACGAAAAGCTTTTCGGCGTCGATACCGAACATCCCCTCATTTTACTGCCGTCCCGGCCGCAGGAGTGTGGGAAGCACTCGCCTTGGAGTCCCCACAGGGCCGGTGGATTCCTGCGGTCAGGCCATCGTGGCCACGGCGAATAGTCCGGCCACTCCAACCAGGTAAAGGATCAGGACCACCAGCGAGTCGGCTCCCATGCCCAGGCGTTTCTTTTTCGGCCGGAAGAGGAGGCCCAGCAGGTAGGCCAGGGTCAGCAGGATGGCCAGGGCGGTGAGGTAGATGTCCGTGGCCTGGGCCTGCGGCAGCACGGGCTTGCCGGTGATGAGGACTGCCACCAGGAACAGCACGGGCAGGAAAGCGTTGCCGCCAAAAATGTCGCTGAAAGCCAGTTTGTAGTCGCCCTGTTTCACCGATGCCAGCCCGGTGGAAATTTCGGGCAGGGAAGTGGCCAGGGCCAGGAAAGTCGCACCGAAGAGGACGCCCGAAAGCCCGATGTGCCGGGCGATCGCGTCCCCGCTGCGCTCCAGCACCACGCCTGCGCCCAGGGTTGCCAACGCAGCGACTGCGAAGATCAGGGCAGACTTGCCCGTGCTGATGTGCCGGTTCTTGTCGTTGGCCTTCTTCTTGGAATGGCCTTGAGGCTGGTCCTGACCACCGGGGGCGTCACCTTGCTCGTGCCAGGGAAGGCCCTTCTGGGAACGGTGGACGAGGATTAGCCCGACAATCCAAATCACGGCGATCAGCACCGCGGCCGGGGTCAGGCGAAGGGCCACGAGTGAGTTCGGCATCTGGCTGCCGGCAATCACCACGCCCAGGACTGCGATGACGGTGACGGCTTCAATGACCAGGGTCAGGGACGCTGCCTTGTAGCTGAGGGGATCGGTGCCCCTGGTTCCAAACACATCGAGGATGACCAGCACGACGGTCTGGATGGCGATACCGCCCAGGATGTTTCCAACGGCCACCCCGATGTTGTTGGAAGCGGCCGCGCTGACAGTGATGGCGATTTCCGGCAGATTCGTGGCAATGGCAAGAAGGATCAGGCCGCCCAGCGCCGAGCCCAGATGCAGCCGGTCATCGAGAACATCCGTCTGTTTGGAGAGATGGATTCCCGCCACCCAGATCACCGCCGCGGCACCGGCGAAAATCAGTAACAGAACTGCCAGGGGCAGCGATTCCATGCCTCTCCCTTCCCGGGCGGCGCCCTACCGTCCAGGAAATCAGATACCCAGCGAAGGGGCCGGGAACTGAATCTGCGGCTGGGAATAGGCTGGGAATCGCCGCTTCCCGCACGACGAGGCCACATCGCCGCAGGTCAGCAGCCTCCTGTTTAGCCCTAGCAAGGCCCCCGGGTTTCTAGGCAAAACTACTAATCATGCTTACTATTGTGGGGCGCGAGCTGTCCGCTGGGGGCAGAGCACCCGCGCTGCACCGGAGGTTTTTCAAGTATGGACAACGAAATGCGTCCCCTTACCGATGAAGAACTGATGTCGGAGCAGGCCACCGCCCTGCCGGACAAGGAAGTGGCGTCCGTCCTGGACCTGAATGCGGACCTGGACTTGGGCATCAACGCAGCGGCACCCATCGACCTGGCCGTCGCCGCCAACGCCAACGTGGCAGCACCCATCGACGCCGCCGCCTCGGCCAACATCCTCTCCTACGGCTCGGACGCGCAGGCCCTCTCGAGCCAGGACGCCACCATTGACCAGGGCATCACCGCCGACGCCAATGCCGACTCCACCCAGGACAGCGTGATCGGCCAGGGTGACGGCACCACTGATACGGGCACCACCGACGCCGGCACCGCGGACGCTACCGCTGGCACGGTCACGGATCCCACCAGCACCGGCGGGCTCACGGACACCGTCGGCGGCGCCCTGAACGGCAACCTGCTGAACGTCGACGTGAACCTGGACGCCGACGCCGCCATCGCCGCTCCCATCAACGGCGCCGTGGCCGCCAACGCCAACGTTGCCGCCCCCATCGACGCCGCAGTGGCCGCCAACATCGGCTCCATCGACAGCCGGGCCTACGCCATCTCGGACCAGAGCGCCACCATCTCGCAGCACATCGACGGCGAGGCCAACGCCACCGCGGGCCAGCAGTCCGACCTGCAGCAGTAAGCAAACATGACCCAAATCCACGGCGGGCCGCCTCCTGAGGCGGGCCCGCCGTCGTCACGCGTTTCTGTTGCCCCGGATCCGTCGGGCCAAATTCCGTCAGGCCAGAGTACGACGGCGGCTGCCCACCTTCCTGCCCGGGCCGACGGCGTCCAGCTCCTGGGCACCGCAGAGGGGTCCGGCTACTGTGAACCGCCCGCCCTGGTGCGGCGCGCCGACGGCCAGACCCTCCAGCTGACCCGGCTCCTGTACCTGGTCCTGGAGGCCGCCGACGGCACGAACGACCTTGACGGCATCGCCCGGCACGTCAGCGAAGCTTCGGGCCGGCTGGTCAGCGCGGACAATGTCCGGACGCTGATGGACAAGCAGCTGCTGCCGCTGGGCCTGCTGCGGCTGGCCGACGGCAGCCAGCCCGAGGTCAAAAAGTCCAACCCGCTGCTGGGCCTGCGCTTCCGCTACATCGTGTCCGACCCCGAGCGCACCCGCAGGATCACGGCACCGTTCGCAGTGCTGTTCAACCCGCTGATCGTGGTGGCCGTGACGGCGGCGTTCCTTGCAGCTTGCTGGTGGGTGCTCATGGTCAAGGGCCTCGGATCGGCCACCCATGAGGCCTTTGAGCAGCCCGCCCTCCTGCTGTTGATCCTCGCCGTCACCATCCTGTCGGCCGGCTTCCACGAGTTCGGCCACGCCGCCGCCACCCGCAAGGGCGGAGCCACACCCGGGGCCATGGGCGCCGGGCTCTACCTGCTCTGGCCGGCGTTCTTCACGGACGTCACCGATTCCTACCGCTTGGGCCGGGGCGGCAGGATCCGCACCGACCTGGGCGGCCTGTACTTCAACGCCATCGTGGCCGTCGCCATCATGGGACTTTGGTGGGCCACCGGCTTCGACGCGCTCCTGCTGGTGGTTGTCACGCAGATCCTGCAGATGGTCCGCCAGCTCATCCCGCTGGTCAAGTACGACGGCTACCACATCCTGGCAGACGCCACCGGCGTGCCCGACCTGTTCCAGCGCATCAAGCCCACCCTCCTGGGAATCCTTCCTTGGCGCTGGGGAAACCCGGAAAGCAAGGTACTCAAGCCCTGGGCGCGCACGGTGGTCACCGTCTGGGTCCTGGTGACCGTACCGGTGCTGCTGTTCAGCATGGTGATGATGGTGCTGTCCCTGCCGCGGCTGTTGGCCACTGGGTGGGCCAGCGCGGGCAAGCAGCAGGAAGCGCTGGCGGCATCACTCGCCACCGGCGATCCCGTGGGCGCGGCCGTGCGCGCCCTCGCCATTGTCGTGGTGGCGGTCCCGGTGCTGGGCGTGCTGTACATCGTGGTGCGGCTGCTGCGGCAGCTGGTGACCGGGCTGTGGCAGAAGACCCGCGGCAAAGCCGTGCAGCGGACGGCCGCCATGGCCGCCGTGGCCGCCTTGTTGGCAGGGCTCGCCTGGGCATGGTGGCCCGACGGCGGGACGTACCGTCCGGTGCAGGCATACGAACGCGGGACGTTGGGTGATGCAACGCGGGCCGTCCTGCCCAAGCCTGCGCGTGCGGGCGTGGCGTTGCGGGAGGGTGCTTCCGGTCAGACTGTTGCGCTGTGGCCGGCGGGTGCTGTGAAGCCCACGCGGGACAAGCCCCAGTTGAGCATGGTGCTGGTGCCGGTGGCGGAGCCTGGCGCCGCCTCTCCCGGGGGTGATGCTCCCTCTGCTGCCGCTTCGGCTGCCGCCCCGTCCTGGGTGTTCCCGTTCGACAGGCCGGCCGCCCCGGCCGCCGACGGAAACCAGGCGCTCGCCGTCAACACCACCGACGGCTCGGTGAAGTACAGCGTGGCCTTCGCCCTGGTGTGGGCAGACGACGGGGAGCCGGTCACCACCACCAATGAGGCTTACGCCTTTGCCAACTGCTCGGGCTGCGCGGCCGTGGCGGTGGGGTTCCAGGTGGTCCTGATCGTGGGGCAGACGAATGTGATTGTCCCGGAGAACCTTTCGGCGGCGGCCAACTACAACTGCCTGGACTGCCTGACGTATGCCCTGGCCAGCCAGCTGGTCTTGACGCTTGACAAGCCCCTGGACGGAGACAGCAGACAGCAGCTTGAGGCCTTGTGGGCGCAGATCGCTGAGTACGGAAGGAACATCCAGAACGTCCCGCTCTCCGAGATCCAGGCCACGCTGAATGGGTACAAGGAGCAGATTACGGCCATCGTCAAGGGAGCTTCGGTTTCCGGGGGAACTTCTGTGGCGACGTCCCCTGCTGCGGTCAGCCCCAGCAGTGGTCCAACCCCTGCCCCTACCTCAACCCTTGCCCAGGATGGTCCGTCCGCCACTGCCGATGCACCTGCCCCGGCAGCGACTCAGGTGGCCACCGCACCGGCGGGCCAATACATGGAAAGCGGGCAGCCGACGTCGTCCGTTGACTACGCAACGCCGGCACCAACTGTGGATTACGGGGGAGGAGAGACGCCGGCGCCGGCGCCTACGTCCAGCGCAGGGTAGGGGAGGGGGCACCCCGACCATGCCCCACCGACGATCCCGCCATTGGGATGGGTAGGCCGCCGGGGCGAATGGGGTGCAGCCAACCCTTATGCGAGGTTCGCCGCGCGAGTATGTTGACTGCTGCCGGAGCGTCCTGCCCGGCAGCAGTTCATTTTTGGGGCATGGGCTGGGAACCCCAGACGCGCCGCCCGTGTGTCCGGCGGTTGCCCTTTTAGTCGCCCTTGCTATCCAAGGAGACAACCATGAACAGGAAGAATCTTCCGGTTCTTGCTGCCGTGTTCCCGGCTATCTTCCTCTCCGCAGTTCCGGCTTCGGCCACCACCGCCTCCGATGACGACGTCCTCAACACCTACGTCGACTGCCCGCTGGAGCGCATCGGCTCCCAGCTGGTCCGCTGTGACAACCTCACGGGCTTGGGGCTGGATGCACCTGACTGGATCCCGGAGCAGCGATAGCAGTAGTCGGCACGACCCCATATCCGGCCAGCTTCTTCATTCCGACGCGCATCCCACTTGTCGACACGCAGATTCCCGAGCGCGCACAACATTTGCTGCGCGAAATGAAACATGCGCGTCGAAAACTCATTGGCGGCTCGACCACCGAAAGGTGTATAGCCGAAGCCAGCGCGGGGCGGGGTGGTCAGGGCTGGCGGCAGTGGCCGGATCAGGCGGGTGAGGCTTGATGAAGTTGCGTGAATCCATGCTGGTTGGGTCTGGGTGGTCCACCGGAAATCAGCCTGGCTGCGGGGAAGCAGCCACCTACCGCGTATCCACGTCCTCAAACACCAGGAACGTCTGCGTGTCGAGCACGCCGGGCATGGTCTGCAGCTGGTCGAAGATGACCCGTCGCAGATCGATGTTGTCCACGGCGCGGACCAGCAGGATCACATCGAAGTCGCCGCCCACCAGTGCGATGTGGTGCACCTCGGGGATGGCGCCCAGCTGGTCACGGAGTTCGCGCCAGGAGTCCTGCTTCAGCTTCAGCGTCACATAGGCGGAGGACTTGAGCCCGGCCTTGATCGGGTCCACCAGCGCGGTGAAGCGGGTCAGCACGCCGTCGGAAGTCAACCGGGAGATCCGGGAGTAGGCGTGGGCCCGGGAAATGTGGACGTTCTCCGCGACCTGCGTCACCGACATCCGGCCGTCGCGGGTCAGTTCGGCAATGATCCGCCGGTCGATGTCATCGAGCGCAACCTCGGCTGCAGCGTCCTTGCCCGGCATTTTGTCCACGGCCCCCATCGGTAATCCACGTCACAGTTACAAATCGTCTCCCATAGTAGGCAGTTTGGAGCAGCTTCTCCACGATCTGCGCAGGTGCTGGATACGAAACCTGCTGCAGGACCATACTGGGAGCGAATAGTGGCTACCGAAGGACGGACCAATGACGATCTCCGCAGACCACACCGTGCCGGACACCGCCAGCCCGCAGGAAGCGCCGGAAAACGCGCTGAACGAGGCTGTAAAGAAGTTCGGCATCACGGTGGAGGACTACATGCTCCCCGCCCGGCACCAGATCCAGATGGTGGACCCGGACGGCCGGCTCAAGCCCGAAGGCGAGCAGGGCACCCAGCCCGGCCACGAATACCCCGTGCCCGGCGACAAGGAACTGCTCGAAGCGTACGAACGCCTCGTCGTCGGGCGCCGCGTCAACGACCAGAACTCCGCCCTGGTCCGGCAGGGCCGCATGGCCGTCTACCCCTCCAGCCATGGGCAGGAAGCCTGCCAGGTGGCCGCCGCCCTGTGCCTCTCCGACGGTGACTGGATGTTCCCCACCTACCGGGACGCCGTCGCCGTGATGACCCGCGGTGTGGACCCCGTGCAGGTGATGACCATCTTCCGCGGCGACTGGCACGGCGGGTACGACCCCCTCAAATACAAGGTGGGCATCCAGTGCACGCCGCTGACCACCCAGCTGCTGCACGCCGTTGGGGTGGCCCACGCCGCGAAGCTCCGCGGCGAGGACACTGTGGTGCTGGCCATGTGCGGCGACGGTGCCACCAGCGAAGGCGACTTCCACGAAGCCCTGAACTTCGCCGCCGTCTTCCACCTGCCCGTCATCTTCTTCGTGCAGAACAACAAGTACGCCATCTCAGTGCCGCTGGCGCACCAGTCCGTGGCACCGTCGCTCGCGCACAAGGCTGTGGGCTATGGCATGGCCGGCGAACGCGTGGACGGGAACGACGTCGTCGCTCTTCTCGCCGTCTTGGACCGAGCCGTCAAGCTCGCCCGCGAAGGCTCCGGACCGCTGCTGGTGGAGGCCAACACCTACCGCATGCAGGCCCACACGAACGCCGACGACGACACCCGCTACCGGGAAAACAGCGAAGTTGCGGAGTGGCGGGCCAAGGACCCCGTCAACCGGATGCGCACCTACCTGACGGACCGGGGGCTGCTGGATGACGACGGCGAGGCCCGGATCCGCGAGCACGCCGAGGCGGTTGCCGCACAGCTGCGCGAAGGCCTCAGCGAGGACGTTCCCGTGGACCCGCAGGAACTCTTCCGCCACGTCTTTGACCGGCAGACCCCGCAGCTGAAGGAACAGTCCGCCATGCTTGCCGACGAGCTGGCCAGGGATGCAGCAGCAACTGATTCGAAGGAGGCCGGCAAGTGAGCCCCACCATCACCACCTCGTCCGAGGCCAACGGCAACGTTTCCGCCGCCACCGCCCGGGCCGCCGCTTCCGCTGCTGCGTCCGCCGAAGCCGCCGGCCCGCAGCCGGTCACCATGGCCAAGGCACTGAACACCGCCCTGGCCGACGCCATGCAGGCAGACTCCTCCGTGCTGGTCTTCGGCGAGGACGTAGGGCTCCTGGGCGGCGTCTTCCGCATCACCGACGGGCTCACCGCCACGTTCGGCGAGCAGCGCTGCTTCGACACCCCGCTGGCCGAGTCCGGCATCGTGGGCATGGCCGTGGGCATGGCGATCAACGGCATGCGGCCGGTCATCGAAATGCAGTTCGACGCGTTCGCTTACCCGGCGTTCGAACAGATCGTCAGCCACGTGGCCAAGATGCACAACCGCACGCGCGGAATGGTGAAACTGCCCATGGTCATCCGCATCCCGTACGGCGGCGGCATCGGGGGAGTGGAGCACCACTGTGACTCCTCCGAGTCCTACTACGCCCACACGGCCGGCCTGAAGGTCTACACCCCGGCCACAGTGGCGGACGGCTACCGCATGCTCCGCGAAGCCATCGACTCCGACGATCCGGTGGTCTTCATGGAGCCCAAGAAGATGTACTGGACCAAGGACTCGGTGGACTTGGGCGAGCTGCGCCGGCTCCACGACTCCCGCGGGGACGGCACGACGGCGGGACTTGGCTCTGAGGGGCGTGCCGCCGTCGCGCGTCCCGGCACGGACGCGACGCTGATTGCCTACGGTCCGTCCGTGCCCACCGCTTTGGCCGCTGCCGAGGCCGCTGCGCTGGAGGGGCGCTCGCTGGAGGTCATCGACGTGCGGACCATCGTGCCGTTCGACGACGAGACGGTGTGCGAGTCTGTCCGGAAGACCGGCCGGGCCGTGGTGATCGCCGAGGCGCACGGCTTCGCATCTGTGTCCTCCGAGATCGTGGCCCGGGTGCAGGAGCGCTGCTTCCATTACCTGGCCGCGCCCATCCGCCGCGTGACCGGATTCGACATCCCGTACCCGGCGCCCAAACTCGAAAAGTACTACCTGCCCGGCGTGGACCGCATCCTCGACGCCGTTGACGACCTTCAGTGGGAGAACTGACCATGAGCGAACCACGCGTGTTTTTGTTGCCCGACCTGGGCGAGGGCCTCACTGAAGCCGAGCTCGTGTCCTGGCACGTGGCCGTGGGCGACGAGATTGCCGTTGACCAGCCCATCGCCGAGGTGGAGACCGCCAAGTCCGCAGTGGAGGTGCCGTCCCCCTACGCCGGGATCGTCACCGAACTCCACGGGCAGCCGGGGGAGACGCTGGACGTGGGGAAGCCGCTCATCTCTGTTATGCCGCTCTCCGTCGGTGTTGGGAACGACGCGGATGATGCCGCCCCCGCCCCTTCGCCGGACGACCATGCTGCAAGCAGCATGTCGTCCGGCTCAGGAAGGCCCGATGCCACTCCCGGGGCGGCATCATCCGCGTCGGCTGCGTCGGAGGCGGCAGCCGAGACCTACCGGGAAGAGGAGAAGGCCGGGTCCGGGAATGTGCTGATCGGATACGGCACTCCAGGCGGTCATGGTGCTGCCCGGCGGACCCGTGCGCGGAAGTCTTCTGTGGCGGTGGCTGAACGGACCGAGGCCCCTGCCGCGGAGTTGTCCAAGGAGGACGAGCTCACCCTCCTGCGGACCCGGGTGCCGGGCAAGCTTGGCGCCGTCATCTCGCCGCTGGTCCGCCGGATGGCGCGCGAGCACGGCGTGGACTTGGGAGAGCTTTCGGGTTCCGGCGAGAGCGGGCTGATCATGCGCCGCGACGTGGAGGCTGCGATGCGGACCGCAGCGCCTGTGGCTGAACCTGAGGCCAAGCCTGTGGAAGCGCCGGAGCGTCCGTCTGCTCAGCCGGCCGAATCCTCGGCGAGCTCGGCCACCGACTCCCGCACCGGACTTCCCATTTCTGCACGCACGCCGGTCCGCGGTGTCCGGAAGGCCGTGGCCACCAACATGGTCCGCAGCCGCTCGGAGATCCCGGAGGCGACCGTTTGGGTGGACGTTGACGCCACCGCGCTGATGGAACTGCGGGAGGGACTCAAGGCCAACGGCGCCGAGGTTCCCGGCCTGCTGGCGTTCATCGCCCGGTTCGTCACCGCGGGGCTGAAGAAGTACCCGGAACTGAACACGCGGATCGAGACGGCTGAGGACGGGTCGCAGGAAATCGTGTCGTTCGAGGGCATCAACCTGGGCTTCGCGGCGCAGACCGACCGCGGCCTGGTGGTGCCCTCCGTGCGCGGCGCCGAGAAGCTCAGCGCCCGCGAACTCGACGCAGAGATCCGCCGGCTCACCCAGGTGGCCCGAGACGGCAAGGCGACGCCGGCCGAGCTGGGCAGCGGCACGTTCACCCTGAACAACTATGGGGTGTTCGGCGTTGACGGTTCCGCGGCCATCATTAACCATCCCGAGGTGGGCATCCTGGGCGTGGGCCGGATCATCGACAAGCCGTGGGTGGTCAACGGCGAGCTGGCCGTCCGCAAAGTCACCGAACTCACGCTGACGTTCGACCACCGGGTCTGTGACGGCGGCACGGCCGGCGGCTTCCTCCGCTTCGTGGCAGACGCGATGGAAAACCCCACCTCGCTGCTGGCGGACATCTGAGCCGCGCCGCTGGCCCCGCTCGACGCGTATAAATATGGGTAAGAAGTACGACGGTGGCGCGTGCCGCCGTCGTACTTCTTCAGGCGGTCGCCGTTACTTGGCCCTGACGTTGTAGTAGAGGATGACGCCGTTCCAGCCGGTCTCGGCTGCCAGGACGCTGTTGCTCCACACCAGAGGCTGGTTGTTGTACCAAAGCGGCAACGCGGGCAGTTCCCTGAAAAGCACTTCCTGCGCCTGGTTGAACTTTGCATTGGCCTGTGCCGGGTCAATTGACCGCAGGCCTTCTTCGAGCAACCCATCGAACTCGGGGTAGGAGAAGTTTTCAAGATTCGCAGATGCCCCTGTACTCCATTCAAGGCCCAAGAAGTTGTACAACGAGGGATAGTCGCCTTGCCAGGCGGTGCTGGTCAGGCCGGGGAGGGACTGCGACACGCGCAGGTTCAGAAGATCCGCGAATCTGGGAAGCGCCTGGACCGCAGTCTTGATGCCCAGATTGTTTTCCATGCCTTTAGCGACGGCATCGACCCACTCCTTGTTGCCGCCGTCAGTGTTCGTTGTGAAAATGAGGGGCTTGCCGGCGTCGTACGGCTTTAGGGCTTCTGCCTGCTCCCACAGTTTCTTGGCCTTGTCCGCGTCGAACTTCAAGACATCATTACCGGGAATCGAATCCGAGTAGCCGTCCAGTACCGGCGAAGTGAATTCTGTGGCGGGCGTGCGTGTGCCGTTGAAGATCACCCGGGTGATCTCTTCCCGGTTGATGGCGTGGGATAACGCCCGGCGGCGCAGCTTCCCCGCTTCGCCCTGGAAGTTTGCGTTATAGGGCGGAATTACCAGGGCTGCGTTGACGGCCACCGGCCTGGCAGCATTCCGGGTTTGAAAGTCACTTTTATAGGTCTTGAGTGGCGTTGGCGGGCCCGGAAGAGCTTAAGGATCGATTAAGCCTCCTGGGGGATTCTTGAGACATCAAAGCACCGGAACCCGGAGCTCTTTCGCAGGACCGATCACACCACCGGTCATTCGACAAATTCCTCGCCGAACCGGCGAAAGCCTGAACGGAAAACGGTCAGGAAACCCAGCCGTCCCCCGCGGGGTGGCATCGCATGAAAGGAGCAGTACAGTGTTCACGCTCAAAGGACACCATCGCATCACCGGTATCGTCAGGCTGGCTAGTTCATCATCTTGATTTATTAGCAGAACTTTAGCCTCGACCTCGGAGTGCCTGGATGAACTCACGTCAACGGCCAGGGCGGGGCAGGCACCTGGTACTTGCTGATCGCGGCCTTCGCCTGCTCATACCGGGATCCGCTGGACATGAGCATGTCCTGCTCCATGAAGCTGAACCCAAACAGCCCGTTTACCTTCAGTTCCGCCATTTTGACGTCGTTGAAGAAACCGGCCATGTCGGCATCATAGACAGCCAGGGAGTTATTGTCGGGTTTGTAGTGTGCCAGCAGTGAAAAGCCGTTGCCGTAGCCGTGGAGTGCTTTCACCATCCACGTGGACTGCTCCACGTTCCCGCTGTTGCCCATTGCCTGGAACGACTGGAAGTCCGATCCATCCATGACGTCCTTGAAGAACGGAAGCATTGACCTTCCACCGCCCCTTGCCGGGTCATCGAAGTTGGCAGCCCAGCCGCCCCAGGTCAGCGCAACCTTTGAATTGGGGGCGTATTTATGGAAGGTGTCTTTGGCCTCGCGGTAGGCATCCTTCAAGGCTCTGTAGTAGTTCTGGCCCGTGTCCCAGTAATTCCCGTCCTCGTGGCACGGGTAGGTCTGAAATTCGGTGAACATGGAAACGTACAGCGGCGGGCCGTCTGCTGGGCCGCCCGTGTTCTTTGCCAACCGCACCATGTCGGCCTGGAATTCCCGTGACAAGGGGTAGCTGGCGCCGCAGACCTTCCCGTACTTTGTCTGCACCATGCCGGCGTCCGGCCACCCTTTCGGTCCCCAAGTATCGGTTGTGTATCCATCCCAGATGACCAGATGCATGGCTTTCCCTGCGGCGTAGATCTGCGGTGTCACGGAGGTGCGGAATTTGTCGAAGAACGCCATGTCGGTCCGGTAGTTGTACCAACTGGTAATCATGTTGACTGGCACTTCCTTGACGATTGGCTTGTCCAGGGCGCCATAGGCCTGTGATCCCACACCGAAAAGAAAACCCCCGTGGATCTGCTTCGACTGTTTACCGGGAGGTCCCGAAGTTGTGGAGGGAGCCGCTCTATCCGGGGGTGGCGACGGTATGCATCCTGCCAGGAGAAGGCATGCTGCGAGCACAACAGCGAGCAGCCGCCGCGGCACTGGCGTCCGTCGGCCAGGCAGGTCACGCGCGGACGGTCTGTTGCGGAGGCACCTCCACTGCCGCTTTCGGTCCATGCGATCCATCCTCCCGGTCGCCCAGGCAGGAACTTTAAGGGACAGCCTGGGCCGCCCCCGCGTCAAGCTTTAGGGGCACGCAGATAACGACAATCAGTGCCGGGCAGAGTCGACTGTCCGACACTGTCGATATTGCCCCTTGCTCAGGTCCTGCCGCCACAGCAAAGGTCCTGAAAATGTTGATTACGGGAGATTAGGGGGTTTTGCTCCGGTTGGCGGTTTTAACCTTCCAATGGGGCCCATGCCGTAACCTTGTGAGGATAATTCCTGTTGCTTGGGCGGACACCTGGGAGGGCCTGCCCGGCGTTCCTTCCGGAAACACGCCCCGCAGGAACATGCCTCCCCGGTCTCACAAAAGGGTCAGAACTTTGCCAACTTCAGCTTTGCAGGCTCCCAAGCTCGGTCCGCTCGAAAACCTGGGCTGGACTGCCCTGTCCATCACTGCCGCTGCAGTTCTGCTTCCGGCAATCGGGGTAAAGGCGCTGTCCCGTGCAGTCTTTCCCAAACCTGCCGCAAATGCTGACGAGCGCCATTACCTGATCCAATAGCAGCAAAGGTTTTTCCAAGGATTTGGCTTTATAGCGCTTTTGGGGGTCCTGCTGCTGGCCTCTTGTGGCTAGAATCGGGGCGGGGGTCAGCTGGTGATTCCCGGCTGTCCGCGCTGAGCCGTCCTGGGGTTGGCGCTCGTCCCTGAGGATGCCCGCCCATGTTCCATTTCCGGCCCTTGGCTGCCGCCGCAACCGTGCTGGCCGCCGTCGTGGCTAATGCCGCGCTGATGGCCCTCCCCGCACACGCAGACGAACTGCCCATTCGGGACGCACCGCCGCGGTCAACCCCTGCCGCTGTCCCCACGGATCAGTTCATCGTGCGGATCAAGGGGGGACGGGGGATCGCCTCCGAGGCGACAGCCACGGCAGAAGCCGCCAGGTTAGCGGCCGGAAAAGTCGGCATCTCCGCCCGAAACCTCAGGTCCGCCGCCACGGGAGCGCAGGTCATCAAGACCAGCAAGCCCCTCGCTGCCGCGGACGCCACGGCTTTCCTGGCTGCGCTCAGGGCAGATCCCACTATCCAGTCCGCCGAACCCGACGTCGTTGTGCAGGCGACAGCGGTAGCCCCCAATGACCCCGGCTACACTGCGCAGTGGGGCCTGTGGGAAGACGCCTCCGGCATCCTGGCTCCTGGCGCCTGGGACGTGAACCGCGGTACAGGTGCGGTGGTGGCCGTGGTGGACAGCGGCATCACCAGCCACTCGGAACTGAATGCCAAAGTCCTGCCTGGTTACGACATGATGTCCAACGCGGACTGGGCGCGCGACGGTGACGGGCGCGATCCCAACCCGCAGGATGAGGGCGACTGGATGGGCACGGATGAGTGCGGCGCCGGAACGCCGGCGTCCATCTCCTCATGGCACGGGACCCATGTGGCAGGGACCATTGCAGCGGCGGGCAACAACAACGACGGCATCACGGGCGCTGCTCCTGAGGCAAAGATCCTCCCCGTGCGGGCCCTTGGCTCCTGTGGCGGCTACTCCTCCGATGTGGCGGACTCCATCATTTGGGCTGCCGGCGGAACCGTCCCCGGTGTTCCCGCGAATCCTAACCGGGCGCAAGTGGTCAACCTCAGCCTCGGCGGCATAGGCACGTGCTCCGCCATCGAGCAGGATGCCATCAACTTCGCCTACAACGCCGGCACCGCAGTGGTGGTGGCAGCAGGAAACGCGAACCGCCCCGCAGCAGATATGAGCCCGGCAAACTGCCAAAACGTCATCAGCGTGGCCGCGGCGGGACGCAACGGTGCCCGCGCCAACTACTCAAACTACGGAGCCGCCGTCGACATCACCGCTCCCGGCGGTGACCTTGACGTCGACAACACCTCGGGAATCCTGTCAACCTCCAACTTCGGGTACACGGCACCGGAGGGTGAGGCGTACGAATTCCTGCAGGGAACTTCCATGGCGGCTCCACACGTGTCCGCCATCGCCGCGATGATGATGTCCGAAATTGGCAGCACCTTCACCCCCGAGATGGTGGAGAAGCGGCTCAAAGCCACTGCACGCCCACTGCCCATTGCCTGCCCCGAAGGCTGCGGCGCCGGATTGGCAGATGCTGCAAAGGCCCTTGCTTTCACCTCCGCCGACCTGCCCGCCAACACTGTCATCCCCGCAGCGGTGACGTTCACGGACAAGGACGGCACCGCCCAGGACACCTTCACCATCCCCACGCAGCAGGGCGTGGAGTACCTTCGGGATGGAAACGTGGTCCCGCCAGGCGTGCGCGCAGGTTCCGGCACCGTGACAGTCTCGGCCCGGGCACTGCCCGGCTACACCATGGCGGCCGGAGCCACCTCACAGTGGGTTTACACGTTCGCCACCACCACTGCACCCGTTCCCGGTTCGCTTATTACCGTCACCCCCTTCCGTGCGTTGGACACGCGCCAATGGTCTCCGGTTCCGGCGGACGGCACAGTCTCCTTCCAAGTGGCCGGCCAGTCCGGAATTCCGGCCAAAGTCTCGGCAGTGGTGTTCAACCTGACAGTGGCCGAAGCCCGGTCCTTCGGCTTCGTCACTGCTTATGCATCGGGCTCAGCCCGCCCAGACGCATCCAACCTCAACTTCGATACCGGCCAGATCGTGGCCAACTCGGTGACGGTTCCGGTGGGCGCTGATGGGAAGGTGACGCTGTTCAACAGGTCATCGGGCACCACGCACCTGCTGGCTGACGTTTCCGGGTACTACCTCGACGGAACGCCGACGGCGGGCGGTGCCTTCCAGCCGATTGCACCGGCCCGGTTCCTGGACACCCGGACCAGCTCTGCGGTGGCGCCCGACAGCACCACCTCGGTCCAGGTGGCCGGCAGGAACGGCCTCCCCGCCAACGTATCCGCTGTGGTGATGAACCTGACGGTGGCCGAGGCGAAATCCTTTGGCTACATCACCGCCTATCCCTCGGGAGCGGCCCGGCCGGATGCCTCCAACATCAACTTCAAGGGGGGCCAGATCATCCCCAACTCCGTCACTGTCCCTGTGGGCGCCGACGGCAAAGTGGTGTTCTACAACCGCTCCAGCGGTGCCACGCATCTGGTGGCCGACGTCTCCGGCTATTACCTGGCTGGGAAGCCGACGGCAGGCGGCACCTTCCAGCCCATGGTCCCCACGCGTTTCCTGGACACCCGCCAGGGTTACCCGGCCGAACCGGACAAGGATGCGGCGTTCCAGGTGACAGGGGAGCACGGGATTCCTGCAGGGGCAACCGCCGTGGTGTTCAACCTGACGGTGGCCCAGGCAAACTCCTTCGGCTACATCACCGCGTATCCCACCGGGAAGTTCCGGCCGGACGTCTCCAGTGTCAACTTTTCGACCGGGCAGATCATTGCCAACTCCGTCACAGTGCCCATTGGTTGGTATGGCAAAGTCAGCCTCTTCAACCGGTCTTCGGGGAGTACGCACCTGGTAGCGGACGTCTCGGGGTACTTCCTGCCCGGCTGACAGCCGGCGTTCCGCCGCAGAGCGTTCCTTCCATTTCCAAAGTACCGCGCGACGGGGGCCTTGCCGCAAGGCCCCCGTCGCGCCGCATACTGGCGGTCGAAAAGGAAGGGGACGGTTGGGTATGCACGACGTAGTAATAGTGGGGAGCGGCCCCACGGGGCTGATGCTTGCGGGCGAGCTGCGGCTGGCGGGGGTGGACGCCCTTGTCCTGGAGCGGCGACCGTCCCAGGAGTTGGCCGGCTCGCGTGGCGGCGGCATCCATTCACGCACCATCGAGCTGCTGGACCAGCGCGGCATCGCCGGCCGGTTCCTCGCCGAGGGCAAGACGCTTCAGACCGCCGCCTTCGGCAGCACCCAGCTGGACCTGACCGGCTTGCCCACGCGCCACCCCTACACGCTGGCTCTGTTTCAAAACCACATTGAGCGGCTGCTGCTTGAGTGGGTGGAGGAGCTGGGTGTGCAGATCCGGCGCGGCATGGAGGTGACCGGTGTTTCAGCGGACGACGCCGGCGCAGACGTAGAGCTCGCAGGCGAGGGGCCGGTGCGCGGCAGGTATGTCGTGGGCACCGACGGTGGGCGCAGCGTGGTGCGGCGTTCGGCCGGCATCCCGTTGGTGGGTCCGGATGCGACCCGGAGCAGCCTGATCGCTGAGGTGAAGGTGGCGGGGGAGCCCGGCCAGCAGGGGAAAGTGGACGCCCGGGGCATTCATGGACTGTACCCGATGGGGGACGGCGTGGTCCGGGTGGTGGTCACCGAGGCCGCGCTGGGCCCGGCCACCGAGCCAACCCTGGCCGACTTGAAGAAGGCTCTCATCGATGTGTTTGGCACGGACTTCGGCGTGCACAGCCCCATCTGGCTTTCGCGCTTCACCGACGCCACCCGGCAGGCAGAGGCCTACCGGAAGGGCAGGGTGCTGCTCGCCGGAGACGCGGCGCATGTCCACTCACCTACAGGTGGCCTGGGCATCGGGCTGGGGCTGCAGGACGCGGTCAACCTTGGCTGGAAGCTGGGGCAGGCGGTGCTGGGGATCTCAGGCGAGGAGCTGCTGGACACCTACCATGCGGAGCGCCATCCTGCCGGGGCCCGGTCGCTCAAGTACACGATGGCCCAGTCCCTGTTCCAGAAGGCCGATCCCCGGCAGGAGGCCCTGCGCGACCTGCTGGACGAGGTGCTCCGCGTCGATGATGCCGGCGCCCCGATCGCCGCCCTGGTCAGCGGACTCGACGTCGCCTACGACCTGGGGCCCGGCCATCCGCTGCTTGGCCGCCGCATGCCCGACCTGGACATCACAACTGCCCAAGGTCCAGGCCGGGTGTACCAGTTCCTGCACCAGGGCCGGCCGGTGCTTCTTGAATTCAGCGGCCCGGTGCTGGAGCCGGGCGCATGGGCGGGCCGGGTGCAGCATGTCAGGGCAATTTGCGACGGCGCGTGGCAGCTTCCCGTGCTGGGCGCGGTGGATGCACCCACGGCGGTCCTGGTCCGGCCCGACGGTTACGTCGCCTGGGTGGGTGAAGGCTCAGTGGAGGGGCTCCCTGAGGCGCTTGCCACCTGGTTTGGTCGCAGTGGCGTTGGCTGCTGAGAGGTTGTTTGGGCCGCCAAGGGTGCTGCAGTTACTGGATCCGGCAGCTACTCCTTGGGGCCCGCGATGTTGACCAGCCACTGGATGCCGAACTTGTCGGTGCACATGCCGAAGGCGTCGCCCCAGATGGCCTTCTCCAGCGGCATTGTCACGGTGCCGCCCTCGGACAGCTTGTCCCAGTAGCCCCGCAGCTCGGCTTCATCGTCACCGCTGAGGGACACACTGAAGGTGTTCCCGGGGTTGTAGTCCATGCGGGCCGGAGTGTCCGATGCCATCAAGGTCAGCCCCGATGGGC
Organism: Arthrobacter sp. FW306-07-I; assembly: GCF_021800405.1. NCBI lineage: Bacteria > Bacillati > Actinomycetota > Actinomycetes > Micrococcales > Micrococcaceae > Arthrobacter > Arthrobacter sp. FW306-07-I. The sequence continues at coordinate 3,319,768 of NZ_CP084550.1, read as the reverse complement.
CGTCAAGCTGTGCATGCATCACCAGGTTGTCCTCAGCGGGATCCTGGCTTGCATGAAAATCTGCGAACGTGCTCACGTTCAGCTCGCCGCCGAAGACGTCTTTGTAGAATTCCATGGCTTCCCGTGCGTTGCTGCGGAAGCTCAGGTAGGGGTTGAGGCGCGTGGGCATTTGGGCTCCTTCATGGACGGACATCGTTGTCAGCACGGCCATGCTAACAGCGCCGGGGAATGCCGAGAAGGGGTCCCGTCCGCAGGGTGGGGATGACCGAGAGCCCGGGCCGGCAGCGCCAGGCAGATGGCGCGTGACCGGAAGGTGAACAGGCGTTCATCCGCAAGGCGGGAGGGGTTAATTGCGCGAAAGTAGCTTGGGGGGCCCCGGCTATTACCAATTTGAGAGGCTCCCCCAATGAGTTCGTCCCAAGGACAACGAATCAGCAGGAAGCGGATGGCCGCCGCCACGGGCGCGGCGGCACTTGCAGCCTGCACCCTGACCGCAGGCTTCGCCGGCCCCGCCGCCGCCGATGGTGACGGCAGCACAGCTACTCCTATCAAGCACGTTGTGGTGATCTTCCAGGAGAACGTCTCCTTCGACCACTACTTCGCCACCTACCCCAAGGCGGCGAACATAGCAGGTGAAACCCAGCAGGGCACAGGTACCCCGGCGTCCGCATTCACCGCGGCGGGGGACACGCCCAAGGACATCAATACCTTGGCCAAGGCGGGCCTGCTGGCACCCAACAACCCAAACTCGGTCCAGCCTGCCCGGCTCTCGCCGATGCAGGCCGTCACGTGCGACCAGGACCACGGCTACACCGCCGAGCAAAAGGCCTACAACGGCGGGGCAATGGACCAGTTTGTCCAGTTCACCAGCCGCGACGCCTGCGGCACCAACCAGTACGGCCGCCCCGGCCTGACTATGGACTACTACGACGGCAACACCGTCACCGGCACCTGGAACTACGCCCAGAACTACGCCATGAGCGACAACCACTTCAGCACGGTCTTCGGTCCGTCCACCCCCGGCGCCCTCAACCTGGTTTCCGGCCAAACCCATGGCGCCAAGGAGTACACCGCCGCTGGAGCGCCCGTGGCCACGCCGGCAGCCGGCAGCAGCACCGTCCGCCAGCCCGATGCGAACGGAGTGGGCACCGTCATCAACGACCCCGACCCTGTCTACGACGACTGCTCCAACAACAGCCATGTCAAGAGCAACAACCTCGCTGGCATGAGCGGCACCAATATCGGGGACCTGCTCAACGCCAAGGGCACCTCATGGGGCTGGTTCCAGGGCGGGTTCACACCCACCACCCCGGCGACAGCGACCACACCGGCCTCCTGCCTGTCCAGCCACGCCAATGCCGCCAGCGCCTCCGTGGTGGACTACTCCCCGCACCACCAGCCGTTCCAGTACTACTCCTCCACGGCCAACCCCCATCACCTGGCCCCCGCCGCAGATGAGGAGATCGGCCACAACGGCCAGGCCAACCACCAGTACGACCTGACCGATTTCGAAAAGGTGGTCAACACAGACAACATGCCCGCTGTGTCCTTCCTCAAGGCGGGGATGTACCAGGACGGCCATGCCGCCTACTCGGACCCAGTGGACGAGCAGAACTTCATCACCAAAACCGTCAACCAGATCCAGCAGTCCAGGAACTGGGAGGACACCGCCGTCGTGATCGCCTATGACGACTCCGACGGCTGGTACGACCACGTGGCCGCACAGGTGAAGAATTCCTCCAACACCACAGACGACGCCGGCTGGTGCCAAAGTGCCGCGGCCGTAGGAGTGCCCATGGCCGGCGGCTACACCGACCGCTGCGGCCCGGGCCCGCGGCAGCCGCTGGTGGTCATTTCCCCGTACGCGAAGAAGAACTTCGTGGACCACACCCAGACCGACCAGGCCTCGGTCCTGCGCTTCATCGAAGACAACTGGAGCACCGGGCAGATCGGCGACTCTTCAGCCGACGCCGTGGCGGGATCGATTAGCGGCATGTTCAACTTCCACCACTCGCGGAACGACAAGGTGATGCTCGATGAGCAGACCGGCGCCGTCGCGTCCATTACCCATTCCAGTAAGGGCAGCGACACGTCCGGCAAGGGCTGCGGTCCGCAGTAAAAAGCGTACCCGCCGAGCCCGGCGCCCCTCCTGGGGCGCCGGGCTCTTCAGTGTCTCCTGTGATGCCCGAGCCGACGGTGCAGCTGCTGGTGAAGGGCACTGAGAGGGCGAAATCTTGTTGTGTCAGGTAGTCAAGGGGCCGCACGCGACAGAATCATTAATTGGGGGAAATTATTGGGGATTTAGTCCCTATGTCCGGGCACTGGGGAGCGCTAGGCTGGGACCAGGTCAGGCAGACGGTCCCCTCTGTTGCCGTCTCAGGAACCAACGATGCCGCGCCCGCCTGTTCATGCCGGGGCCTTGGCAGACCGCACCCCCTGTGACGCAACCCCCGCAAGCTGGCGCGGGTGTGGCCCAGGGAAATCCAGTTTCGGGGGTGGGCCACATTCGCGTCGTACCCTCCGGGAGCCAGCAGCGTCGCTGGCTCCCGGTCTGGTTTTTGGGGGACTTAATCCTCGAAGTGCGCCTTGGCTTCCTCCGGCGGTGCATAGCGGTTCACGAGGGACTCGGCCAGATCATTGAGCTTTTGGTTCCGGGTATTGGAGGCGCTGCGAAGGATCTCGAAAGCCCTGTCCTTGCTGCACTTGTTCTCCGCCATGATGATCCCGCAGGCCAGGTCGATCACGGTCCTCGTATCCATTGCCGCCCTGAGGTTCTCGGCACGCTGGTCAGCCGCCGCGATCCGGACGGCCAGGCGGAGCGCCTTGCCTGCCATGTCGGCGAACCGCACCCCGTCCGCCACGGCCTGCTCATCGAAGAGCCCACTGGCGGGAGCGAAGTAATCAAGGACCGCACCGGCATCGTCCTCCAAATTCATCGGGATGCCCAGCGATCCGCCCATGCCTGCGGCGGACAACGCGCTGCGATACTCCGGCCACCGCGGGTCCGACGCCACGTCACCCAGGAGAACGGGGGCGGCGCTTTCCAGGGCCTCGATGCAGGGGCCGTCACCCAGGCTTTGTTCAATGCGGTCAATTACCGTCGCCCGGCCGCTGCTTCCGCCTATGGTGGCCGTTCGCTTTCGCCGGTGCAGTGTCACGGCGCACTCAACGGGCACTCCAAGGGTGCCGCTCATGCTGGCCGCAGCAAGTCCGGTGAGACCGTCCAGCACGGATTTGATGTCCTCCATCCCAGCGACAAGATCCACAAGCCCTTCGAGGTCATCCACCATGTCCTGCTCAACCATGAGTTCACCCTAGAAGTGTGGGCTGGCAGCCACAAGGGGCGATATGTCCAGACCGGAAGTCAGCGTTCTCCCAGCCTCCTGTCAGTCCAGTTATGGAAACGTTATATATGCTTGCTTAGTGGTTTTGAGGTTGAGCAGTGGATTGATGTCAGCGCCAGATCGCCCGGCGGCGCCCGAAACGGGCATCATCGCCGGACGCAAGCATGCCTTGGACGGCCTCCGGACCGTCGCCGTCGCCGGCGTTTTCTTCTTCCATACCGCCACGGAGGCGACGCCCGGCGGGTCCATCGGGGTGGACGTGTTCTTCACGCTCAGCGGCTTCGTCATCACGCTGCTGATCATGAAGGAACGGCTCGCCACCGGTCGTCTCCATCTCGGCATCTTCTACGGCAAGCGCCTGGCCCGGCTCTGGCCGGCACTGCTGGTGCTCTGCGCGGTGATCCTCGCCGGCGGCTTCCTGTTCCCTGCCTCAGGCTGGGGCGGGCAGGCGGGCTTTGTCCTTCCGGCCGCCGCCTACGTGATGAACCTGGCCCACTTCGGCATGTTCGGTGACTCCATCGCCGGTGAAACGCTTGGCCCCACCTGGACCCTGGCCGTTGAGGAACAGTTCTACCTGGTGTGGCCGCTGCTCCTGCTGGTGATGCTCCGGTTCTTGAAGGTCCGCAGCGCAGCCGTCGCCACCGTGGCCCTGGCGGCCGCCTTCGTACTGAACCGGTTCCTGCTGGTCAACGCCGGCGAACCGCTGGACCGCATCTACAACGGTCCGGATACCCGGGCTGACGAACTGCTGATTGGCTGCGCCCTGGCCCTGCTGTTCACCGCCGTGCGCCACGGCTCGCGGCTGCATGCAGGGCTGCTGTCGGCATCCCGCTGGGCCGCGCCCCTGGCCGGCGTCGCCCTTGTGGCCGCACTGTTCCTGCTGAAGGAACCGGACACCCCCGGCACCTGGTTCAACGTGTTCTGGACGGCCGGGCCCGCCGCGCTCGCACTGCTGTCCGCGGTGCTGATCGGTTCCCTGGTCCTCCAGCCGGCCGGCTTCCTGTCACGCATCCTCAGCCACCCCTGGCTTGCCCGCCCCGGCCGCGACATGTCCTACGGCATGTACCTCTGGCACCTTCCGGTCTACCTGCTGCTGATGCCGCTGATCCCGGAACTGCCGCTCCGGATCGTCCTGACCGCGGCACTCACCGTGCTGCTGGCCTTCGCGTCCTTCCGCTGGGTTGAGCGCCCGCTGCGCCGCTGGGCGAACAAAAGGCTCGAACCCGCCGTCGTGCCTTCCACGACGGAGCCGTCCAAGACGCCCGTTTCCGCGTCGGCAGGCTGAACCGTTCGGCCGACCAAACGCCGGTTCTGGAAATCAGTGCGGGATGCTTTCCTGGTCGCGGTGCGCGGCGGGTTCGATCTGGAAGGTGGAGTGCTCCACGCTGACGTCGAAGTCCTGGGCCACGCAGCGCTGCAGATCCGCCAGGATGGTGGCCGAATGACCGTCACGCATGCACCCGTCCTGCACGGTGACATGTGCGGACAGGACCGGCACACCGGAGGCCACCAGGGAGGCGTGCAGGTCGTGGACGTCGATGACATGGGGCAGCGCCAGGATGTGCCGGCGGACCTCGGCCAGGTCCAGGCCCGGGGGAGTGCTTTCCATCAGCACATTCACCGTGTCCCGCAGCAGCTTCAGCGTCCGCGGGATGATCAGCACGCCGATGAGAAGGGATACGACGGCGTCAGCCCGGGTCCATCCAGTCAGGGCAATGACCAGCGCGGCGACGATCACGGCAACGGAACCGAGGGCATCATTGAGCACCTCGAGGAACGCAGCCTTCATGTTGAAGCTGTGGTGGCGGCCGGAGGCGAGCACCAGCAGCCCCACGGCGTTGCCGGCCAGGCCGGTCACACCGAACCACAGCATCAGTGAACCACCCACCTCCGGCGGTTCGAACAGGCGGCGGATGCCCTCCACGATCACGAAGCCGCCCACCCCCAGCAGCAGGGCAGCCTGCCCGGCCGCGGCGAGGATCTCGGCGCGCTTGTAGCCCCAGGTGCGCTTGAAGGTTGGCGGCTTCAGGGCCAGCGACGCCGCAATCACGGCAATGAGCAGCCCGGCGGAGTCGGTGAACATGTGCCCGGCGTCGGCCAGCAAGGCCAGGCTGCCGGTGAGGACCGTGCCCACGATCTCGGCAACCATCACCGTGAACGTGATGGCGAAAACCAGCAGCAGCTTGCCGCGCTGGCTTTGGGGATCGGCCACGTCGTGGCTGTGGTCGTGGCCCACGGGTCAGCCCTTCCCGATGGTCGGCAGGCCAAGCGGCTGCAGGCCGACTGATGTTGAATCAGGGCTGGCGCAGCCCGGGCAGCAGCCGTCCTGTTCGTCGGCGGCTTCCGCCGCGTGCGGAACAGTGCAGCACGCGTCCCCACGCCAGGCGTTGATGCCTTCACGGACGGCAATGCCCGCGATGACCAGTGCTGCGCCGGCGTCGGCCCACCACCAGCCCAGTGTGCTGTTCAGGACCAGGCCCACCAGGAGCACGGCGGAAAGATAGGTGCACAACAGCGTCTGCTTGGAGTCCGCCACGGCCGTCCTGGACCCGAGCTCCCGCCCGGCCCGGCGCTGACCCCAGGACAGGACGGGCATGATGAACAGGCTAAGCGCGGCAATCACAATGCCCGGCAGGGAGTGCTGCGCTTCCCCGGCGCCGGCCAGGGAGCGGATGGAGTCCACGGCCACGAACGCGGCCAGGGCGAAGAACGACACGGCAATGATCCGCAGCGTCAGGTGCTCGCGCCGCTCTGGGTCCTTGGCTGAGAACTGCCAGGACAGCGCCAGCGCGGAGGCTACTTCGATCACGGAGTCCAGGCCAAAGCCGATCAGCGCAGCTGAATCAGCTGTGCCGCCGGCCCACAGCGCCACGATGGCCTCGATGATGTTGTACGTGATGGTGGCCGCCGCGAAGAGCCTGATCCGACGGCTCAGGACCCGCCGCCGCTGGGTGCCGGCCACGTTGGGGGCGGTCATGCCAGGCACTCCCCGTCGGGTGCGCAGCAGGCAGGATCCACCGCCAGGACTACGCTCAGCAGGTCCTTGATGGCATGTCCGATCCGCGCATCCGCCAGCTCATACCGGCTCCGCCGCCCGTCCGGAACCGCAACCACCAGGCCGCAGCCGCGCAGGCAGGTCAGGTGGTTGGACATGCTTTGCCGGGATACGGCAAGGCTGTCCGCCAGGTCCGACGGATATGACGGACCCTCCGCAAGGGCCAGCAGCACGCGGGCGCGGGTGGGATCCGATACCGCATAACCGAACCGGGCCAGCACCGGAGCGTGGGTGAGGGTCTGCATGTCCTAAAGGTACAGCCGGGGCTGTATTCAGGCAAAGCTGGATCGTGCTGGAGGTTCTGCTATCCCAGCGGGTTGGCCGCCTGGCACTTCTGGTCGCTGCCGGTCTGAGCCACCACGCTTCCGGAGGAGTCAGCGGACGACGGCGGGGCGGCGGGTTTGGTGCCGGACGCAAAGTCCGTGCCGGCGTACAGTTGCACGCCCTGGATGTTGGCAACCTGCTGGACGCTGCTTGCCGGCAGGCCGAACAGCGCGGCAACGTCGGCTGCCACGTCCTCGAACCCGGCGGAGTAGTACACCATGGTCTGGCCCTGCGCCTGGGCCGGCAACTGGGTGAGCTTGGTGAACCCGGCGTCGGACAGCAACCCTGCGATCGCCTTGCTGCGGCCGGTCACACCGGTGCCGTTGGCGATGGAGACCGGCTGCAGCGACTTGTCATAGGCCGGTGCAGCGGGCGTTGCCGGCGTCTCAGGTGCTGCCGGCGCAGGCTGGCTCAGGTCCGGGCTGTTGCGCAGGGCCTTGAAGAAGTTGGATGCAGCCGGCTCGTCGAGAGCCAGCCGGTTGGGGTCCTGCGGCGCGGGGACGGTGGGTACGGTGATGAAGTTGATGTTGGCCGGATCGATGTTCTTCAGCCGGTTGGCGATGGTCAGCAGGGACGGGGCCGAGGCCAGGCCGGAATCCACCGTCAGGTTCTTGGTGATGGTGTCGGCGATGCTCAGGACCTTTTGCGGGTTGCCGAGGGTGCCCTCGGACTTGAGCTTGCGGCTGAGCGAGGCAAGGAAGCCCTGCTGCGCCTGGATGCGGCCCAGGTCCCCGCCGTTGGCGAACCCGTGCCGGGTCCGCAGGAAGGCCAGCGCCTGGTCGCCCTGCACCTGAGAGGTGCCCGCCGGCAGGTTCAGGTGCGAATCGGGATCATTGACGGCCTCGGTCACGCAGACCTCCACGCCGCCTACCGCGTTGGACAGCTCCTTGACGGCGTTGAAGTCCGCCATCATGAAGTGGTCCACCTCAAGGCCCGTCAGCTTGTTCACCGTATCCACGGCACAGCCGATGCCTGCCTGGGCCATGGCGCTGTTGATCATCGCGCTCTTTTGCCCGGGATACGTTTGGTTGGTCTTGGAATCCGTGCACGAAGGCACATCCACCAAAAGGTCGCGGGGGAAGCTGATGACGTTCACGTGGTTGTTGTCCGCGGAAATGTCCAGCAGCATCATCACGTCGGACTGCCCGTAGCCGGAGGATTGGTCCGCGGTGCCGTATTGGCTGTTGTTGCCGCTCCGCGTGTCCGAGCCCAGCACCAGGATCTGCAGCCGGTCCGTGTTGTCATTCGCGGCCCCCTCCGTGCGCTGTCCGCCCGCGGACAGCTGCGAAGTGCTGATGTTGGACTGCAGGCGCCAGGCCCAGTAGCCGCCAAACGCCAGGACGGCCAGGAGCAGCACGGACACCACAGCAGTGAGGACCTTGACCCAGCGTGGGGCACGACGGCGGAGGGGCCGGAGGTGGCGCGAACTGGTGGCGTACAGCTCACCCTGACCGGGGTAGGCGAGGGGGCTGGAGCTTTCCTGTTCCGGGCCGGGAGATTTTCTGGAACCGAACACGACAAAAGGACCTTCGGGAGGGGACAGGTTTCCGCTACCCTACAGGCCGAAGCTGGCAATTCGCCTAAAACCCTTGACTTGGCGGGTGTCCCGTCGCCCTCCAGTAGCGGGGTGGGCGTACTCTTTCTTTTCGGCGGTACCCGCCCGGGCCGCTGGCCCGGCCCTGCGGGAAACCGCGGATGTTCAGGCTGAGGAACGGACAGATGAGTACAGGACAAAAGCAGCGCGTTACGCGTCCTCCTGCCCGGCGCAGGCTGGGCAAACTGGCGGTATGGCTGGAGGACGACTCGCCGGGCCGCCTGCGGCCGCTGATCCTGGCAGTGGTGCTCACGCTCTCAGGGATCGGACTCGTGGAGGTGGCGTCGGCGTCGTCCGTGGAATCCGTGGCGGCAGGAAACAATCCGTACGATCTTCCCCTGAAGCAGGCCATGTGGACCGTGGCCGGCGCGGCGATCATGCTGGTGCTGGCGCGGATGCCCGTGCGGCGGATCCGGTGGCTGGGCTGGCCGATGCTGATCGGTTCACTGTTTGCCCTGGTGCTGGTGTTCACGCCGCTGGGCATGACCGTGAACGGCAACCGGAACTGGCTCAGTGTGGGTGGTTTCACGGCCCAGCCGTCCGAATTCGCCAAGCTCTCGCTGATTGTGTGGGGAGCCTGGATCCTGGACCGGAAGCAGGCCCTGCTTGGGCAGTGGAAGCACGCGGTCATGCCGCTGGCACCGGCCGGTGCACTGATTATGGGCATCGTGGCGCTGGGGCACGACCTGGGCACCACCTTGATCATCATGATGATCCTGGCCGCCACCATGTTCTACGGCGGCGTGCGGATGAAGGTGTTCTCTGTGGCCGGGCTGATCTGCGCGGCGGCAGCCCTGGTGCTGGCAGCCACCAGCGGCAACAGGATGGGGCGCATCTCCTCCTGGCTGGGCATGGGGTCTGACGAGGACGCGCAGGGCATGGGCTACCAGGCGCAGCACGGCACATACGCACTGGCTTCCGGCAGCTGGTTCGGCGTGGGCCTGGGGCAGAGCCGGCAGAAGTGGAACTGGATCCCGGAAGCCCATAACGACTTCATCTTCTCCATCCTGGGCGAGGAACTTGGCTTGGCCGGCTCGCTGCTGGTGCTGGGCCTGTTCGCCACCCTGGCCATTGCCGTGTTCAAGACCATCGCCCGGACCACGGATACCTTCTCGCGGATCGTGGCCTGCAGCGTGATCACCTGGATCCTGGGGCAGGCGGTGATCAACATTTCCATGGTCAGCGGGCTGCTGCCCGTTATTGGCGTGCCCCTGCCGTTCATCTCATACGGCGGGTCGGCGATGGTTTCGTCCCTGGCAGGAATCGGAGTGATCCTGGCGGTGACGCGTCCGGAAGGTACTGTTCCACCATCCCGCCGTGGCACCCGCGTGGGCCGCGCACTCCGTCGCGGTGCCGGGTCGAATCGTGCTGGATTAAGCGGCGCTGTGCCTGATAGTGCTGTGAAGCAGGCCCGGGAGCATGCGCACCAGCGGTAACGCCGGAGGGGCGCTTCCCGCCGCGCCCATGACTGCCGTCCGCTTCATCCTGGCTTTCGGCATCATCAGCGCGCTGATGGACATGGTGTACGAGGGTGCGCGGAGCGTTACCGGGCCGTTCCTCGGTGCGCTGGGCGCATCGGCGCTCCTGATCAGTGTGGTCACCGGTGCCGGTGAAGCCGTGGCCCTGGTCCTCCGCCTGGTGTTTGGGCGGCTTGCTGACAGGCCCGGGCTGCGGTGGGCGCTGGCCATCAGCGGTTATGCCCTGACCGCGGTCTCAGTGCCCCTGCTCGGAGTCACCGACGCACTGTGGGTCGCCTGCCTGCTGGTCCTGGCCGAGCGCTTGGGCAAGGCCGTGAGGAGCCCCGCGAAGGACACCATGCTGGCGGAGGCCGGTTCCGCGCTGGGCCAGGGAAAGGCATTCGCGCTTCATGAAGCACTGGACCAGGTGGGGGCGTTGGTGGGGCCACTGCTGGTGGGGGTGGCCCTGGCGCTTTCCGGCAGCTACGGGCCCGGTTTCCTGCTGCTGGCTGTGCCCGGACTTGCGGCCATGCTGGTCTTGTTCTGGCTGAAGCGCAGAGTTCCCGATCCTGGCGTCTACGAACTCGCCGCCGCCCAGCCGGGCAACCCGCAGCCTGCAGGCGGCGTGGAGCAGGCCGATGCGGAGCCCCCTGGAGCGGAGCGCAACGCGGCCATTCCTGTTCCCGGCGGCGCTGCCGGAATGCCGCGCCAGTACTGGCTTTACGCTGCGTTCAGCAGCCTGACAATGTTCGGCTACGCCACGTTTGGACTGCTTTCGTTTCACTTGGTGGCCACAGGGCTGCTCCCGCCGGCGCTGGTTCCGGTGCTTTACGCCGCGGCAATGGGTGTGGACGCGGTGGCAGCCCTGGGCTCGGGCTGGCTTTTTGACCGGGTTGGGCTGCGGGTCCTGCTGGTCCTGCCGGTGCTGGCCGCCGCGGTTCCGTGGCTTGGCTTCAGTAACAACACCGGGCTTGCAGTGGCAGGTGTGCTGGTGTGGGGAGCGTCGATGGGGATGCAGGAGAGCACTATGCGTGCCGGCGTGGCGGGCCTGGCACCGGCCAACAAACGGGGGAGCGCCTACGGAATGTTCACCGCCTGTTACGGCCTGGCCTGGCTGGCGGGAAGTTTCCTCATCGGCCTCCTCTACCAGCAGTCGGTCTTTGCCCTGGCCGTCACCGTCACGGTGGTGCAGGCAGCAGCATTGGCGATTTTCGCCGTCGTCCGTCCTGGCCGCTCCGGCGACCTAACTGCCTAGGCGACCGCCCCCGCAGCCTCCCGGCATTCTGCACAGCGGACGTCCGCAACCAGGCTGCCGGCGTCGTCCTTTTGGAAATGGGTGACGTGATTGGTGTTCCTGCCGCACCGGGGGCAGAAGCTCTGGCTTTGTTTAGTCCACATGCCTGAATAATACGGAATGCCGTGATGCAGGGAAGATCGCGGGTCAAAGTATGCGGATGCCCGCAGGTCTCCTTAACCGGATCTTGATCAAACCTGCCGGCGATCCTTCAGGGAAGCCTGAGTTTCGCCGGGTAGCTTGTGCCCATCAGGCGGTAGCAGGGAAGGAGCGCAGGACAATGACCATTACCGATTACTTCGTGGCTCTTGGTGGCATGCTGGCTTCACTCGGGTGTGCAGGACTTCTGGCGGCAGCACTTATCCGGGCCCGGGCGCGTCATTAGCCGCGCGGTCACCCTTGCCTTGCCCTCCCGCCATTGGCCGCGGGGAGTTGCGCGGCGGGATTAGGCGATTGCCGGAGGCTCGAAGCGGGTTCCCGGCGGGCCGCTGGGCATCGCCCGGAGGATGCTGTCCGCGACGCTGCGCACTTTGAGGTTGCGGTTCCTGGAGGTGCCGGCCAACTTGCTGAAGGCTTCAGCATAGGAGCAGCGGTTCTGCGCCATGAGCACTCCGCAGGCAACGTCGATGCTGGTCCTGCTCTCCAGTACCTGCTTAAGGTTGTCGCCGGCACGGATGACGCCGTGGACGTCCAGTGCCAGCTTCAGGCTGTGCGATGCCACCTCGACGAACCAGGCGGCGTCATTGACAACCTTGGCGGTGAATCCGACATTGGCCGGGGCCAGGAAGACCAGTGCGCCGGCCAAGCCGGGCTTTAGATCCAGGGGGACGGCAAGGGCTGCGCCGAAGCCGTTGTCCACCAACCGCCTCCGGTAGGCCTGCCAGCGCCCGCCGGCCTGATTGATGACTGTTGGAGCAGCCAGTACGGAACCGAGTGCTGTGGGGCCGTCTCCGTGCTCGTCCTCGGACGCTGCCAGGCCAGCCGCGCCGGATGTGCTTCCGGCCGTGGCAAGGCAGGACCGCTGGCGGTGCAAGACCACGGCACATTCCATCGCCGCACCTGCCGTGGTACTGACCCAGTGGGCTGCAGCGTCGGCGAGTATCTGCAGGGACCCTGCCTCGCCGTCGGCCCCCGTTACGAGGTCCAGCAGGAACCCCTGCCGCTCAAGCGCCTTGTTGTTTGCCGGGCCAACTGCCACTGACGCACCCCCATTCCTTTACGCCCACCAGCTACAGGCGCGGCGGGTTGCATAGAAACCTATTGGGCTGCCGATGCCCGGGCACGAGTAGCCAGTACTCTACTTTTCCCGTCGGGCTGCGCGAGGTACCTGAACATGCTTTGCATCGTTATGGAGGTGGAGGGACGGCGAGTGGGCTACGATGGGTTTGTTAGACAGCCAAGCAAGTAGGATATCGAAGGAATTCGCATGAACCCGCATGGTGCAAGCGAAGGCTCACGGTACCCATCCTCGGCGGGTGCCGAGCCCCGCGCAGTCGACGTCATCAACGCCCTCCGGGAGTTCCGGACATCCGAAAGCGCCATGAGAAGGCGCACCCGTTCCTCCGTGGCAATGGGGGAGACGGACCTCCTGGCCCTGCGGTACCTCATAGACGCGGAATCGGCCGGAATCGGCATCCGGCCCACAGAACTTGCCGCCCGCCTGGCCATCACCTCCGCTTCAATGACAAGCCTGGTCGATCGGCTGGTTGCGGGTGGGTATGTGTTTCGGGAACCCCATCCCACGGACCGGCGCGCTGTGATTCTGAGGCCCACTCCCGGTGCTGACGAAGAGGTCCGGCACAACCTGAACCAGATGCACAAGCGCATGCTGGAGGCTGCCGAATCCCTGTCTCCCGAGGAGATCAAAGCCGTGATGCACTTCCTGGAACGGATGCGTGAAGCGGTGGACGCCGTCAATGCCAAACCCGGCGTTTCCGTACGCTAGACAAGTAGAGAATCCTAGTTAGACTAGCTACATACTTGTTTATCAATCGGATGGCGGATCGAATGACTGCAGTACTTGAACCTCAGGCACCGGGACAATCGACCTTTACGGGCCGTCGCGTCGAATGTGTGCAGAAGGCCGTGCCCATTGCCCTGGACCACCCGTCGGGATTGCGTGGTTCTTCCGTTGCCGTGAATGCCTCGGATCGTGCCCTGGCTGACCCTGCCGCCCCCTTCCACTGCGGCACCGCAATGAGTTCGATTCCAGTGCCTGTGCCGTCGCTGAGCTGGGCTTCGACGGAACTTGACTCCAGGGAGTGGGCCTGCGCCTGCGGCTTCAAGATGGACGTTGGCATCACCGCTGATTCCATGGAGGCCGTGCGGCTGGAATCCGCCATGCTGGAAAGCCTCCAGTGGGAAATGGACGCAGCGCAGGAACGCTTCGAGAATGCCGTGCGGGCCGCTTCCCGGTTGGGCGCGGCCCCCGAAGCTCTTGGCAAAGCTGCCGGCCTCGCCGTCGAGGAACTACAGGAGATCCTGGCCCGCAGCGTTCAGCTGTTCTAACGCCTGGCAGGCGGGGCCTGTAATAGGCTCCCCGGGCCCCGAAGTGCAGCCATCCGTCTGTTCAGATGCGGCTGCACTTCGGGTCGTTGGGAGCGGTAAAGCAAAGTGGTGGCCGGCCGGCTCTGGCCCGAAAAGTGGGCGCGGCGAGCGGCCGGAAGGTTTTATGCAGCCAGGCGGACTGCCCTGGGACGCGGATCTCGGCGCTCGGCCAGCACGCTGATGGTGCAGGGTGCCTGGTCCGGATCGATCTTTGCGGGCAGGTGCCGTGTTTCGGAGGCGGTATGGAGCATGTCCAGCGCCTCCTCATCAACCAGGGCGCTGGAAACGTCCAGCTCCAGGTCCAGGCCTCCCCTGAGGGAGTTGGCACGCTTTGCCACTACATAGAGGGCGTTGACGCTGTGGATGGTGATATGCCCCTTTGCAATCACCTGGGCCTTGCTGTGGTCCAGATCCACCCGGACCACAATGTTCAGCTTAGAGTTCAAGTTGTAAAGCCTTCCCCGGCATTGGCTGCGACGCTGCAGCTTCTTGCATGGCCTGTTTGCTTAAGCCTCCACTAGGTTAGGCAACGAATGTGATGAGCGCAACACAGTGACGTTTGTTACACCGCAAGTAGTTTTCTATCAGTTTGAGGAGCACCCATGAGCGCCGATCCCGCCGGCAAGCCTTCCGTCCTCTTTGTTTGCGTCCACAACGCAGGCCGGTCCCAGATGGCGGCCGCTTTCCTGACCTCCCTGTCCCGGGGAACCGTGGAGGTGCGTTCCGCCGGATCCCAGCCCGCGGAGAAGGTGAACCCCTCCGCCGTGGAGGCCATGGCGGAGGTAGGTATTGACCTCTCCGCGGAGGTCCCGAAGATGCTTACCACCGAGGCAGTGAAAGAATCGGACGTGGTGATCACTATGGGATGCGGTGACGAGTGCCCGGTTTTTCCGGGCAAGCGTTACGAGGACTGGGAACTGGAGGATCCGGCCGGCAAGGGCGTTGACTCGGTTCGTCCGATCCGTGATGAGATCAAGGCACGCATTGAAAAACTGATCACCGAACTCCTGCCCGCGCAGCACGCGGACGCCCAGTAGTACCGCCACCGAAGGACAACCAATGAGCAAAGAACAGCTGATCATCATCGGCTCCGGCCCCTCCGGCTACACCGCCGCCATTTACGCCGCCCGCGCCGGCCTGAACCCCCTGGTCCTGGCCGGGTCCGTCACCGCCGGTGGCGCGCTGATGAACACCACCGAAGTGGAAAACTTCCCGGGCTTCCCGGGCGGCGTCCAGGGCCCGGAGCTGATGGACGGGCTGCAGCAGCAGGCGGAAAAGTTCGGCGCGCGTATTGAGTACGACGACGCCACGTCCGTTGACCTCAAAGGTCCCGTCAAGCGCGTGGTCACCGGCGGCGGGGAGACTTACGAGGCAACGGCTGTCATCCTGGCCACCGGCTCCGCCTACAAGGAACTCGGCCTGCCGGAGGAGAAAAAGTTCAGCGGCCACGGCGTTTCCTGGTGCGCCACCTGCGACGGCTTCTTCTTCCGCGAACAGGACATCATCGTGGTGGGCGGCGGCGACTCCGCCATGGAGGAAGCAACCTTCCTGACCCGCTTCGGAAAGTCCGTCACCGTCGTCGTGCGCAAGGGCGAGCTCCGGGCCTCCCGCATCATGGCCCAGCGTGCCAAGGACAACCCCAAGATCCGCTTCGCCTGGAACTCCGCCGTCACGGCCATCCACGGCGACGGCAAAGTCACCGGCGTCACCCTTACGGACACCCGCACAGGGGAAACCCGGCACCAGGACGCCACCGGCATCTTCGTGGCCATCGGCCATTTGCCGCGCACCGACCTCGTGGCCGGCCAGGTGGACCTGGACGAGGAAGGCTACATCAAGGTTGACGCGCCCACCACGTGCACCAACCTGCCCGGTGTCTTTGCCTGCGGCGACGCCGTGGACCACCGGTACCGCCAGGCAATCACCGCCGCCGGAACCGGCTGCGCCGCAGCCCTGGACGCCGAGCGCTTCCTCGCCGCGCTGGAGGACGCTGCCAGCATCGCCACTGCGCTCGTCGAGGAACCGACCCACAGCTGATGTCCGTCCCAGGCCCCAACTGAGTCGCAGTTAATGTCGTTATCAGCCCCGAAAACGACAACAACTGCGACCCAGTTGGGGCTTTGCCTGTTAGACGACTTCGGGGAGCTTTCCCGTTAATACTGATACGGGAGCGGCCGACCAGCGCTCGCGTTCCGGTTCGTAGGAGACCACCATGGACACGTCGCTTCCCCGCGCCTCGTCGATTGCCAGCAGCAGGGCGTCCTCCATGTGCCTGGCATATTCCAGCCGCTCGGGCAGGGAGCCCTGCAACCCGCCGTCGTCAATCAGCACGTGGCTCTTGCCGTCCACAATGACCTTCAGTGAATACCCGCGGTCCTCCTGCCGGGACCCGCGGGTGGATGTAATCTCGGTGACTCGATCGGCCCGGACCAGCCCGTTGCCCAGCGTGCGGATCCACACTTCACCCATGAAATGACCTCCCCTTGGCTGTGGGCGCAGACCGCCAGCGCCCCCTAGGGCGAACAGTACTCCGTCCCCGCATCTTTGTGACCCCTGTACTTTTCCGGCATCTGCTGGGCGGAATATGACGTGTCCTTTTCATACTGGTCGGTTAGGGTGGGTGCCGTTAGCCCGCCGGGGGTGCACCTGACTTTGGGAGGAATGTATGTGGTCAAAGCTTGATACGTATCTTTATCCGCTGCAGCCCTCTGCCCATTGCCCCTCAGGGACGTTCGAACTGCATGTCCCCTCCGGGAAAATGGTGTGGTCCGAGGGCATGTACGGCATACACGGACTCAAGCAGGGTGAGGTGGTGCCCACCTTCGAACTGTTCATGGCCCACAAGCACCAATTGGATCGGGAGCGCATCCAGGAGATCTGGGCGGACCTCCTGGAAGGCGGCGGCCAAGGGGCGCTGCTGCACCGGGTCATTGACGTCCGGGGCAGGGAACGGCGCGTTTTTTCTGCCATCCAAGCTGTCGTGGAACCATCCGGACAGGTGGACTACGTCCGCGGCTTCATGGTGGACGTGACCCAAAGCCTGCGTATCGAGTCCCAGCACGCCGCCGAGGAAGCCATCGAGGGAGCCCTCGGGCATAAGGCCCTGATTGAACAGGCGAAGGGCATTGTCATGGCACTGCAGGGAGTGGACGGCCCTGCCGCATTCCAACTCCTGGCCAGCAGGAGCCAGCACGCCAACACCAAGCTGCACATCGTGGCCGAAGAACTGGTGAACGCGGCAGCGAACGGCAAGGCCGCTGAGCTCCTGGCCGGTTACTGACCTCCAGCTAGCCCATCACCTGCTGGTTGACCCAGCGTTCCAGGGGCGGTACCAGCAGCAACACCGCGACGCCGGCCACCATCAGGACGTGCACGAAGACGTTCCATGCGGTGGTCCCCACCGTCTCGCCTCCGCCCGTTGCCGCCTCCCAGAACGGCACCAGGGTGACCAGCCCCAGCGCCGCAGAGGCCAGGGCTGCGTACTCCCACCAGCTCCACCGGGCGAACAGTCCCCAC
The DNA here is from genome assembly GCF_021800405.1 of Arthrobacter sp. FW306-07-I. NCBI lineage: Bacteria > Bacillati > Actinomycetota > Actinomycetes > Micrococcales > Micrococcaceae > Arthrobacter > Arthrobacter sp. FW306-07-I. The sequence goes on along the minus strand of NZ_CP084550.1, from coordinate 3,302,637 downwards.
GTGGCCACCAGGAATCCCAGCACGGTCAGCAGCGACAGCACCATGGTGATGGCCCACCAGACGCCGGAGGTGTTGACCCCTTTGCTGGCGAACGTGGGCGTCAGCCACAGCCAGCTGCTCCCAGCCATCAGGAGGGCGATCCCGCCAAGGGTGCGAAGAGTGAACACTGCCAACCACCTCCTTCAAAAAGGCTCCGTTTCCAAATAGGCTCCGTGCTGCCGGGACCGCTGGAACAGTGCCGAACGGCCTGCCGTCCCCTGCAGGCGGTGTCCCCGGGCGCTTCCTGCGTCGGGGGACCTTCGGCACTTTTTGCCGCGGCTGTCCATGCGGGACGCTGTTGGCATGGCGGCCAGGACTACCACCAGCCGGAGCGGCAACGTTGGCTCCGCCGTGATCAACGCCCTGTTGCTGTGGGGGATCAACGTCTGGCCGGGCTGGCAGATAGTTCCGTTCCTCACCGCGGACATGACCCGCGTCCTTGAGCTCATCAACGCATCCCTCATCGCCGGCATCATTGTGAACCTGGTCTGCGCGGTGATCCATTCGCGGGCCCTCCTTTCGCTGGGAAACATTGTGGTCATGGGCATAGGGGTGGCGGCCATGCTGCGAATGTGGCAGGTCTTCCCCTTCGATTTCGGCACCAGCTGGTCCGGCTGGCCCGTAGTGGTGCGGGTGTTCCTGGTGCTCGGGATCGTGGGTTCGATCATTGGCGCCATTGTTGAGCTGGTGAATTTCTTCCGGGCCCTGGCCGGGTTCGAGCCGCGCGTCCGGTGAACCTTGCCCCTGTTGCACCTAAGCCTCAGTCGAAGTGCGTAATGACGTTGGGATCCTTGCCCACCGAGGCCACCAGCAAGGCTGCCACGTCCCGAAGCTTGCGGTTGCGGGTGTTGGAGGCGCTCCGCAGGACCTTGATGGCGGTGTCCTGGTTGCAGTTGTTCTGGGCCATGATGATTCCCGTTGCCAGGTCGATGATGGTCCTCGACTCCAGTGCTGCTGCCAGGTTGTCGCGGTCCTCCGTCAGCTGTGCCAGGCGCACGGCCAGGCGCAGCGCCTTGGAGGCCTGGCCCGCATGCACTTCCGCCTTGTGAATTGCTTCATCGCTGAACGCGTGCGTTTGGGCGGCGTACAGATTGAGTGCCGCACTTGCCTCCCCTTCCAGCGGCAGCGGAACGGAGAGGATGGAGCGGATGCCTTCGTCCCAGGCCGTGGCACAGTAATGGGGCCAGCGGCTCTCCTCATGCAATGTGGGGATGTAGACGGTGACCAGGTCCCGGAGGGCGGTCAGGCAAGGCCCGTCGCCATAGGCATACTGCAGCTCATCCATGGCTTTGACCCGCGAATGGCTGGTGGCCACCGTTGCCGATTTCTTCTTCCGCACCATAGTGACGCCGCAGAGCAGCCTGGTGTGGACGGAAAGCGCCGCGGCAGAGAGGGTCACGAGTTCGTGGAGCAGCTCCGCCATGTCCGGAGTCTTCAGGACAAGGTCCTGTAGACGCTCCACGATCCCTTCCTCACGCGGAGTTTCGTGCTTTCCCGCCATGTGGCATCACCCCAATGTGCTGCGTACGGAGATTCTAGGAGGAAGGGCGGGCGAGGAACCCCTGTACCAGGCCCCCTTTCCAATGCAGGGGGACCACAATGGGCGGCCATAGGATAAATCTGATGACTTCCCCTGATGATCCTGAGCCTTTCAGCCTGCGCAGCATTGCGGTTGCCGCTTTCGGCCCCACACTGCTTTTCGGGATCGGGCAAGGTGCCATCCTGCCGGTGGTGGCGTTGTCCGCCCGCGAACTGGGAGCGTCGGTGGCAGTGGCGGCCCTGATCGTCACCCTGATCGGCCTGGGGTCCTGGTTCTTCAACCTGCCCGCGTCCCTGGTGACCCTCCGCTTCGGTGAGCGCTGGTCCATCGTGGGCGCCGCCGTCGCTGCCGGCCTGGCGCTGGCAGCAGCCGCCGTCTCCTCCACCCTTGCCTCGAACGGACTGTGGCTGCTCGCGGTGGCGATGGCCGTCGTCGGAATGTCCGGGGCGGTGTTTGGCCTGGCCCGGCAGAAGTACCTCACCGAGGCCGTGCCCGTGGCGTTCCGTGCCCGGGCGCTGTCCACCCTGGGCGGTGTGAACCGGATCGGCGTGTTCATCGGTCCGTTTGCGGGGGCCGCCGTGATGCAGTTCTTCGGCCTTGCAGGCGCCTACTGGGTGGGCGTGGTGGCCATGGCGGCCGCCGCGCTGCTGTCGCTCACCATTCCGGACCTGACGACGCCGGAGGTCCGGCCGGGCGGGGATGCCGGCCCCCAGCCCACCCTCCGCAGCGTCGCGGTCTCACACGCGGGCGTGTTCCTTTCACTGGGCGTTGGCATCCTGCTGCTCAGCGCACTGCGGTCCTCCCGCCAGGTGGTGATTCCGCTCTGGTCCGACCACCTGGGAATGGACGCCACCTCGGCCTCCCTTATCTATGGGTTGTCCGGCGCGATCGACATGCTGGTGTTCTATCCCGCCGGGAAACTGATGGACCGCAAGGGCCGGCAGTGGGTGGCAATCCCGTCCACGCTGCTCATGGGGACGGCGCTGCTCCTGATCCCGCTCACCGGATCCTTTGTTGGGCTGCTGCTGGCGGCGCTGTTGATCGGTTTCGGCAACGGCATCAGCTCCGGGCTGGTGATGACGCTCGGCGCCGACTTCTCGCCGGACCGCGGCCGGGGGCAGTTCCTGGGCCTCTGGCGGTTCATGGCCGACGCCGGGTCCACCGGCGGTCCCGTCCTCCTGTCGGGGGTGACCGCGCTCGCCTCCCTGGGCCCGGGGATCTCAGCCACCGGAATCCTGGGGTTCGCGGCGGCAGCCGTGTTCGCCGTCGTAATTCCCCGCCTGAAGCACCGCCGCAACTACTGACCGTGTTTGCGGGCCGGTTTGGTGGGTAGCGCGGCCGTCGAGGTTATTCTCGACACATGAGTCATCCCGGCGCCGCTGCCCGCATCAGTCCACTGCAGAAGGCCGTGTGGTGGGCGCAGGACTATGTGTACGCCGCGGGCTGGCAGGTGCGCGGCTTCCTGTCGCGCGTGCAGCCGGCGTCCTTCCGGAACGGGACCCGCGCGCCCGTGGTGATCATCCCCGGCGTGTACGAAAACTGGCAGTTCATGATGCCGGTCATCCAGGCCATCCACGACGCCGGGCATCCCGTCCACGTGGTCACCGTACTCCAGCGCAACAAGCTGAAGGTGCCGGAGGCCGCCAAGCTCGTGGCCCAGCACCTGGAGGAGGCGGGGCTGCGCGGCGCAATCCTGGTGGCGCACAGCAAGGGTGGGCTGATTGGCAAATACACCATGCTGTCCCTGGATCCCGAACACCGGATCGACCGGATGATCTCCGTGTGCGCACCGTTTTCCGGCTCGCGTTACGCCCGGTACATGCTGCTGCCAAGCCTGCGGATCTTCTCGCCCCGGAACGCCCTGACGCTCCAGCTGTCCCGCGAGCTCACCATCAACAGCCGGATTACATCCATTTACGGACCCTTTGACCCGCACATTCCGGAGGGAAGCGTCCTGCCCGGCGCCACCAACATCGAACTGCCGGTGGCCGGGCACTTCAAGATCCTGGGCGACCCCGGAACCGCCCGCATCATTGTGGAGCAGCTGAACCTTCCGGCCTGACGTCCTTTTGCCGGGGGCGTGCTGCCGGTGCTTGTGGCGTGCGTGCGGCGATATGCCGGGCGATGAAGGCCGCGTCCCGGCCTACCCCGTGGACCATGGAGGACGCCAGCGACTGCTGGAAGATGGCGCCCAGGAAGTAGAGTCCCGACTGCGCTTTGGCCACCCCGCGGTCATGTTCCGGTTCGCCGTCCGGGCCGAACACCGGCAGGTGGATCCACCCCAGGTCCGGCGTGAAACCGGTGCACCAGATGATGCTGGCCACCTCGAGTGCCCGGCCATCCGCGAGTATGGGAAACCCATCCCTGGTTCCTTCCGTCCTGGGAACGCGTTCGACGCCGGCACGCACCAGGTCGCGGTTCTTCACCCTGACCAGGGGTCCGCTGTGTGCCAGGATCTGCGGGCGGGCCTTCCGGCCGGCAGGCGTGTTGAGGTTCAGGACGTGCGAGAACGCGAAGAAGACGGCGAGGGTGAGGGGGCGGGTGGCCAGGGCGTCGATGGGCCAGGGGATTTCGCCGGGGTGCCTGCCGGAGATGTATGTCCTGCGGGTCGGGGCCAGCTCCAGGGCGATGTCCGCGCCGGAGTTGCCCGCGCCGACCACCAGGACCGGGCCTGGCGCGAGGTCCGCTGGGCTCTTGTAGCTGCCCGCCGTGAGCTGTTTGATGTGCGGGCTGAGCTGCTGTGCGAAAGCCGGCACCTTGGGCTTCCGGTCCCAGCCCGGGGCGACCACTACGTTGTCGGCTTCGATGCGTTGGTTGTCCGTTTCGATGACGAAGCACTGTCCGGTGTGGCTCACGCCGGTGACCCGGAAGTTGTTCCGGACCGGCAGTGCGAAGCGGTCCGCGTAGCCGCTGAGGTAGTCGGCGAACTCTTCCCGCGACGGGTAGGACCAGGGCGGGGCTGGGTAGCGGCTGCCGGGAAGGGCGTCGTACCGGGCGGGGGTGAAGAGCCGGAGCGACTCCCAGCGGGCACGCCAGCTGTCACCGGTCCTGGGGTTCTCGTCGAGGATGACGAAGTGACGCTTGAGGCGGGACAGGTGGTAGCCCATGGCCAATCCGGCCTGGCCGCCGCCGACGACGACGGTGTCGAAGTGCTCTGACATGATGGCCTGCCCTTCCACCCCTTTGCCGCTTCTTTGCGATGGGCTCTTGGCGGCCTGGGGCTTCCTGCTAGAATTCATCCGAAGCATACTCGGATCAATTAAGGCTAGGCCCGGCGATGAGTGAAGTCAATGCCCCTGCGCGCCGCTACCACTCGCCCCGGCGGAAGCAACAGGCGGCCGCAACGCGGGATGCCGTACTGGCCGCCGCTCGTGAATTGTTTGTGGGGGAGGGGTACCGTTCCACCACTGTGGCGGGCATTGCGCGGAGGGCGGGTGTCGCCGTCGACACTGTCTACGCCGCCATCGGGCGCAAGCCTGACCTGCTGCGGGAAGTAGTGGAAACTGCCATCTCCGGGACCGGCCATGCGGTTCCCGCCGAGAGCCGCGACTATGTCATTCGCCTGAGGGAAGCGGAGCGCGCCGCCGACAAGATCTCGATCTACGCCCACGCCCTGGCCGCCATCCAGCCCCGGCTCGCGCCGGTGTATGTGGCCCTGCGGGATGCCGCGGGGACCGACGCCGATTGCGCTGCGCTCTGGCGGGAGATCTCCGACCGGCGCGCGGCGAACATGCTGAAGTTTGTTGAGGACCTTGCCGCTACCGGGGAGCTGCGGACCGACCGGCCGGCCGCAGAGCTGGCCGACGCCGTCTGGAGCATGAACGGGCCCGAGTACTGGGTGTTGCTGGTGGACCAGCGCGGGTGGACCCCGGAGCAGTTTGCGGGCTGGCTTACTGATGCGTGGTGCCGGCTGCTGCTGACCGTGGACCAGGCTAAGAAGCGCTAGGGCCAAGGCGGCCGGTGTGGGTGGCCGGCGAACGCTCCTGGTCGCCGGGGGATTGCGGACGCGGTTCCTTCAGCTCAATGAAGAGGCAGTGCGTGGGGGAAGAGCCGGTATTCGTCCCCGAATGTTCCTGCGCGTCGAGCCAGCGGGCCTGCCCTGCCCCGAGTTCCACATCCACTTCGCGGCCTCCCGACCGGAGCCGGCGGGCGAACGAAGTGAGTGTGACCATCACGCTGTCCGGGTGGGAATGGGTGCCGGTGCTGTCGCCGGGGCCGTCACTGTACTCAAGGACGCGGACCCGGTCGTTCTCGAAGACCAGCCGGTAGTGCTGTGGATTCACTGCAATGGGATCGGCCATGGGAAACCCCTCATTTTTTATGGGACGTCCGTACCATTACGATACGTATGTATCATAAGTCCTGTGTCCGTACGCCACAATGAAAAGTATCTGGAGACCGGCAGGGCCCGGCAGAAGTCGCGCACGCGGGACGAGTTGGTGTCCGTCCTCCGGGATCTGCTGAAGGACGGACGGGACCCTTCGGTTGCAGAAGTTGCTGCCACGGCGGGCATATCCCGCACCACTGCCTACCGGTACTTTCCGGACAAGGAAGCGCTGCTGCACGCGGCCCTCCCGGAGACCGGTCTGGGATCGCTGCTGGGTGAGGACCCGCCGTCGGACGTGCGTGACCGCCTGGAGCGCACCCTGGACGCGCACTTCGACTTCATCCGCACCTGGGAACCACAACTGCGGGCATCGCTCCGGCTGTCTTTAACCCCGGGCGCTGCCCGGCCCACGCTTCGCGGCGGCCGGGCTGTGGGCTGGTACCGCGACGCGCTGTCCCCGCTGGAAACCGGAGGATCCGGCATCGACACTGCCGCTCTGGCTGTCAGGCTTCGCGCGGTTGCCGGCATTGAAGCCTATGTCTGGCTGCGGGACGTTGCAGGCCTCCGGCCGAACCAGGCATTTGGGGTCATGCGTGCCAACGCCTTGGACATTCTTGACGCTGCGCTCGCTGCCTAGAGCAGGCTGTCCCGCCGCTTTGGAGGGCGGTGGATAAGTAGGGCAATCGGAATAGAAGCGCAGGTCAGAGGCGGTTGAGCTTTCAAATAACTTGAGCTTTTGTTGACGATTTACTCCCTCACTTCCTGAGGTTGAGCGTTCATAGTAGTCCTCAGTTAGGCCACGCTCGGCGGAAGAAGGTGCCGCTGCAACACCCCCAAGGCAGCGGCGCCGCCTCCCGCCGAGCTGGTTCTGTCATAAATGTGGTTCCCGCGACGCGCATATTCGACCCCGACGCGCAGCTTCAATTGCGCTCCTGATACCTGGGCCGCGCTGGTGAAGATGCGCCTCGAGGATGGAAAAGGCCGTCGAAGAATGTGTCAGCGAGCTGGCAGGTGCAGCCCCTCCGTAGACTGGCACCATGTCATGCCGTATAAGTGAACTGGTCCTTACTTGCGCTGACCCCGAACTGCTCGCGAAGTTCTGGAGCGACGTGCTTGGCTACGTGGAGATTGACCGGGAGGACGGGGCGATCGAGATCGGGCCGCCGGACGCCGGGTTCGGGGGAGCGCAGCCAACGATCTTCCTGAGTCCAAGCAGCAACCCGCGGGTGGGGAGGCTTCCGCTGCACATCGACATCAACCCGGTGGACCGGGACCAGGACGCCGAGCTGGAACGCCTGCTGGCGCTCGGTGCACGGCCGGCGGACGTAGGCCAGACCGGCGAGGCGCAGTGGCACGTCCTGCAGGATCCCGAAGGCAACGAGTTCTGCCTTCTGCGCAAGCGGCTCGACGCGCTCGAGTGAGAACAGAGGCACATCCGTGCGGGACGCGTAGAGGGAGTTGCCCGGCGGTGCCTGCTTCTAGACGCCGCCCGGGCACCTTTAACTATCCACCGCACCCCTCAAGCTATGGGCCTCAATATCCTCAAGGTTTGATCAAGATCTCCCCGCAAAAGCCCGTTTCGTGCTAGGGCCAGGCGGGCCGTGAAGCTTATCGCCGCCATGGGGGGAGCAAGGCGGTATCGAGAACGCCATCCTGGCCCGGGCTTCCTCCTGGCCCGCCCTGGCGCCGCGGACTGACCTGCGCGTTGCACCCGCCGTTCCGTGTCAGCGGCGGGACGCGTGCCGCCGTCGGGAGGCAAACGCAAACAGGGACGTAGTGGCCACAGTGGCCAGGTACCCCGCGATCACGATCAGCGAGATGCCGGCCCAAAAGTAATTGGTGGTGCTGGCCTCCTGCCAAGGGCTGGGGGCAATCCGGATCAGTGAATAGACGGCAACCCCCGCGGACGCCAGGCCGATCAGCACCGGCAGCGTGAGCCAGATCCGGGCCGAGCCGAGATGTTCACCGAACCCGTCCCACTCGTTCCACGAACCGCGCCGGAGGATCAACCAGCCGGCCGGAATCATGAACGCCCCTACCAGCAGGAACGCCGCCACCACGTCGGCGGGCCGGTGCCACTGGTTGATCAGCGTGGACACGCCGGAGGCAATGGCGAAGGTGCCGCCGACGAAGCCTGCCATGGGCCGCCAGCGCGGGGACGCCATCAGGAACACTGCCGCCGCCGCTGAAGCCGCCAGGGTGGTGTGGCCGGACGGCAGCGAATTCAGTTCGAGGGTGAGCACACCCTTGTCCGGGCGCGCCGGCAGCAGGTCCTTCAGCACCTGGGTAGCCACGTTCGCGCCAATGCACGCAGCGACGGCGATGCCAGCCTCGGCCCAGTGCCGCCGGATCACCGTGACAAACAGGACCACGACGGCGGCCATCACCAGCGAGATGGTGGGCAGCCAGTCCAGGAACTTGGTGGCCGCCTTGCCCGCAGGCCCGTGGATTTCCACCGCTTCCACCAGCGCGGACTCATCAATGAACTGGCCCGTGGTGGTCTGGACAAAGAAGTAGTAGGTGGCCATCAGCCCGGCAATGCACGCGGCAGTGGACAGCACGAACAGGAACGCCGAACCCGGGGCAGGCCGGGCCGGAGTCCTGGTGGGCAGTTGCCGTGAAGAAGTCATCGCGGTTAAGGGTGACACAAAAAGCTGGACGGCCGCTCAGGAGGTGGGCGCGGCGGGTTTGACCGGGTCCAGCCGGGGGATGCCCGCCGCGGCCACCAACAGCGCCAGCGCGCCCAGCCCGAACGGCAGCGCCGTGGCCATGGCGATGCCGCCCACCAGCAGCGGGCCGCCGGCGTCGCCCAGCTCCCGTCCCAGTTCGGCCGAACCCATGGTCCGGCCCATCCGCTCCGGCGGGGTGGTGTCGGCCAGATGCGCGAAACCCAAGGGGGTCACCGCGCCGATGCCTGTCCCAATGCAGGCCGCGGCCACGAAGATGGTGACCACACCCGGGGCCGCCGCCACCAGACCGATGCCCGCGGCAATCAGCAGCAGGCCCGTCGTCGTGCCCCTGTTGTCCGTGATGGCGTTGCGGTCCCGCAGCCTTCCGATCCAGGGTTGGGTGAGTACCGAGCCCAGCGCCACCACGCTCACCGCGGCCGTGCCCGCGAATGCGTCCATGCCATGGCGGGTGGCCAGGGCGGGGATGAATCCGACGGCGGCACCCAGCGCGCCGGTTGCTGCGGCCAGCACCAGCGTGGGCACCAGGAAACGGCGCTCGCCGACCTGCCGGGCCAGGTCCATCACCGTGTACCGCTTCCGCGGCAGCGGCGCCAAATGCGGCGCGGACACCAGCACCCACACGGCGGTCACGGCGGCCAGCGCTGAGAGCGTTCCGAACAGCAGCGGAAACCCGCCGGCAAGGATCAGGCCCGCGCCCAGCGGCGGCCCGATAATGTAGCCCAGGCTCTTCCAGGACCCGTACCGGCCAAAGTAGGTGCCCGCCTTGCCGCCGCGGGCCATCCTTGCCACCATGGCGGACGACGCCGGCGAGAAGGCAGATGCCGCAGCGCCCTGTCCCAGCCTGGCCAGGGCAAGGATCAACGGGTCCGCTGCTCCCAAACCGATGAGGGACAGGGCGGCGAAGGCGAAGAGTCCGCCGACGATGACAGGCTTGGCCCCGATCCGGTCGCTGAGCGCTCCGAACACGGGCTTGAGGAAGACTTCGGCCACGTCATAGAGGGCCAGCAGGATGCCGAGGTTCAGCAGCGTCAGGCCGATGTTCCCGCTTTGCGAACCGAGTCCTGCCGCGATGCTGTGGGCGCCGAAAGCGGTGACGAACCCGGCGGCGTAAAGAGGTGCCGTTGCCGTGCGGGTGGCGTGCCCGGTGGACAGGGGCTTGTCGGGGCTCATAGTTGGGACTTTAGTGCCTTCATAAACTTGTGAAAACTTCGAAGACTTGAAGCATGAACACCGTTGTCCAGACAGCGAACCTGCATAAGCACTTCGGCCGGGTCAGGGCCCTGGACGGCCTGGACCTCGAAGTCCAGCACGGGGAGATCCACGGCTTCCTTGGCCCCAACGGCGCCGGGAAGTCCACTACCCTGCGCGTCCTCCTGGGCCTGGCCCGGGCAACTTCCGGCGCCGCCACGGTTCTGGGCCTCGAACCCTGGACTCAGGCCGCAGAATTGCACCGGCGCCTCGCCTACGTTCCCGGCGACGTCCGGCTCTGGCCCAACCTGTCCGGCGGCGAGACCATCGATTTGCTGTCCCGGCTGCGCGGCGGCACGGCGGACGGCGAGGCCTACCGCCGCCGGAAGGACCGCCTGTGCCAGGTGTTCGACTTTGATCCGGCCCGGAAGGGGCGCGCCTACTCCAAGGGCAACCGGCAAAAAGTCGCCCTGATCGCGGCCCTCGCCACTGAAGCCGAGCTCTACCTGCTGGACGAGCCCACCAGCGGCCTGGACCCGCTCATGGAGGAGGTCTTCCGCAGGGAGCTGCTGGCCGCCGTCGACCGCGGCGCAACGGTGCTGCTGTCCAGCCACATCCTCTCCGAGGTGGAGGTGCTGTGCCACCGGGTGAGCATCATCCGCGCCGGAAAAATCGTCGACGGCGGCACGCTGGAGTCCCTGCGGCACCTCACCAGGTCCGAGGTTTCCTTCGCTGCGGACGGTTTGGACGCGGAAGCCCTGTCCCGGCTCGGCGCGGTGCACGACCTTACGGTGGACGCCGGCCGGGTCCGGTTCAGCGCCGACGCTGACCGGATAGCGGAGGTGCTTCCCGCATTGGGCGCGCTGGGCGTGCAGGGCCTGACGATTGTCCCGCCGTCGCTGGAGGAGCTGTTCCTGCGGCACTACGGGGATACCGCTGCTGCCCCGGAGCCGGATGCTCCGGCTTCCGCTGGCTACGGTTCCCGGCGGCACCTGCTGGGTGCGAGGGGACGGAGCTGACATGGAAGTCTTTCTGGTCCTCTTGGGCCAGCGGCTGCGGCGGGACCGCTGGCAGCTCCTAAGCTGGGTGGTGGCCATCGGGGCCTTCGCCCTGTTTGCAGCGGCCGCCGTCACACAGACGTACGGCAGTGTGGTGAGCCGCACCGAGATCCTGCAGGTGGCCATCGCCACTCCCGCCATCCTGATGCTGCGCGGCCTACCCCGCGGTGCGGACCAGGGGGCGTTCACGTTCTTCCTGATCTACGCGTTCCTGGCCCTGCTGACCGGGCTGATGAGCACGTTCCTGGCGGTGCGCCACACGCGTGCCGATGAGGAAACCGGCACTGCCGAACTGGTCGCCGCCACGCCTGCCGGCCGCCTGCTGCCCAACATCGCCACCCTGCTGCACGGCATCACGGCGAACATCCTCGTGGCACTGGCGGTGTTCGCAGGGTTCGCCTCCCAGGGCCTGGACGCGCAAGGTTCCCTGACCGCCGGAGCCGCAACGGGCGCCGTCGGGCTCGCCTTCCTTGCCCTGGGCCTGCTGGTGGCCCAGTTCATGCCGACGTCCCGCGGCGCGAACGGCGTGTCCGCCGCACTGGTTGTCCTGGCCTACGTCCTGCGTGGGATCGGCGATGCCACGGGGACCCCCGGTGCCGACGGGACCACCATGACGGAAGGGTCCGCCAGCTGGTTCTCACCCATTGGCTGGGGCCAGCAGACGTACGCTTTCTCGGGAAACCGCACCTGGCCGCTGGTGCTGCCGGTGGGCCTCGCCGTCGCCTGCTTTGCAGTCGCCTGGCTGATCCTCCGCACGCGGGACAGCGGGGCAAGCGTGTGGGGAACACGGCCGGGACGCGCCGCAGCCCGGCCCGGGCTGCGGAGCCCGGTGGCCCTGGCGCTGCGGCTGCAGTCCGGATCGATTATCGGCTGGGGACTCAGCGGCTTGGCCCTGGGCCTGCTGGCGGGCTCGCTCGGAAAGGCGATTGCCGCCGTCGATACCCCTGATACCAACATCACCGCCATGCTGCGGGCCATGCTCCAGTCCCAGGGCACCTCGCTCACCCAGCTCATGGTCTCGGTGCTCTTCTCGATGGCCGGGGTCCTGGCGGCGGCGTGTGCGCTCCAGGCCGTGATCAGGCTGCGGCAGGAGGAAGCGGCCGGGACGGCCGAACTGCTGCTGTCCGCTCCCGTGGGCCGGGTCCGGTGGCTGGCCGGTTACCTGCTGCTGGGGGCGGCGGCCGTGGTATTGGTGGTGGGCCTGGCAGGTGTGGGGGCCTGGGCAACATTGACCGGCTCCGGCGATACCTCGATGCCCGCCGATGCCCTCTGGCAAACCGCCCTGGCCCAGCTGCCGGCGGCCCTGATCTACCTTTCCGTTCCAGCGCTGGTGTTCGTCCTGTGGCCGGCAGCGACCATCGCCGCCAGCTGGGCGCTGCTGGCCCTGGGCGTGGTGCTCGGCATCCTGGGCGCCATGTTGGGGATTGATCAGGCCCTGCGTGACCTGTCGCCATTCGCCCACACCCCGGTTCCTCACGGCGACACCACGGACTGGAGCGGCGCATGGTGGATGCTCTTGATCGCCGCGGTTGCAGCCGTGCTGGCGGTCTCGGTAATGCGGCGGCGGGAGGTGGGTTCGGCGTGAGCACTGACATGGGCGTGGCTCATGCGCAAACCCCGGAACTGACGGTCGCGGCTGCCGAAAGGACCGCGGCCGCCTTCGCCGCGGCCGGGTTCCCCAAGATGCCGGCGCGGACCTTGTTGGCGCTGGTTTCCTCGGAACAGGGAAGCCTCACCGCCGCAGAGCTCTCGGAGCGGCTGGGCGCCAGTGCCGCAGCGGTCTCGGGGGCGGTGCGGTACCTGCAGACCGTGGGCTTCGTCCACCGGATCTCGCAGCCCGGCAGCCGCCGGGACCTCTACGCCCTCCATACCGATGAGTGGTACGTGGCGTCGATGCGGAACAGCACCGTTTACGAGAAGCTGGCAGCACTCACCGATGCCACGGCGGAAACCCTCCCGGAGGGATCTGCCGCGCGGGCGCGGGTAGCGGAGATGGCCCGGTTCTACCGGTTCCTCAACTCGCGGATGCCCGCGCTGCTGGATGACTGGGAGCGCGAGCGGGAGGCCCACCCGTGACCATCATTGACAACGCCGTCTACGTAAACGGACTCCGCACCGAGGACCCCGAAGACCTTGATGAAACCTACTTTCTCCTGCGGCAGCGACAGGGGATGGCATGGATCGGCCTGTACCGGCCGGACGCGGAGGAACTGCAGTCCGTCGGCGAGGAATTCGACCTCAACCAGCTCGCCATCGAGGACGCGCTCTCCGGCCACCAGCGGGCCAAGCTGGAGCATTACGGCGGCTGCCTGTTCCTGGTGCTCCGGCCGGCGCGGTACCGGGACGACGTGGAAAAGGTGGACTTCGGCGAGATCCACGTTTTTGTCGGTGACGAGTACGTGGTGACCGTCAGGCACGCCGAGTCCCCGGACCTGGCAAAGGTGCGCCGCCGCATGGAGTCCATGCCGGAGTTCCTTGCCCTGGGCCCCGACGCCGTGCTGTACGGCATCCTGGACCAGGTGGTGGACGAGTATGAGCCTGTGGCTGCCGGCTTGGAGAACGATATCGACGAAATTGAGGATGACCTCTTTGGCGCCGACCCGGAGGTTTCGCGGAGGATCTACGAGCTCTCCCGGCAGGTAATCATCTTCCAGCGCGCCACCAGCCCGTTGGCCGGAATCCTTCGCCAACTCATGGCGGGGACCCCTGAGCGGCCGCCGGGGGAAGTCCTGCAGGACCATCTGCGCGACGTCCTGGATCACGTGCTGCGGCTCAACGAGCGGGTGGCTTCCTTCCGGGCCCTGCTTCAGAACGCCCTCGCGGTCAACGCAGCCCTGGTGGCCCAGCGGCAAAACGATGAAATGCAGCGCATGACCGAGTCCAGCCTGGAACAGAACGAGCAGGTCAAGCGCATCTCGTCCTGGGCCGCCATCCTGTTCGCGCCCACCCTGGTGGCCTCTATCTACGGCATGAACTTCACCAACATGCCCGAGCTGGCGTGGACGTACGGCTACCCCTACGCGCTGGGCCTGATGGTGGCCATGGGCCTGGTCCTCTACCTCGCGTTCAAGCACAACAAGTGGATCTGAGCGCCTCCACGCGACCGCTGCTCCCAGCTTCATGCCCTACCATTGCCTCTGAATCCTAAGCCTGCTTAGCAGTTGGGCGGCTTAGCGGTCGATGGTGAGTGGAGAAAACTGTATGAGCAAGGCTCAAACGAGCGGACGGCCCCAGGTTGAAGACACGGCAGCTGGCGCTCGGCAAAAGTCCTTGCTGCGCCGCTTTGGGGCGCTGCTGGGCCCGGGCCTGGTCACAGGTGCCGCGGACGATGACCCCTCAGGGATTGCCACGTATGCAAAAGCCGGTGCCACCTTTTCCAACGGCATGCTGTGGACCGCGCCGGTCACGCTGCCCATGATGATGGCCGTGCAGGAGATCTGCGACCGCACCGCACTGGCCACCGGGGAAAGCCTGGGCTGGCTGGCCCGCCGCAAGTTCTCCCGCCGTCCCCGGGTGGTGATCGGCATCCTGATCGTTGCCCTGCTGGTGGGCAACATCCTCAACGCCGCCGCGGACCTGATGGCGATCGGGCAGGGCATGCAGATGCTCGGTGCGGGCCCGGACCACCTGTGGAGCGCGCTTGCGGGCTTAGGCATTGCCGTCGCGCTCATGAGCGGATCGTTTGCCGTCATTGCGAAGGTCTTCAAGTGGTTGTGCCTTACGCTGCTGGCGTACGTTGCGGTCCTGTTCGTTGCCAATGTCGACTGGCCGGACGTGTTGGAAGGCATGCTGGGAATGAAGTTCAGCTTCGCCCCCGAATACCTCGGCCTGATCGTCGCCGTGCTGGGCACCACCATCTCGCCCTACCTGTTCTTCTGGCAGAGTGCGCACAGGGTCCAGGAATTGCGCGCCGAGGAGCACGGCGGTGACGAGGCGGTGGGACTGAAGGACCGTCCGGACGCGGCTGCCGCCGCCCACACCCTCCGGAAGGCCCGCGCCGACGTGTTCATTGGCATGGTCTTCTCCGTCCTGGTGATGTTCTCAATCATGGCGGCCACGGCGGCAACCCTGGGCAAGGACGGCACGGACGTGAACACCGCGGCCGATGTTGCCAAGGCCCTGGAGCCCGTGGTGGGGCCGGCCGCCACGTTCCTGTTTGCCGCCGGATTCATCGGCACCGGCATCCTGGGGGTCCCAGTACTCGCCGCGTCCGGTGCAGCGGGACTCACCGGCCTGCTCGGCAAGGACTGGGGCCTGGACCTGAGCCCGCGGCGTGCCCCGTTGTTCTACACGCTGCTGGGGGTCGGAATCATTGCCGGCGTCCTCATCAGCTTTTTCTCCGCCGACCCCATCGGGCTCCTGGTTTTCAGCGCCACCGTCAACGGCATTGCGGCCGCCCCGTTCCTGGTGGTCACCATGCTCATCTCCCGGGACAAAGCCATCATGGGCAACTACGCCAACGGCCGGCTCGCCGCCACGCTCGGCTGGTTCACTGCCGCCGTCATGGTCGTGGCCGGAGGCATCGGCGTCTGGACCACCCTTACCGGAGCCTGACGGGGAGTTGCCCCTGCCCGCGTACAGTAAACCGCATGCCCCTCCCCGGTCTCCCGCCAGCCCCCGCCGCCCTCCCCGAAAAAGTTCCTCCGCTGGAAGAACTGCTGGCGGGTGCCCATGTGGTGAGCCTGCCCATGCGGGTGAAGTTCCGTGGCATTATGCAGCGCGAATCGCTCCTGCTCCGGGGTCCCGTGGGCTGGGGCGAGTTCTGCGCCTTCCCTGAGTACGGCGACGCCGAGGCGTCCCGCTGGCTGGCCGCCGCGATCGAGGCCGGGTGGGAGGGCTTCCCCCCTGCGCTGCGGCATAGCATTCCCGTCAACGCCACCGTGCCCGCCGTTTCCGCGGACCGGGTGCCGGACGTCCTGGCCCGGTTCGGCCGGGTGGACGCAGTCAAGGTCAAGGTGGCGGAGCAGGGGCAGACATTGGACGACGACGTCGCCCGGCTTCACGCCGTCCGCGCCGCCTTGCCGGATGCCGCCGTCCGAGTGGACGCCAACGGAGGGTGGGATGTGCCCGGCGCCGTGGAGGCGCTGACCCGGCTGGCGCCCGTGGGGCTGGAATACGCCGAGCAGCCGGTGCCGTCCATCGAGGGCCTGGCCGAGGTCCGGTCGCGGCTGGGGGACGCGGGGACTCCTGTGCTCATCGCGGCAGATGAAAGCGTGCGGAAGGAAACCGACCCCCTCCGCGTGGCCCGCGCCGGCGCCGCGGACCTGATCGTGGTCAAGGTGGCACCGCTCGGGGGAGTACGCCGCGCCCTGGACATCGTGGCACAGGCCGGGCTTCCCGCCGTCGTCAGCTCCGCTCTGGACACCTCCGTGGGCATCCGCGCGGGGCTGGCGCTCGCCGCCGCCCTGCCGGAGCTGCCCTACGCCTGCGGCCTGGGGACGGTGTCCCTGTTCGAATCGGACGTCACCCTGGATCCCTTGGTGGCCGACGACGGCGCCATCCGCCTCCGCGACGTGGCCGCCGACGCGGAGCTGCTTGAGCGGTTTGCGGCTTCCGCGGAACGCCGGGACTGGTGGCTGGATCGGCTCCGCCGGGTCCACGCCCTCCTCGCCCCATCGATTGCTCCGTAACTGCCGTTTAGAGCGGCCTAAACGGCAGTTACTCAGCAATCGATGGCGGGATTGGCAACGTTCCTGCAGGTCACGGGCGGTTCACCATGAGTTCATCCAATTGATGGCTTCCGGTAGGAACCGGCTGGAAGGGTGATCGGGCACCCCAGAGAGATTCCTTGGAAGGTTCCCCATGTCTGAAATTGCCCGCAAGTTCACCCTGTTGCCCATGCTCGGCCACACCAAGGGCAAGCGCAGCCCGGTCACATGCGCACTCAAGTGCGACAACGCCTGCGCCGGGGACGTCTGCAACACCAGCTCCAACAGCTACTTCCGCGATATCGCTTCCGCCACCCTGTCCCGCCGCGCCGCCCTGGGCATGGGCGCCGCCGGAGCACTCGCCGTCGTCCTTAACTCCGTGGTGGGCTCCGCTGAGCCTGCCTCCGCTGCCGGCCTGTCCCAGGCCGCCAAGGAAGGCTTTGGCAAGTCCAAGCTGCAGTTCACCGCCATCAAGCCCGTGGACAAGGCAGTCGACGCGTTCACCGTGCCCGAAGGTTTCACATGGCAGCCCATCATCCGCTGGGGTGACCCGCTGTTCAACGATTCCCCGGCGTTCGACCTGAACAACCAGACCGCGGCGGCGCAGGCCCGCCAGTTCGGTTACAACAACGACTACACGGACATCGTGGAAATCCCGGGCAGCAAGGGCCGCCGCGCGGTGCTGTTCACCAACCACGAATACACCAACGAAAGCATCATGGTCCCCGCGGGCTACGACCCCAAGGAAACCCGCGCCATTGGCCGCGCCGCCCATGGCCTGGCCGTAGTGGAGCTGGAGCGCAAGAACACCACCAAGCCTTGGAGCTACGTCAAGGGTGCACCGCTGAACCGCCGCTACCTCTCCGACACCACCTACGAACTGACCGGCCCCGTTGCCGGCTCGGCACTGGTCAAGACCGTGGCAGATCCCTCCGGCCGCGCCATCAAGGGCACGTTCGGCAACTGCTCCGGCGGCACCACCCCCTGGGGCACCATCCTTTCCGGCGAGGAAAACTTCAACGGCTACTTCGTGGCGGGCGGCACCTCCGCCGGCGACAAGCGCTACGGCCTCACCGCCAAGCCGACCGCGCGCCAGTGGGAACTGGACGACCCCCGCTTCGACACCCGCAACCCCGGCTACGAGAACGAGTCCAACCGCTTCGGCTGGATCGTGGAAGTCGACCCCTTCGACCCCACCTCCACCCCCAAGAAGCGCTCCGCCATGGGCCGGTTCAAGCACGAGGGCGCCAACGTGATCGTGGCCGAGTCCGGCCACGTGGTGGCCTACATGGGTGACGACGAGAAGTTCGACTACCTCTACAAGTTCGTCTCGGCGGATAAGTACCGTGAGGGGGACCGCCGGCACAACATGAACCTGCTGACCGAAGGCGACCTGTACGTTGCCAAGTTCACCGGCAACTCAGCCGCCGCGGAGATCACCGGCACCGGTGCACTGCCCTCCGACGGCGCGTTCGACGGCACCGGCGAATGGCTGCCCCTGGTGGTGGGCGGCAAGTCCGCCGTCCCGGGCATGTCCGTCGAGGAGGTCCTGGTGTATACCCGCCTGGCCGCGGACAAGGTTGGCCCCACCAAGATGGACCGCTGCGAGGACGTCCAGCCCAGCCTGCACACCGGCAAGGTCTACGTGGTCTGCACCAACAACTCGGACCGCGGCACCGGCACCAAGGAAGGCGCCACGGAGGTCAACCCGCGCACCCAGAACCGCGACGGCCATATCGTCGAAATCACCGAAACCGGCGACCAGAGGTCCACCAGGTTCAACTGGACCCTCCTGATGGTCTGCGGCGATCCCGCGCAGGGTGACGTCACCTACTTCTCCGGCTACCCGGTGGACAAGGTCTCGCCCATCTCCTGCCCGGACAACGTGGCCTTCGACTCCGTGGGCAACCTCTGGATCTCCACCGACGGCGCGCCCTCCGGCATCGGCTACAACGACGGCCTGTTCAAGGTCACCCTCGACGGCGCAGAGCGCGGCAAGGTGGAGCAGTTCCTCTCCGTCCCCCGCGACGCCGAGACCTGCGGCCCGGTCATCCACGACGACGAGCGGATGGTCTTCGTCTCCGTGCAGCACCCGGGTGAGGACGGCACCTTCGAGGCGCCCAACTCCTTCTTCCCGGACTACGTCCCGGCAGGTACGACGCCGGCCCCCGGCCAGGTGCGCGCGCCCCGTCCCGCGGTGGTCCAGGTTTTCCGCGGCTAGGTGTACTGAGTCAGGACGTTGGTTACATCGTGAATAGGTGAAGACCTCTTAGGTTGGTGGTTACCACACACAGCCAACGACTAAGAGGTCTTCATGTCCCACCGTAATGCCCGGCTGACTCCGAACGGTAGACGGATCATCATCGAGCGTATCCTTGCCGGCCGTCCCGTCGCCCACGTTGCCAAGGAGATGGGTATCTCCAGGACCTGCGCGCACCGTTGGATCAGCAGGTACCGGGCCCACGGCTGGGCCGGCCTCGAGGACCGCAGCTCCCGCCCAAGGTCGTGCCCGAACGCAACCTCAGCGGAAGTCGTTGCGGATGTTCTGACCCAGCGCGTCGAGCACCGCGAGGGACCTGCGGACCTGGCCTTGCGCTGCGGCACGAGCGCCCGGACGGTCTCCCGGATCCTGGCCCGCGCGGGCATGCCCAGACTGTGGGACCTGGACCCGGTGACCGGGGTACGGATTCGGGCATCCCGGGCGACCGACCGCCGCTACGAACGCGACGCTCCCGGGGACATGATCCACATCGACGTCAAGAAACTGGGCCGAATCCCGGATGGCGGGGGCTGGCGGGCAGACCCGAATCAGTCTGCCCGCAATCATTCAACAGGCCACTCAAGGGTCGGTTTTGACTACGTCCACGTGGTCGTGGATGACCACTCCCGCTTCGCCTACGCCGAGGTCCTGCCCGATGAGAAAGGCGCGACCTACGCAGGATTCCTTACCCGGGCCGCGGCAGCCATGGCAGCCCACGGCGCACCCGTCAAAAGGGTCATGACCGATAATGCCTTCGCCTACCGGCTCTCGAAAGATTTCCAGGACGCACTGACTGCGCTGGGCGCCAAACACATCCTGATCAAACCCCGCCATCCCTGGCAGAACGGCAAAGCAGAACGCTTCAACCGCACCCTCCAGGAAGGCTGGGCCTACCGTCAACCCTTCACCTCAAACCAGGCCCGCACAGACGCTCTGCAGCCTTGGCTAGACTTCTACAACAACCACCGGCCCCACGGCAGCCTCGGAGGCAACCCACCGATCAGCAGGTGCAACCAACCTACTGACTGAGTACAGCTAGGCCCTTTCGTTGCTCTATCACTTATGGTCCCCAAAACCCCGGTTTAGGGACCATAAGTGATAGGGCATCCGAGGAGTGGGCGGGCGTTTGGGGGTGGCAGACTGGTTGGGTGACTTCGTTCAACGAACCCGCGCCCGACTCCGCCTCCACAGAGGCCCGCACCGACCTCCCTGCTTCCACCGACGCGGCAGGTGCCGTCCGCTCCAGTGACGCGCCTGAGCTGGACACACAGGAGTTGAGCGCGCTGTCTGCGGCGCGGATCGCCGTCGAGGTTTTGCTCGACGGCGGGGTGCGGCACGCGGTGGTGTCGCCGGGTTCGCGGTCGGCACCCATGGCGTACGCCCTGGCCGAGGCATCGGCGGCCGGCCGGGTGGAGCTGCTGGTCCGGATCGACGAGCGGTCCGCCGGATTCACGGCGCTGGGCTTGGCCCTGTCCACCGGCTCGCCCGCCGCCGTCCTCACCACGTCCGGAACCGCCGTCGGAAACCTGATGCCGGCCGTGATGGAGGCCAACCATGCCGCCGTCCCGCTGATCGTCCTGTCCGCCGACCGTCCCGAAGAGTTGCGCGGGACCGGCGCCAACCAGACCACCGTGCAGCCGGACCTGTTCGGGGAGCAGGTCCGGTTCGCCGCCGACGTCCCCGCAGGAAGCAGCCCGCAGCGGGCCATAGAAACCGGGCTGTCCGCGGCTACCGGCGCCTTCCCGGACCTGCCCCCGGGACCGGTCCAGCTCAACCTCGCCTTCCGCGACCCTCTGGTTCCTGCTGCTGGCGAGGGGCTGCCTCAGGCTGTGGAGCGGCAGCGCTACCGGGTGGGCACCGAGCCGCTGGTCATGAACCTTCCGCCGGCACCGGAATCCATGCCTGAGCGTCGCACGGTGGTGCTGGCGGGCCATGACGCCGGCCCGGTGGCTGAAGCGTTCGCCCGCGCCCACAACCTGCCGCTGCTGGCCGAGCCGTCTTCAAACTCCCGGTTCGGACCCAATGCGGTGGGCCCCTACCGGCTGCTGCTGGAGCACTTCGGGCCGGGTTCGGCACAGCCGATTGAGCGCGTGGTGTTGTTCGGCAGGCCCACTCTTTCCCGCCCGGTGGCTGCGCTCCTGGCCCGCCCCGACGTCGAGTCAGCCCTGTACCAGCCGGTTCCGGTCGCCTGGTATGAGCCAGGGCGCCGCACCGAGCTGCCCTTGGAGAACCTCGCAGACCTTGCCGATTTCGCCGGCCGCGGGGCGTCCGCCTGGCTGGACACGTGGCTGCTGGCCGGCTCGGCCGCGCAGCACGCGCTGGACCAGGTGCTCTCCGCCGAGGCCGCTGCTACCGGTCCTTCCGTCGCCGCGCTGGTGTGGAAAAATGCCCGGGGGGAGCTGCTGCTCGGTTCATCCAACGGCATCCGCGACGTGGACCTTGCCGGGCTGCCTGCCCCGGACCCCGCCGCCACCGTGTATGCGAACCGGGGCCTGGCGGGCATCGACGGAACCATCTCAACGGCCACTGGCATCGCGATCGGGGGCCGGCAGGAAACCACAGTCCTGCTGGGGGACGTGACCTTCCTGCATGACGCCGGCGGCCTCCTCCTTGGCGCGGGGGAGGAACAGCCGGACCTGCGGATCGTGGTCCTGAACGACTCCGGCGGCGCCATCTTCGGCCTGCTCGAACACGGGGGAGTGGAGGAAGGCGGCCGCTACGGTGACGCCGTCGAACGCCTCTTCGGCACCCCGCACTCCGTGGACATCGCGGCACTCGCCGCAGCGTACGGCGTCGGACATTCAATGGTAAGTACGACGGCGGGACTTGCCGAAGCGCTCGACCGGCCTGTGCAGGGGCGCAGCATTGTGGAGGTCCGGGCGGACCGGCGGTCGCTCCGGCAGCTCCACGCCCGAATCAAGGAAGCCGTGGCCGCGGCCGTCGAGGGAGTGCTCTCCGGGCAGTAGGGTTTCGACGCGGAAATCCGCCCATGACGCGCAAATGCCCTGCCGCTCCCGAAATTCGGGTAGCGACAGGGCATTTGCGCGTCGGAGGCGTGAAACTCAGAGCACGCGGCTGAGGAACTCCTTGGTGCGGGCATGCTGCGGGTTGGCGATGATTTCGCGGGGATCGCCCGATTCCACCACCACGCCTCCGTCCATGAACGTCAGCGTGTCACCCACCTCGCGGGCGAAGCCGATCTCGTGGGTGACCACGATCATGGTCATGCCCGACTTGGCCAGGTCCTTCATCACGTTCAGGACGTCGCCCACCAGCTCCGGGTCTAGCGCCGAGGTGGGCTCGTCGAAAAGCATGAGCTCCGGCTCCATGGCCAGGGCCCGGGCGATGGCGACGCGCTGCTGCTGGCCGCCGGAGAGCTGGGAGGGGTAGTGGCCGGCGCGGTCGCCTAGCCCCACCCGGTCCAGCAGCTCAAGGGCACGCTTCTGCGCTTCAGCCTTCGACTGGCCCTTCACGTGGACCGGCGCTTCCATGACGTTATGGAGCGCGGTCTTGTGCGGGAACAGGTTGAACCGCTGGAACACCATGCCGATTTCGCGGCGCTGGGCGGCGATTTCCTTGGTTTTCAGGTCGTGGAGCTTGCCGTTGACCTCGCGGTAGCCGATCAGCTGGCCACCAACGGAGATCCGCCCGGCACTGATGCTCTCCAGGAGGTTCACGCAGCGCAGCATGGTGGACTTGCCCGAACCAGAGGGACCGATCACCACTGACACTTCGCCCTGGTTGACGGTCATGTCGATGCCCCGGAGCACGTGGTGGTGCCCGTAGTACTTGTGCAGGCCTTCGATCTTGACCAGCGGCTTTTCTGCTGTGATCGTCATCGTGCACTCTCCTCGGGGAAGTCCGTCTTCATTGAGTGGTGCGCATCAGCGCCGGCGCCGGCTGCTTTGGCTGCGGCCGGATTGACCGCTGCCGGGGCCAGGTTGTCCACACCCTTGCCGTAGTACGCCTCGATGAAGTGCTGGCCCACCATCAGGATGCTGGTAATCACCAAGTACCAGATGGCGGCAACGATCAGCAGCGGAACCGGCAGATAGGTTCGGTTCGCCAGGGCATTGGTGGCGAACGTCAGGTCCAGCGTGAATGGAACCGCGAGTACCAGCGACGTGGTCTTCAGCATGCCGATGGTTTCGTTGCCCGTGGGAGGAACGATGATCCGCATGGCCTGCGGCAGGATGATCCGCCACATGATCTTGCCCTTGGACATGCCCAGCGCCTCGGCGGCTTCCTGCTGGCCCTTGTCCACGGACTTAAGGCCGGCGCGGAAGATTTCCGCCAGGTAAGCGGACTCGTTGAGGCCTAGGCCGAGGATTGCAGCGACGGTCGCGTTGACCACACTCGCCGTATCAAGGCTGAAGAGCTCGGGTCCGAACGGGACACCTGCGCTGATCTTTGGATAAAGAACTGCGATCAGGCCCCAAAAGACCAGTTGGGTGTACACGGGTGTGCCGCGGAAGAACCACACCCAGACCCAGCTGGACCACCTGAAGATCGGGTTGTCGGACTGCCGCATGAACGCCAGCAGAATGGCCAGGACGATCGCGAGCACCATGGAGGCAACCGTCAGCAAGAGGGTCCAGCCAACGCCTTGGACAACCTTCACGTCAAGGATGTAGGTGCCCACAATGTCCCAACGGAAGTTGGGGTTGGTGAACAGGCTCTGCAGGAATACCGCAACGAAAGCGAGGATGATGACCGCGCTGATCCATCGGCCGGGATGGCGAACCGGTACTGACTTGTTCAGTACCGGTTCATCCCGGTGTTGATGGTGTTCCATGTGCACGCCTGACTTGTCGTCGGTAACGCGAAAACTCAAGACTTAACCGCCGGGTTGACCTCGGACTTGGTGATGGCGCCCTCGGCGTTGCCCCAGCCTTCGAGGATCTTCTTGTAGGAGCCGTCTTCCATCAGCTTGGTGACGGTCTTCTGGATGACCTCGGCCCAGGCGGTGTCGGACTTGGCCACCGCGATGCCCTGCGGAGCGGAATCGTAGACGTCGCCCAGCTTCTCCAGCTGGCCGTTGGTCTGGGTCAGGGCGTAGCCGATGATGGGGGAGTCCGCGGCCATGGCGTCGATGCTGCCGTTGACCAGGCGGGTGGTGACATCCGTCTGGTTCTTCAGGGTGACGATGTCGATGGGCTTCTTGCCGTCGGCCACGCACTTCTTGTTGCGGTCGGCCAGATCCGGGTCTTCCTGGACGGTGCCGGTCTGGACGCCGATGGACTTGCCGCAGACATCATCGAGGGAGAACTTGTTCGGGTTGCCCTTCTTCACGGCCCATGCGGTGCCGGCGTTGAAGTAGCTGACCATGTTCACTGCGCCCAGTCGCTCCGGGTTGATGGTGAAGGAAGAGATGCCCAGGTCGTACTTGGGGCCGAGGGCCGGGAGGATGCCGGTGAACTCCGCGGTCTGCACCTGGACCTTGAGGCCCAGGGTGGCACCGATGGCCTTGGCGATGTCCACGTCGTAGCCAACCGGAGTCTGACCGTCCGGACCCAGGAATTCGGCGGGGGCGTAGCTGGTGTCGGAGCCGACCGTGATGGTGCCCTTGGACTTGATGGAGTCCGGGACCATGGCGGCGAGGGCATCGTCCTTCTTGACCGTGGTGGGATCAAAGCTGGCGCTGGCGCTGGCGTTGCCTGAAGAGGTGGCCGCGCTGGAGGGACCCGTTTCCGAGGCGTTCGTGCATGCTGAGAGGGCCAGGGCGCTGATGGCGATCATAGTGGCAGCGGTCAGCTTGGAGGTGCCCAGGAGGGTACGGGGAGTCTGCATTTCTTACCTTTTGTTGCAGGGGCTATGAGGTACTAACGCGGCTTATAGTGTAACGCTCAACAAGAGAGGTATTGGATAACTGTAGCGGGGGCAAAATCAAGCCTTCCAGAGCGGGAGCAGTCTGTCATTCCAGACTCCTTACCCAACTGGGTAGCAGTTAATGTCGTTTAGGTGGCTGAAAACGACATTAACTGCGACCTAGTTGGGGGCGCGAAACGTCAGCTGCTGATGCCCAGCGACTCCAGCATCGGCCGGAACTTGGCCCACGTTTCCGCCAGTTCGGCCTCTGGTTGTGAACCGTCAACAATGCCGCAGCCGGCATACAGCCGTACCGTCTCAGGGGACTCGATGACCGCGCCCCGCAGGGCGATGCCCCATTCGCCGTTTCCGGCCGCATCAAGCCAGCCCACCGGTCCCGCATACGGGCCACGGTCCAGGTGCTCAAGCTTGCGGATCAGTTCACCCGCAACCAAGGTGGGGGTTCCGCACACGGCGGCCGTTGGGTGCAGGGCGTTGATCAGGGCCAGGCACGTGGGGACGTGCCCCTCCACCTCGGTCAGTTCCGCCTTGACGTCGGAGGCCAGGTGCCACACGTTGGGCAGCTCCAGGATGAACGGCTCGTCGTGGGCATTCATGGCCTCGGAGAAGGGTGCCAGCTGCCTGGTGAGGGACTGGATGGCGATCTCGTGCTCGTGCCGTTGCTTGTCGGAACCCGCGAGCACCCGCGTCGCGTAGTCCATCGGGGAGCCGTCCTCGCCGTGCGCGTCCCGGCGGTCAAGGGTGCCGGCCAGCACTCGGGCCTGGGCGGTGCGCCCTTCAACCTGGATCAGCATCTCCGGCGTTGCGCCCACCAGTCCGTCCACGCCGTAGGTCCAGCATTCGCGGTACCTCGCGGCGAGCTCGCGCAGCACGTCTGCGGCATGTACGCCGGACGGAATAGTTGCCACCACATCCCGTGCAAGCACCAGTTTCTCGAGCGCGCCGGTTCGGATTTCCTCAACCCCGGCGGCCACGGCATCCATCCACGCTTCCTCGCTGAGCGAGCCCGTGTGCAGTGTTGCGCCGGCGGCCAGGGGGAGGGGGCGTACGACGGCGCCGCCCGCCGTACCGGGCATGTCACCAACTGAAGCGTCCCCGGGGGAGTCCGCTGCCGCCGTCGTGCCTTCTTCGACCGGGGAGCCGAGGGAACCACTGCTGAGCCAACGGTCCAGCGCGGCGAGGGCCGTCTCTTCGGTGAGCGGGCCGCCGTCGAACGCCAGTTGGGTGAGCCAGGCCTGGTTGTCCCGCACGCCCACCACAATTTCCGGCACGATCAGCCGGGACTCGTGGGCGGAAGTCTTGGAAAAAGCAAAGGAGCCGAAAGCCACGGGACCGGTTCCCGGCAACTCCACGGAATCCGTGACGTCTGCCTCAAGGACCAGGTGCCGCCACCAGATGTCCGCCTCCAGGAAGCGGTCGGGGCCCGTGGCGGTGAAGCGCGCTATCTCGCCGAAGCCCGCCAGGCCGGCTTCGCGGCGGGTCCAGCACAGGACGTCGTCCCGGACCAAAAACGAAGGCAGCCCCCCGGGGAACGCTTTGCCATCCAGGGGGACTGTCAAGGTGCGGAACGTGCTCGTCATGATGAGACAACACTACTCCCGCGTAGAGTCCCCCCTTCCCGGCGCCCCGCTGGAACCGGGCGTGCAGCAGGGCTGGTCAGGACCGTCGGGAACATTTGAGACAATGTCATGGTGAACCGAGCATCCTTGGATAAGCGTCCGGACGAAGTAGCCACGATGTTTGACGACGTCGCACCGAAATACGACGTCGTCAACGATGTCCTCTCCATGGGACAGACCCGCCGCTGGCGGAAGATCGTGGTGGATGCCATGGAAGTCTCCAAGGGCCAGCGGGTCCTGGACCTCGCGGCTGGCACCGGTACTTCCAGCGAGCCATATGCCGACGCCGGCATAGACGTGGTGGCCTGCGACTTCTCGCTTGGAATGCTCAAGGTGGGCAAGCGCCGCCGCCCGGATATCGACTTCGTGGCCGGTGACGCCACCAACCTGCCGTTCGCCGACAACACCTTTGACGCCACCACCATCTCCTTCGGCCTGCGCAATGTGAACGAGCCCAAGAAGGCGCTGCAGGAGATGCTGCGCGTCACCAAGCCGGGCGGCCGCCTGGTGATCGCCGAGTTCTCGCAGCCGGTGGTTCCGCTGTGGCGCACCATGTACACCGAATACCTGATGCGGGCCCTGCCGGCCATCGCCACCAAGGTTGCCTCCAACCCGGATGCATACGTGTACCTCGCCGAATCCATCCGGGCCTGGCCGGACCAGGACCACCTGGCCGCCTGGCTGCAGGAGAGCGGCTGGGAGAACGTCACCTACCGCAACCTCACGGGTGGCATCGTTGCCGTCCACCGGGCATTCAAGCCTGCCGATTCCTCGCCTGAGGGCTCTGCCGCCGCCATCGCCGCGCACAAGGGCCCGGTGGCCAAGCTGCGCCGCAACATCGTCCGCTGACCTGTGAAGGTATTGATTGTCGGCGCGGGTCCGGCCGGATCCACTGCCGCGTACTACCTCGCCAAGGCCGGCCTGGACGTTACGGTCCTGGAAAAGACTGCGTTTCCGCGTGAGAAGGTCTGCGGTGACGGTCTGACGCCCCGCGCCGTCCGCGAGATCCAGAAGCTCGGCCTGCCCCACCCGGAAGGTGAGGGCTGGCGGCGCAACAAGGGCCTGCGCCTGATCGCCGGCGGCCGCACCATCGAGCTGCCCTGGCCCGAGGTCTCCGACTTCCCGCAGTACGGCCTCATCCGCACCCGGCTGGGCTTCGACGAGGAACTGGCCCGCCACGCTGAGTCGGCCGGTGCCACCATCCTTGAGCGGCACAGTGTCACCGATGCCCTTAAGAACGACGCCGGCCGCGTCACCGGAGTCCGCGCAGCGCTCCTTGACGAGGCCGGGCGCAAGACGGGGGAGACGCGCGAGTTTAGCGCCGACGTCGTCCTAGCCGCCGACGGAAACTCCACCCGCACATCGGTGTCCCTGGGGATCCAAAAGCGTGACGACCGCCCGCTCGGCGTCGCCGTCCGCACCTACTTCACCTCCCCGCGCACCGACGACGACTGGATGGAAGGCTGGCTGGAGCTTCCCGGCCGCGACGGCAAGCTGCTGCCCGGCTACGGCTGGGTGTTTGGCGTGGGCGACGGCACCTCCAACGTGGGCCTGGGCATCCTGAACTCCTCCAAGGATTTCGGCAAGCTGGACTACAAGCAGGTCCTGCGCGAATGGACCGCCGGAATGCCGCAGGAGTGGGGCTTCACCCGGGAGAACCAGGTGGGCGAGATCCGCGGCGCCGCGCTGCCCATGGGCTTCAACCGCACCCCGCACTACTCGCCCGGCCTGTTGCTTCTGGGTGACGCCGGCGGCATGGTGTCCCCGTTCAACGGCGAGGGCATCTCCTACGCCATGGAGTCCGCGCGGTTTGCGGCGGAGTTCATCATCGACGCTTCCTCGCGCTCGGCTGCTTCAGGCGGGACGTACGACGCCGATGCGCACCTTTCGCGGTATGCGGACTACGTGCGGGACCAGTGGGGCTCGCACTTCACGCTTGGGCGGGCCTTCGCCGCGCTCATCGGCAAGCCCGCCGTCATGAAGCTTGCGCTGCGCACCGGCATGCCGATTCCGGTGCTGATGCGGTTCGTGGTCCGGCTTCTTGCCAACCTCACGGACCCCTCCGCGAAGGGCTTCGAGGACCGGGTGATCCGCGTCCTGGAATCGCTGGTTCCGGCCACAAGTAATACATCCACTGTCCCGCCAGCTTCGAACCAGCGGTATCCGCAACAAAAAGTTAGGGTTAACCCGTGACCAAATCCGCAGACCAGAGCTGGACGCACGCCGGGCACGGCCTGCCGGACTCCGAACCCAGCCTCAACACCACCGCGATCGCCACCGGACTCCAGCTGCCGGCAGGCTTTGCGGCTATTGCGGGGGACCCCGAACTGGGCCCGGCCATCACCACCAACCTGGCCAAGGTGGAGAAAAAACTCCGCGAAGCCATCGCCAACTCGGACCCCCTTGCTGACGCAACGTCGCGCCACCTGGTGGAGGCCGGCGGCAAGCGGATCCGCCCCCTACTGACCCTGCTCTGTGCCCACCTCGGGGACGCATCCCTGCCCGCCGTGGTGCAGTCCGCCGTCGTGGTTGAACTGACGCACCTGGCAACCCTGTACCACGACGATGTCATGGACTCCGCCCCGTTCCGGCGTGGTGCCCCCACGGCCCACGAGGTGTGGGGCAACTCCGTGGCCGTCCTGACCGGTGACCTGATCTTTGCCCGGGCATCCATCCTGGTGTCTGAACTGGGCGGCCGCGCGCTGGGCATCCAGGCCCGCACCTTCGAGCGGCTCTGCCTCGGCCAGCTGCACGAAACCGTCGGTCCGCGGCCGGACGAGGACCCCATCGAGCATTACCTCTCAGTGATCGCGGACAAGACCGGTTCCCTGGTCGCCGCCTCCGGCCAGTTCGGCGCGATCTTCTCCGGCGCTGACGAGGCCTATGAAAACGTCCTGGTGGAGTACGGCGAGAAGGTGGGCGTGGCCTTCCAGCTGGCTGACGATGTCATTGACGTCACCGGGGTCAAAGTGAAGTCCGGCAAGTCCCCGGGAACGGATCTGCGCGAAGGGGTTCCCACGCTGCCCGTGCTGCTCCTGCGCAAGGCTGCCGCTGATGGCGACCAGTCCGCCGTCGACCTTTTGAAACTGATTGACGGCGACCTGTCCTCCGACGAGGCCCTGGCTGCCGCTGTCGCCGGGCTGCGCGAACACCCCGTGACCGCCGAGTCATGGGTGGTGGCGCGCCAGTGGGCCAGCGAAGCCATCGCCGCCCTGTCTCCGCTGCCGGAGGGCGTGGTCAAGGAGTCCTTGTCCAACTTCGCCTTGGCCGTGGTGGACCGCGCCAGCTGATTCCCGTTCGTTAGGAGCCCGGAACCTCTGGTGATTCGCTGGAGGGGCCGGGCTTCTTCGCTTTAACGGGACAGCCCCGGCCCTCAGCAGCCGAAGCTGCTGTGAACCGGGGCTATCTCTCCGTTCGCATCAGACCCGCCGGAGGCGTTTAGCGGATCCGTGAATAGCTTATGACAGCTTTGTCATAACGCGCAAGTCCCTCTTTACGTGATCTGTCACGGCCTTTTCCTGCTTGCTCTGACGGTCGTGGGGCACATTGACGGCCTGAGCCGCGAATGGGGCGAGATGGTACGGCGGGTTCGTGTCGAAGTGCCCCTCGACGGTGGGTTGTCCACATGACAAAGCCCGGGGCTGACGCTTGCTCACGGCCAGCGCCATCGTTGAGCTGTGGAGATTGAGGATTTTCTGCGTGACAGGGGAGGCGTTGCCAGAACTGCGAGCATCAGCAAGGCTGGTATTCGCCGAACCCTTCTGGACAAGGCTTTGAAGGCGGGGCGCATCGTCCGGATTCGGCGGGGTGTTTACGCTCTGGCTGACGAAGGAGGAGCGCTCGGCTTCGCGTTGAAGCACAATGCACACCTGACATGTCTTTCAGCTGCCCCTCTTTACCAGCTGTGGACTTTGCAGAAGCCCAGCGTGGTCCACGTCAGCCCGGGCCACAAGAGGGCGGTGCCGGGAACGCTCGCCCACGGCAGGATCCTTCATCCAGTGCACCCCTGGCTTCCAGCGGCTGGTCTGGCAGACGTCCTGATCCACACCTTGCGCTGCCTTCCGATGTTGGAAGCCCTGGTGATGGTGCAGTGTGCTGCGCAGCGAGGGGACATAACAGTCGACTTCCTGCGCTGCAAACTGCCCGGCAACCGCAATGCCCGCGCCAGGGCCGTCCTGGACTACGTCATTCCGCGTGCGGACTCAGTCCTGGAGGTACTGGCCAGCTACCACCTCCACGCGGCTGGGCTCAATGTCCGCAGGCATGTGGAACTCGATGGTGTTGGCGAGGTGGACTTCCTGGTTGAGGACTGCCTTGTGGTGGAGACGGACGGCCAGACCCATCTGGAGCCGAAGCAAGTTAGGAAGGATCGGG
This sequence comes from Arthrobacter sp. FW306-07-I, assembly GCF_021800405.1. Classification (NCBI taxonomy): domain Bacteria; kingdom Bacillati; phylum Actinomycetota; class Actinomycetes; order Micrococcales; family Micrococcaceae; genus Arthrobacter; species Arthrobacter sp. FW306-07-I. The sequence continues at coordinate 3,272,065 of NZ_CP084550.1, read as the reverse complement.
CCCGCAACAACGCCACGGTGATTGGCGGCCGGCTTTGCCTCAGGTTCAGCTATGCCGACGTCGTCCATCACCCAGAGCAGATGATGGCCCAGGTGCTTGCGGTACTTGAGCAAAGTAGGCGGGGAGCCTTCAGCGCGAGGTGAGTGCCGCCGTCGTGGGGCACTTTGGACGCCGCACCTGGGACTACGGGCTTAAGTTACGGCGTGTCTGTGTCAATGTGCCCCACGAGCGAAGGGCGCTCGGGAAGGAGGGGCCTACTCTTCCTCTTCGTCCTCGAAGGCCCACTCGAACATGTCGAAGACAAACTCGGAGAAGGTCCCTTCCTCGGACTTCCACTGGCCGCGGGCGTTGTTGCGGCGGTAGACAATGGGGTCCGGCACGCTGAGGTCGCCTACGCGGAAGCCCCAGGTGTACTCCTCGTCCTCGTCCTCAAGGAACATCAGGAAGCCCTCGTCATCAACTTCGAGCTCGTCGGGGTCCCAGAAGTAGTGGTACGCCTCCATCAGGTCCTCGCAGCCGCCCAGGGCGAGGTAGAACTCGCGCAGGACCAGGGGAATCTGGAACTGGTGCTCGGCAAGCTGGGAGTCGAGTTCCCCGGGAGCCAGGCCGTCCTCTTCCTGCCATTCATCCTCGAGATACTTCGGAACAAGCGCTTTGAACTTCTCGAGGAACATGTCAGTCATGCTCATATCCTAGCCAATATAGAGCACCCCAGAATGCCAGCGGCAACGGCCCTCACAGCCCCGAATCTGTGGCCCGCCGGTGCCACCCGCGCACGGCGAGGGGTGCCTGCCAGGACCGCCGCCAGGCCAGGACCCGGAAGGTGAACACCAGCGCCGCGATACCGGCAGCGGTCAGCACGTTGAATACGCCAAGGACCCACAGCACCGCCGTCAACGAGGAACCGAGGAATGCCGGCAGCGCGTAGATGTCCTTCGGGTTGAAGAGCTCCGGCACCTCATTGGCCGTGATGTCCCGGAGCAAACCGCCGCCCACCGCCGTCGTAACCCCCAACAGCACTGAAGCCACGGGATTCAACCCAGTGGCCAGCGCCTTAACCGTGCCGGTCATGCAGAACAGGGCCAGGCCGGCGGCGTCGAACAGGATCAGCAGCGACGTGTACCGCTGCACGCTGGAGAACAGGAAGAACACCAGCACGGTGGCCAGCAGCGGCGGCGCCAGATAGGCCGGGTTGGTGAAGGCCGCCGGGACGATGGCCAGGATGATGTCGCGGATCACGCCGCCCCCGAGCCCCACCAAAGAGGCCAGCAGCAGGGACCCGACAATGTCGATCTGCTTCCGCGCAGCCAGCAGCGAGCCCGAGACGGCGAAGAAGAACACGCCCAGCAGATCCAGCCACACCGGGGAGTTGTCAAAGGCGAAGGTCATGGGGCGTCCTGGCATTTCAAAGAGGGCGGACAGGGCGGCTCCAACGTTACGCTAGCCCCTATGAACAGCCCCATCATGATCGCCTGCGCCCATGGGACGTCCAACGCACAGGGGGCCGCGGAGGTCAATGCCCTGCGCGCCGCCATCGCGGAACTGCGCCCCGGGCTTGATGTCCGCGAAGCGTACGTGGACGTCCAGCAGCCCGACCTCGTGGACGTGGTGGCGGGCCTGCCGGAGGGGGAGCCCGCCGTGGTGGTGCCGCTGTTGCTGAGCGTCGGGTACCACGTGAAAGTGGACATCGCCCGCGCCGTGAAGAGCCGTCCCGGCAGTGCCGCGGCAGCCCCGCTCGGGCCCGATCCCCGTCTCGCGCAGCTGCTGGACCAGCGCCTCCGCGAGGCCGGCACCACCGATAATGACGTCATCGTCCTGGCCGCGGCGGGCTCGTCCAACCCCAACGCCGCAGTGAGCGTCGAGGAGCTGCTGGGCCAGCTGCGGGCATTGAGGTCCAACCGGATGGTGGCCGCCTATGGTGCCTCCGCCCAGCCTTCCGTGCCCGACGCCGTCGCCATGCTGCGCGAGGAGCTCGCCGGAGGTGCCGGGGCGGGGGAGTCCGCAGGAGCGGTCGATGTCGGCGGCCGCGTCGTGATTGCCTCGTATCTGCTGGCGCCGGGCTTCTTCCACGACCAGCTGGCCAAGGCGGGGGCCGACGTTGTCACCGAACCCCTGCTGCCGTCTCCGACACTCGCCGAGATTGCGCTGGACAGGTACGACGCCGCCGTCGCGAAGATGAACGAAACCCCCGCGGAAGCTGCTCCGCCAGGTCCCGCGCCAGCCCCGGCGGAGGCGCCCGACGCGGGGTCCCAGGATGCACAGCAGGGTGGCTTGTTCAAGGCCGTCCGGCGTTTCGTGACGAAATATTTCCCTAGGTGACTTAGCGTTTCCGGGCCTTTGTGACGCTATTCGGCGTCGCCCTACAGTCGATGCATGACTGATACAGCTCTAGCCGGAGCGTCCGCGGATTCGGCTGCCCCCAAGCGCCCCGCACGCCCGTCACGCCCCGCCGCGAAGCCGCACGGCCAGTGGAAAGTGGACGGCAAGACGCCGCTGAACGCCAACGAAACCTGGAAACAGGAAGACGACGGCCTGAACGTCCGCGAGCGTATCGAGACCATTTACGCCAAGGAAGGCTTCGACGCCATCCCCAGCCAGGACCTGCACGGCCGGTTCCGCTGGTGGGGCCTGTACACCCAGCGCAAGCAGGGAATCGACGGCGGCAAGACCGCCACGCTTGAACCGCACGAGCTCGAGGACAAGTACTTCATGCTGCGGGTGAGGATCGACGGCGGCGCGCTCACCACAGAGCAGCTGCGCGTGATCGGCCAGATCTCCGTGGACTTTGCCCGCGACTCTGCCGACCTCACCGACCGCCAGAACATCCAGCTGCATTGGATCCGGGTTGAAGACATTCCGGAAATCTGGAACCGCCTGGAAAGTGTTGGCCTGTCCACCACCGAGGCCTGCGGCGACGTGCCCCGCGTCATCCTGGGTTCGCCCGTCGCCGGCATTGCCAAGGACGAGATCATCGACCCCACCCCGCTCATCGCCGAGCTGGGGGAGCGGTTCATTGGCAACCCGCTGCTGTCCAACCTGCCGCGCAAATACAAGACCGCCATCACCGGCCACCCCAGCCAGGATGTGGTCCACGAGATCAACGACTGCGCATTCGTGGGCATTGAACACCCGGAACTCGGCGTTGGCTACGACCTCTGGGTGGGCGGCGCGCTGTCCACCAACCCCATGCTGGGCAAGCGCCTCGGCGCCTTCGTCCAGCCGGACCAGGCCGCCGACGTGTGGCTGGGCGTCACCAGCATCTTCCGCGACTACGGCTACCGCCGCATGCGCACCAAGGCCCGCCTGAAATTCCTGCTGGCCGACTGGGGTACGGAGAAGTTCCGCCAGGTCCTGGAGGACGAATACCTGGGCTACAAGCTGGCCGACGGCCCCGCCGCGCCCAAGCCTGCAACCCCCGGCGACCACGTGGGCGTGCACGAGCAGAAGGACGGCAAGTTCTTCATCGGTGCCACCCCGATCGCGGGCCGCCTTTCCGGATCCGGCCTGGTCAAGCTCGCGGACACCCTGGAGGCCCGCGGCTCCTACCGGCTGCGCACCACCCCGCACCAGAAGGTCGTGGTCCTGGACGTCGAGAAGGACCAGGTGGAGCCCCTGGTGGCCGAGCTCGACGCCCTGGGCCTCTCCGCCCGCCCGTCCGTGTTCCGCCGCGGCACCATCGCCTGCACCGGCATCGAGTACTGCAAGCTGGCCATCGTCGAGACCAAGTACACGGCCGCTACCGCCGTCGCCGAACTCGAACGCCGGCTGGCGGACCTCGCCGGCTCGGGCCAGCTGCCCGCGGCACTCTCCCTGCACATCAACGGCTGCCCCAACTCCTGCGCCCGCATCCAGACGGCGGACATCGGCCTGAAGGGCATGATGCTGCCAACGCCCGACGGCGACCCCTCCCCGGGCTTCCAGGTCCACCTTGGCGGCGGCCTGGCAAACAACGACCGAGAGGAAGCAGGCCTGGGCCGCACCGTCCGCGGCCTGAAGGTATACGTCGACGACCTGCCCGACTACGTGGAGCGCGTGGTCCGGCGGTTCGTTGCCGACCGCGCCGAAGGCCAGACCTTCGCCGAATGGGCCCACGCAGCAGATGAGGAGGCACTGCAGTAATGGCAAAGCATCTCGCACCCGCACCTGCCAAGCGCCCCACGGAGGAGCTCAACGCACTGGCCGAGGCCGGCGCCGCCGAACTCGGCTGGGATGCCCCTGCGCGCGACGTGATCGCCTGGGTGGAGCGCAACTTCGAACTCCCCGCGGTCGCCGTCGCCTGCTCGATGGCCGACGCCGTCCTGCCGGCCCTGGTCGCGGACCAGATGCCCGGCGTCGACGTCCTGTTCCTGGAGACGGGCTACCACTTCCCGGAAACCTACGCCACGCGGGACGAGGTGGCCGCCAACCTCCGCGTCAACGTGGTGGACGTGCTTCCGGAGACCACTGTGGAGCAGCAGGACCGGCTCCTGGGCAAGGACCTGTTTGCCCGCGATGCCGCCCAGTGCTGCGCCCTCCGCAAAGTGGCGCCCCTGCAGCGCACCCTTGCCGGTTACGAACTCTGGTTTACCGGCGTCCGCCGCGACGAAGCACCCACCCGCACCAACACGCCGCTGGTCAGCTGGGACGAGAAGAACGGCCTGGTCAAGGTCAACCCGATGGCCGCGTGGACGTTCGACCAGCTGGTGCAGTACTCGGACGACAACCTCCTGCCCGTCAACCCGCTGCTTTCCCAGGGTTACCCCTCCATTGGCTGCCAGCCCTGCACCCGCAAGGTGGCGCCCGGCGAAGACCCCCGCGCCGGCCGCTGGGCAGGCTCCGACAAGACAGAATGCGGACTTCACGTATGAGCACTTCACTAACCGAGGAGACCCAGGTGACTGAGTCCGCCGTCTCAACCCGCCTCAGCAGTCTGGACACCCTGGAGTCCGAAGCGATCCACATCATCCGCGAGGTTGTTGCCGAGTTCGAGAAGCCTGCGCTGCTGTTCTCCGGCGGCAAGGACTCCGTGGTGATGCTGCACCTGGCCACCAAGGCGTTCTGGCCAGGCAAGGTTCCGTTCCCCGTGCTGCACGTGGACACCGGCCATAACTTTCCCGAGGTCATCGACTTCCGCGACCGCACCGTTGAACGGCTCGGCCTGAAGCTCGTGGTCGGCTCCGTGCAGGAGTTCATCGACCGCGGCGAACTCGCCGAACGTGCCGACGGCACCCGCAACCCGCTGCAGACCGTCCCGCTGCTGGACGCCATCCAGCAGAACAAGTTCGACGCCGTGTTCGGCGGCGGCCGCCGCGACGAGGACAAGGCCCGCGCCAAGGAACGCATCCTGAGCCTGCGCGACGAGTTCGGCCAGTGGGACCCGCGCAACCAGCGCCCCGAGCTGTGGAACCTGTACAACGGCCGGCACACGGTGGGCCAGCATGTCCGCGCGTTCCCCATCAGCAACTGGACCGAGCTGGACATCTGGCGCTACATCGAGCGCGAGAACATCGAACTGCCCGGCCTGTACTACGCCCACGAGCGCGAGGTCTTCGCCCGCGACGGCATGTGGCGCGCGGTGGGTGAGGTTTCCCAGCCCCGGCTCGATGAGGAAGTCATCACCAAGACTGTCCGCTACCGCACCGTGGGAGACATGTCCTGCACCGGCGCCGTCGAATCCAATGCGTACACCGTGTCCGACGTGGTGGTTGAAGTCGCTGCCTCCACCCTGACCGAACGTGGCGCCACCCGCGCAGATGACCGCATCTCCGAGGCCGCCATGGAAGACCGCAAGAAGGACGGGTACTTCTAATGACCACGGAAACTCTTTTGTCCGGCGCTGCCGGTGGCCTGGAAACCGCCCTGCCCACCACACTCTTCCGGTTTGCCACGGCAGGATCGGTCGACGACGGCAAATCCACCTTAGTGGGCCGCCTTCTCCACGATTCCAAGGCCATCCTGGCTGACCAGCTTGACGCGGTCGCCCGCACCTCGGCGGACCGGGGCTTCGGCGGGGAAAAGGGCGGCATCGACCTGGCCCTGCTGACCGACGGCCTGCGCGCCGAGCGGGAACAGGGCATCACCATCGACGTGGCCTACCGCTACTTCGCCACCGACCAGCGCAGCTTCATCCTGGCCGACTGCCCCGGGCACGTGCAGTACACCAAGAACACCGTGACGGGCGCGTCCACTGCGGATGCCGTCGTCGTACTCATCGACGCCCGCAAGGGCGTGCTGGAGCAAACCCGCCGCCACCTGTCCGTGCTGCAGCTGCTGCGCGTGGCGCACGTGATCGTGGCCGTGAACAAGATCGACCTGGTGGACTTCAGCGAGCAGGTGTTCCGCGAGATTGAGGCCGACGTGCAGCAGGTGGGCCGCGAGCTGGGCCTCGGCTCGGACGGTATTTCCGACCTGCTGGTGATCCCTGTCTCCGCGCTCGACGGCGACAACGTGGTGGAGCGCTCGGAGCGCACCCCCTGGTACACCGGCCCCGCGCTGCTGGAGGTCCTCGAGACCCTCCCGGCCGCCGATGAACTCGAGAGCCACCTGGAAAGCTTCCGCTTCCCGGTGCAGCTGGTGATCCGGCCGCAGGGTGCCCTGGCACCGGACGCCGTGGCCGCCGGGCTGGACGCGGAGGCCTACCGCGACTACCGCGCGTACGCCGGCCAGATCACCGAAGGTTCGGTGAAGGTGGGGGACCAGGTGTCCGTCCTGACGCCCGGCCAGTCCCCGCGGACCACCACCGTGGCGGGCATCGACTTTGCCGGTGCCTCGCTGGAGGAAGCAGCCGCCCCGCAGTCGGTGGCCATCCGCTTGGCGGACGAGTTCGACGTCGCGCGCGGTGACACCATCGCCGCCGCCGGCACCGTCCGCGAAGCCTCCGCCGACCTGTACGCCGCCCTCTGCTGGCTCTCCCCGAAGCCGCTGCGCGAAGGGCAGAAGGTGCTGGTCAAGCACGGAACCCGCACCGTCCAGGCGATGGTCCGCAGCGTGTCCGGCAAGCTGGACCTGTCCACCTTCAAGCTCGAGGGCGCCTCCGGCCTGGAGCTCAACGACATCGGGCACGCCCAGCTGCGCCTCGCCGCACCGCTGCCGCTGGAGAACTACCTGCACCACCGCCGGACCGGCGTGTTCCTGGTCATCGATCCACTGGACGGCAACACGCTGGCCGCGGGCCTGGTCAAGGACCACCCGGGCGACCACGAGGACGAGCGCTACAGCATCTAGTTCGCGCCGGAATCGCCTGAACCCTGCGGGGCCTCCGTATCGTCACGGCGGCCCCGCTGCGTTTCCGGCGATTTCACGTGACTGCGGCATTCCGCACGTTTACCACAAAGGTTGCCGGGGGATGTTCCCTGCCTGTTTGGAGCCGTGGGAAGCTCAGGCATTGCATCAATGCCTGCGACTGCAGGCCATGGCCGGATACTTTGAGGAGGCAGGATGCCAACCAACCAGGAGTGGTACACAAGGGGGAGCGAGCTCGTCACGATCGACTCGCGCGAATGGAACATTGCTCCCCGCCGGGCGCGGTTGCTGGTACTGCTGCCCATCATCCTGTCCGTCGCTGTGGCGGCAACTGTTCCCTTCAAGGAGTTCTATCTCTGGATTGTGGACGAGGACCACCCGATCGAGTGGCTCCAGTTTGCGTGCCTCGTGGCCGCCGCCGTCATTCTGGCGCTGCTCAGCGTCCGCCTGCTGCGGAGACGGCAAGTGGGCATGGCATTGCTTTACGGCGTGGTGGCCCTTGGCGTTGTGTTCCTTGCCGGTGAGGAAATTTCCTGGGGCCAGCGCATCTTCGGATGGGGCACCCCTGAAGAGCTGCAAGAGGTCAACCGCCAGGGTGAGACAAATCTGCACAACCTCCGGGCGGTGCAGGTGCTGGTCCCGTATGCCATGCTCCTGGCAAGCCTGTATGGAACATGCGTTCCGCTTTGGGCGGCGTTCCGGAAACGGTTGAAGCACTCCACGTACAGCCATCTGCTTGTACCCCCGCTCTGTCTCGTGCCCGCCTTCGGGCTGGCTGCGGCTTATCGCCTCTTCCGGCTGGTAATCTGGCCGACCCCCACCTTCGTCATTTCCGAATACGGCGAGGTCATGGAGTTGACCCTGTACTTTGGGCTGATGATGTTCTGCTGGTTCAACCTGCGCAACATGCGGCGGCCCCGGTTGAACCTGACTTTCCAGGATCAGCGACAGCCCGCCCACCGCCGGGCGTAGATGCCCCGTTTCCGCACCGTCCGCTTCCGTAACCCGCGGCCCGTTCGCCAAACCTGACCTTCCAAGGCCGGATCAGGCGAACGAGCCGCGGTTCTGCCGTCTCGTATGGTTGTCAGAGGAGGCGGCAATGGAAACCATCAGTCCGAAACTCTTGAACTGGGCGTCGATCCTGGACGACAAGACCCGCGAACAGGCGGTGATGACGGCGGGCCTGCCGTTCATCTACCCCCACCTGGCGCTGATGCCGGACGCGCACCTGGGCAAGGGCGCCACCGTGGGTTCGGTGATCCCCACACTCCTCGCCATCATCCCGGCCGCGGTGGGAGTCGACATCGGCTGCGGCATGATTGCGGTCCGCACCCAGTACTCGGTAAAGGACCTGCCGAAGGACCGCAAAGGCCTCCGCGAGGACATCGAGCGGGTCATTCCGTTGTCAGCGGGCCACAACAACCGGAAGGTCCTGTCCACTGCTGAGCCACGAATCGCCGAACTGAAGCGGCGGGCCGCCAAGGCAGGGTTCAACCCCGCCCAATACGTGGCCCAATGGGAGCTGCAGCTGGGGTCCCTGGGCTCGGGCAACCACTTCATCGAAGTCTCAGCGGATGAGGACGACGGCGTGTGGCTCTTCCTGCATTCGGGCTCGCGGGGCATCGGCAACAGGATCGCGCAGCACCACATCGGCGTCGCGCAGCACGTGGGCCGCAAGCATCAGATCCGCCTGCCCCACCCGGACCTGGCCTACCTGGACGAGGGGACGCAGCAGTTCGAGCGGTACATTGCCGAGCTGCGGTGGGCCCAGCACTTCGCCCTCCTGAACCGGGAGGAAATGATGGACCGCGTGACTGCCCAGTTCAGCCGCTGGGTGGGAGGCCCCGTGCAGGAACGCGAGCGGATCAACTGCCACCACAACTTCACCCAGCAGGAGACGCACTACGGCAAACCGGTTTGGGTGTCCCGCAAGGGAGCCATCAAAGCCGGCCACGGCGATCCCGGATTGATCCCTGGATCCATGGGGACGGCGTCGTATGTTGTGGAAGGTCGGGGCAACCCTGCATCGCTGAACTCGTCCCCGCATGGGGCCGGGCGGGAATACTCCCGAAACGCCGCCCGAAAGACGTTCACCCTGGAGGAACTGAAACGCGCCATGCGGGGCATCGAGTTCCGCGCGTCGGAGACCTTCATCGACGAAATCCCGGCCGCGTATAAGCCGATCGACCAGGTCATGCAGGACGCCGCGGACCTGGTCACCGTGCGGCACAAACTGCGGCAGCTGGTCAACGTCAAGGGCAACTGAATTTGCGCAGCCCGGGCAACAGCACGGGAAAATGTGACGCCAGATGAACGTGCGTGACCCCCCGTTTCCGCTTCGTTGAACGGGTTTGGGCCACTCCCTATGGTGAAACAATGACTAGTTCCAAGCCCGGGATGACCCGCATCGTGGCAGGCGAAAGCGCGGTCCCCACGCGCAAACGCGCCGTCGAGGCTGCCCTGGCCATCGGGCTGGTCCTGCTGATCGCCGTCGGGGCCATCGTGGCCTCCAACATCTCCCGCAACACCGAGGCACAGGCCGCTGAGCCCACCCCGGCCGCCGAGCTGAAGCTGGGTTACTTCGGGAACGTCACCCATGCCGCAGCGCTGGTGGGTGTCAAGAAGGGACTCCTCGCGGAGGCCCTGGGCAGCACCAAGCTCAGCACCGAGACCTTCAACGCCGGCCCGGCCGCGATCGAGGCCCTGAACGCCGGCGCCATCGATGCCGCCTACATCGGCCCCAATCCGGCCATCAACTCGTTCGCCAAGAGCCAGGGCCAGTCCGTGCGCGTGATTGCCGGAGCCGCGGCCGGTGGTGCGCAGCTGGTGGTTAGGCCGGGGATCAACTCCGCGGCCGACCTCAAAGGGAGGACCTTGGCAACCCCGCAGCTCGGCGGCACCCAGGACGTGGCACTCCGGGCCTGGCTCACCAAGCAGGGCTACAAGACGAACGTGGACGGCAGCGGTGACGTGGCCATCAACCCCACGGACAACGCTCAGACGCTGAAGCTGTTCCAGGACGGAAAGCTCGACGGCGCCTGGTTGCCTGAGCCCTGGGCCTCACGTTTGGTGCTCCAGGCCGGCGCCAAGGTGCTGGTGGATGAAAAAGACCTGTGGGATGGGGCCGGCACCGGCAAGCCCGGCGAGTTTCCCACGACCATCCTGATCGTGAACCAGAGATTCGCTGCTGACCACCCGGACACCGTCAGGGCCCTGCTGAAGGGCAATGCGGACTCGGTGGCATGGCTCAACTCGGCTCCGGCCGATGAGAAGGCCAGCGTCATCAACTCCGCCCTGCAGGAATCCGCCGGGGCAGCGCTGCCCGCTGACGTCCTGGCCCGATCGTTGTCCAACATCACTTTCACCCTCGACCCGCTGGCCGGCAGCTACCCCAAGCTGCTGCAGGACGGCGTGGACGCAGGCACCACCAAAAAGGCCGACATAAACGGCCTCTTCGACCTTCGCGGCCTGAACCAGGTGACCGGCGGCGACAAGATCTCAGCTGCTGGCCTCGGCCAGGACTGACCCACCACTACCTAAGGACGCCACCATGCCAGTCGTACTGGAACACCTGGGCAAGCGCTTCGGCGACGGCGCCCTGGTACTGGACGACGTCAACGCCAACATCAAACAGGGCGAATTCGTTGCCCTCCTTGGTGCCTCCGGCTGCGGCAAATCCACCCTCCTGAACATCATCGCGGGACTCGAAGCGCCGACGTCGGGCGCCCTGGAAGTACCCAGCGACGGCGCCGCCTTCATGTTCCAGGACGCCGCCCTCTTCCCGTGGCTGACTGCCCGGGAGAACATCGAACTGGCCCTGAAGCTGCGCGGCGTGGGCAAGGCCGAGCGGCGCGCCAAGGCCCAGGAGCTCCTTGAACTGGTGCACCTGGGCTCCGCCGGGGATAAGCGCCCGCACGAGCTGTCCGGCGGCATGCGGCAGCGCGTCTCACTGGCCCGCTCCCTGGCCCAGGACCGGCAGCTGCTGCTCATGGATGAGCCGTTCGCCGCCCTCGACGCCATTACCCGGGACCTGCTGCACGACGAACTCGAGCGCATCTGGAAGGAAACCGGGCGCACCATCGTCTTCGTCACCCACAACGTCCGCGAGGCCGTCCGCCTGGGCCAGCGCGTCCTGCTGCTGTCCTCCCGCCCCGGCCGCGTGGTCCAGGAATGGGCCGTCACCGAGGAACACCGAACCGACGCCGGGCTCGCCGGCCAGCTGACCGGGGTCATCACCGCCCGGCTGCGGGAGGAGATTCGCCGCCATGCCAAGTAACCCGACACCCCTCGCGGAAGCACGCACGGAGGCGGCATCCGGTGTTACGGCTGATGCTTCCGAAACCCGTGAGCACGTGCATGCCGCTTTGACCCGGACGTCCACTGGCAAGGAGGACCTCCGGGAACTTGAGTCCGGCCTTGATTCCCTGCAGTCCGACGCCGACCGCAAGCACCGCATCGACTGGAGCCGCATTTTGCTGCCCGTGGCCGCGCTGGTGGTCCTGGTGCTCATCTGGCAGTTCTATGTGTCGCTCGGGGTGAAGCGGCGAGACCTCGTTCCCGGCCCCCTGGACGTCGTGGCCCAGATGGGCGTCCTGTGGAGCGACGGCAAGTTCCAGCAATCCATTTGGACGTCCCTGCAGCGTGGTGTGGTGGGCTTCCTGATTTCGGTGGCCATCGCTACGCCGGTGGGCCTGCTGCTGGCCCAGGTTGCACCGCTACGCCGCGCGTTCGGCCCCCTGATTTCCGGTTTGCAGGTCCTGCCCTCGGTGGCCTGGGTTCCGGCCGCGATCATCTGGTTCGGACTTACTGACGCCACCGTGTACTTCGTGGTGTTCATGGGCGCCATCCCGTCCATCATCAACGGGCTGATCTCGGGCGTGGACCAGATTCCACCGCAGTACCGCAGGGTCGGCACCGTCCTGGGCGCATCCCGGCTCCAGATGGCCCTGCAGGTCATCCTTCCGGCCGCGCTGCCCGGCTACCTCAGCGGCCTGAAGCAGGGATGGGCCTTCTCCTGGCGCTCCCTCATGGCCGCGGAAATCATTGCCGTGGGCGGCACCATCGGCTTCGGCCTGGGTTCCCTGCTGGACCAGGGCCGGGATCTGTCCGACATGACCATCGTCATGGCTGCCATCCTGCTGATCCTCGCGGTCGGCATCCTGATCGAGCTGCTGGTCTTCGGCCCCATCGAGAAGCGGCTCCTGCGCCGCCGCGGCCTCCTGGCCGGCAGCACCCGCTGACCCAACCGCTTCCCAACACAGCCCCTTCCCAACGCACCGCAAGAGCCCGACGGCGAGTCCCGCCGTCGGGCTCTGCTGTTTCCTGCCGCTGCCCGGAACCAAGACGAGGCACTTTGGCACGGACACGCCGGGTCATCAGGCCGTTGCGACGCCGGAGCCCGCCAAAGTGCCCCACCACGGGGCCCGGGGCGGCCCGGAAGAATGGCAGACTGACGGCATGACCGTCAGCTTCGTGTGCCGCACCGAGTCCACGCTGCCCGTGGAACAACTTTTCGACCGGGCACGCAGCATCGACCTGCATCTGGACTCCCAACAAGACGCCGGGGAACGTGCGGTGGCCGGCGTCACCAACGGGCTCATCGGGGAGGACCAGGAGGTGACCTGGCGGGCGAAGCACTTCGGTATTCCGCTCACCATGACCAGCCGGGTCACCCACTTCGATTTCCCACGCAGCTTCACGGACGAGCAGGTGAAGGGCCCCTTCAAGGCTTTCAAGCATGTGCATGAGTTCCAACCAACAGCCGCCGGAAGCATCATGACGGACCGCGTTCAGTTCACCGCCCCGCTGGGTGTCCTGGGCCGCGCCGTCGAGCACCTTATCCTGCGACGCTACCTTGAGCGGCTCATTACCCGCAGGGGCACGTTCCTGGCGCAGCACAGGTAAAAATCCTTTGTGACGCAGCGTTACCTTACGTGAACTGGTGTTGCTCGTCCTTTGTTGGCGTATGTGACGCCGCCCTACCGTTGATTCATGGCAATTCAGGACATTTACCCCACCGCGCTGCGGCTGCTCGGCCGCCCCGTGCTGGTGGTGGGCGGCGGCCCCGTTGCTGCCCGCCGCGCCAAGGGGCTGCTCGACGCCGGTGCCGTTGTCACCGTCGTGGCCCCGGTTGCCTCGCCCGCGCTCCAGGAGATGGCCGACGCCGGCCTGCTCACCTGGGAAGCGCGCCCCTACCTTTCGCAGGACGTCGACGGCGTGTGGTTCGTCCAGACCGCCACCGGCGATCCGGAGGTGGACGCCCAAGTATCGGCCGACGCCGAGGCGCAGCGGGTTTGGTGCGTCAACGCCTCCAACCATGAAGCTTCTGCCGCCTGGACCCCCGCCGTCGCCGTGGTGGACGACGTCAAAATCGCCGTCAACGCCGGGGGAGACCCGCGCCGTGCCATGGCGGTCCGGGACGCCGTTGCCACCGCCCTCGAAACCGGTGACCTGCCGCTGCGCCGCCGCCGCGCGCACCAGGGAAGCGTGGCCCTCGTGGGCGGCGGCCCCGGCGACACCGGGCTCATCACTGTCCGTGGCCGCCGGTTGCTGGGCCAGGCTGACGTCGTGGTGGCTGACCGACTGGGCCCCCGCGAACTGCTGAACGAACTCGCCCCCGACGTCCGTGTCATCGAGGTGGGCAAGACCCCCGGCCATCATCCCGTGCCGCAGGCGGAGATCAACCGCATCCTTGTGGAAGAAGCCTTGAAGGGCCACCGCGTGGTCCGGCTCAAGGGCGGCGACCCGTACGTGCTGGGCCGCGGCGGCGAAGAAGCCGAATACTGCCGGCAGCACGGCGTCGAGGTTGAAGTGGTCTCCGGCGTGACCTCCGCCATCTCGGTACCCGCCGCGGCGGGAATTCCGGTCACGCACCGCGGCCTGGCCAAAGGCTTCAGCGTGGTCACTGGTCACGAGGAACTCTCCGAGATCCCGGCCCGCCCGGACCACACCATCGTCCTGCTGATGGGCGTGGGCCAGCTGCGCGAATCGGCGTCCGCGCTGGGCGAAGCCGGACTGCCGCTGGAGACGCCAGTTGGTATCGTGGAAAACGGCTATTTGCCGGACCAGCGCGTCACCATCGGCACGCTCGGTTCCATCGCCGACCAGGCCCAGGCGGCCGGCGTCGCAAATCCTGCCGTGATTGTCATCGGTGACGTGGTGCGCGTGAGCCCCTTCGCGCCGTCGCACTTCAAAACCGCTGACTACAGCACCACCACCCCGAACAGCCCCCGCAAGACCGCCCTCACCACCTAGCCCCCAAGCCCAACTGACTGGCAGTTGTTGTCGTTATGAGCCCTCAAAACGACAACAACTGCGAGCCAGTTGGGCCGGAACGAAGAAAAGGATCACAGCCGTGTCATCCAGCACCACCGTAGGATCTGCTGAGCGTCCGCTGCGCGTCGCCGTCGTGGGCTCCGGCCCGGCCGGTGTCTACGCCGCCGATATCCTCACCAAGAGCGAAGCCGTCAAGAGCGGCGAGCTGACCGTCAGCATCGACCTCTTTGACCGCTACCCGGCACCCTACGGCCTGATCCGCTATGGCGTGGCGCCGGACCACCCCCGCATCAAGGGCATCGTGAATGCCCTGCACAAGGTGCTGGACCGCGGCGACATCCGCTTCTTCGGCAACGTGGACTACGGCACGGACCTCACCATCGAGGACCTCCGCAAGCACTACGACGCCGTCATCTTCGCCACCGGCGCCATCAAGGACGCGGACCTGAACATCCCCGGCGTCGAGCTGGAGGGCTCCTTCGGCGGCGCCGACTTCGTGTCCTGGTACGACGGGCACCCGGACGTGCCGCGCGAGTGGCCGCTGGAGGCCAAGGAGATCGCGGTCATCGGCAACGGCAACGTGGCCCTGGACGTGGCCCGTGTCCTGTCCAAGCACGCCGACGACCTGCTGGTCACCGAAATCCCGGACAACGTCTACGCCGGCCTGAAGGCGTCCCCCGTCACCGACGTGCACGTCTTCGGCCGCCGCGGCCCGGCCCAGGTCAAGTTCACCCCGCTGGAGCTGCGCGAGCTGTCCCACTCCAAGGACGTGGACATCATCCTGTACCCGGAGGACTTCGAGTTCGACGAGGAATCGGACCGCCAGATCCAGAGCAACAACCAGACCAAGACCATGGTGGGCACGCTCACCAACTGGATCGCCGAGCAGCCCGAGGACCTCTCCGAGCTTAAGGCGTCCCGCCGCCTGCACCTGCACTTCCTGCACAGCCCGGTGGAGATCTACGACGACGCCGAGACCCCCGGCAAGGTAGCCGGCATCAAGTTCGAGCGGACTGAGCTGGACGGCACCGGCAACGCCCGCGGCACCGGCGAGTACGTGGACTACCCGGTGCAGGCCGTGTACCGGGCCATCGGCTACTTCGGTTCGGCCCTGCCGGACGTTGAGTTCGACCACAAGAAGGGCGTGGTCACGAACGACGGCGGCCGCGTCCTGGACGCCGACGGCCAGCACGTGCCGGGTATCTACGCCACGGGCTGGATCAAGCGCGGACCGGTCGGCCTGATCGGCCACACCAAGGGCGACGCCCTGGAGACCGTCACCTACCTGCTCGAAGACCGCGAAAACCTGCCGGTGGCGCAGGCACCCCAGGAGGACGCCGTCGTCGAACTCCTCGATGCCCGCGGCGTGAAGTTCACCAGCTGGGAGGGCTGGCTGGCCCTCGATGCCCACGAACTCGCCCTCGGCGTTGCAGCCACCGAGGCTGGCGGCTCGCACGGTGTTGAGGTCAAGCGTGAGCGCATCAAGGTGGTGCCGCGGGGGGACATGGTTGACATCTCCCGCGACGGCGTGGCCGCTCAGGTCTAGGACGTCAAAGCAAGGAGCCGCGGGACCAATGGTCCCGCGGCTCCTGCGTTTAAGCCTATTAACCGGGCTGCGCCATTCCGCGCCGACTATCTCGAGCGCCTATTTCCCCGCCCCGCCGATCGCCATGAGCTCCAACCGCCGGAGGGTCTCGCGGTTCCGGGCAGAAATCAACGGGTCCCGGAGGAATTTCGGCATCAGCTTGCCGGGCCCGCGGATGGCGTCCTCTGCAATCGTCACCCGGCACTGGTTCCCGCGGTCTTCCAGCGAGATCTCCACCTTGGCCTCGCCCATGGGCCAGCCGCGTGCAACGAGTTCCAGTGAGCGGCCGGGCTGCATGGCCGTGACCCGGGTGCTGTCGTCGATGACCAGTGGCCAGGTCCCTACCGAGTGGTGCAGTTGGGCGCCGGGCTGCGGCCATTCGGCGTCCACGTCCCTGATCCGGGACGCGCCCACCACCCAGCCCGAGTAGAGCCAGCCGTCAGAGATGACGCGCCAGACGTCGGCGGCGGATGCGTTGAACAGCAGCGAGACGGTGGACATGGTGTTCCTTCCGGTTCCGGTAATGCTTTCCTGGAGTGTTGCGGCAGGGTTCGTTGGCTGCGCCCGTTGCTCGGCATGGACGACGGCGGGAGGTGCGGGCCGCCGTGCTGCCCGGTAGGACGGCTTCCGCAGGCGCCGGGTCCATCCGTAGGCCTCGGCCCCCGGCGGCTGGTTCTCCAAGGGATCGAACCGCAACGGGATGTCAGCAGGATCGGCTCCGGCATGCAGCCGCAACTCACCGCACTCCCGCCAGTGTCCGCCCGGGGTGGCCCAGTGCAGCCCCAGCACCCACTCCCCGGACGCCAGCGAACCCGGGGGGAGGCTCCGTGTCCGCAGCCCCAGTAGGACGGGACCGTGTTGGCCCCGGTACGGCATGAGCGTGGTCATGGTGGCTCCGGCGACGTCCAGCCGTGGCATCAGCAGGAACCGGCCCGGCAGGCCCCACCCGGTGGAGGCAAACAGCACGTCAGCCGGACCGCCGGCAGCGTCATCGCCGCCAGCGGACACACCCGCGGGCGAAACCCGGAGGGCCAGGCCCAGGATGTCCGGCAGCGTCTGCGGCAGGCCCACGGACCGCGAGAAGCGGGCCACCACCTGGTCAGTCCCGGGGGAGTCCAGCCAGCTGATGCCGCTGGGCCCGGCCGGGTTCCCCGTCCTGGTGAGTTCCCCGGCCAGGCCGATGCCTTCCGGATGGATGGGCCGGTCAGGCCGCGCGAGTTTGAGGAGCCGGAAAAGGGCAGCAAAGGCCTGCCCGGCACTTCCGGTGACGGCGGAAACTACGCGCAGCTGTTGGGTCATACTTCCTTCCTACCCACAAAGCCCGGGACTACATGCGCCCGAACCGGGCCCGGACCAGGGCGAAAATCCCGTAGGCGATGAACCCGGCACCGATCGCCACCAGCAGGGCGGGCCCGAAGGGGTGGTCCTGCAGCGCCTTGAGGCTGCCGTCCAGCCCGGTTGATTCCTCGGGCCGGTGCTTGGCTGCAGCAATGACGAACAGCAGTCCGGTGAGGTCCAGCGCGATGCCTTTGGCCACGTGGCCCGTGACGCCCAGGCTGTCGATAAGCCTGCCGCGCCGGGTGCCCTCGAAATGGAACAGTTCTTCCTTGAAGCCGCGCCGCAAGCCCTTGACGATGAAGTAGATGCCGACGCCCAGGATGGTCAGGCCAAGAGCCACCAGGAGCCACGGCCCCACAGGGTTGTCCATCAGGCTGGCGCTGAAGTCGCGCGTGTTGTCGCCCGAGTCGCTGCGCTGGCCCAGCGCGAAGCCTGCGAAGGTCAGGCCCACGCTTCCGTAGGCGATGGCCAGGAACCCTGAGGAGACCAGCTTGGCCAGCCGTTCCTTGCGGGGGAGGCTCCTGGCCCGCAAGGTCGCCTCACTGGCCTGCCATAAGGCAAGGCCGAGGCAGGCCACCACGCACCCCCACATGACGATCGGGCCCCCCGGGTTGTCTGCCAGTTGGGCAATGGCGCCGGTGGGTTCGGCCTCTCCCGGATGCCCGAAAGCGATGTCGATGGCGATGGCACCGAGGATGACGTGGAGCAGGGCCATGACGGCAAACCCGGCGCGGGCCAGCACATCCAGCACCTTGTGGTTGGAGGCCTCTTCGACAACGTCCGCTGCCTGCCTAAGCGTGGATTCGCCGTTGGACATCTGTCAGCCGTTCATGGGCCCTTCGGCCCGCAGCTTTTCTGCGCCCGGTCCCTCGACGTGCACGGTACAGCGGACCACCAGCTGGCCGGGGGCGTTGTCCAGCTCCACCAGGGATTCGTCCGCGCTGAGGACGGTGAACACTTCAGAGCCCGCCACAACGTCCACGCCCTTGGCTTTTGCCGTTTGCTTGGCATTGCGGAGCGCCTCGCGCTCCAGTCCGTCGACGTAGCCGCTGTCACTTTCGCGGGCGGGGTTTCCGAAGGCCCAACCGAACAATGTCCCTGTGTTTCCCATGGCGACGATATTACGCGGTGCGCACCAGTCGGGGGCGGGCTTTCGTAATATTAGTAAGTGTGCTTACCATGAGCGCACCATACCTCGATGGGACACGGCAAGTGAAGTCTGCCGCGCAGCGGCACCCCGGAACCAGTTCACGACGATAGGAATGCACATCATGGCAGGAAATCTCATTGCCCGTTCGGTTCACGACCTCACGGCAGCAGCATGGTTTGGTGGATCCCTGATGGGCGCCATCGGGCTCAACGGGGCAGCGGCCCAGGCCAAGGACCCCTCGGAGCGGACCCGGCTTTCCAGCGCTGGTTGGATGAAGTGGGCTCCGTTCCAGACCGCGGCCTTCGCCTCCCACCTGGTGGCGGACCTTGCCATTGCCTGGGAGAACAAAGGCCGCATCGCCAAGCAGGAGGGCGTGGCCCGCGACACCGTCATCAAGACCGCCGTTACGGTCGTGGGTGCTGCGGTGACCCTGTACTCGGGCATCCTGGGCAAGAAGGTGGACAAGCTGGCCGGTGAAGGTGCAGAAGGCGCAACGGAGCCGCATGGCGCCGCGTCGGACGAACTCAAGGCCGCCCAGCAGCAGCTCAAGCTCCTGCAGTGGGCCATCCCGGGCTTCGCAGCACTGGTGATCATCCTGGGCGCCAAGCACGGCGAGATGCAGCGGCCCAAGAACGTGTTCGCGGGCCTGCGCGGCGACTGAGGCTGATAAGCAAGACAAAGCGTACGACGGCGGTCCGGCACCACGGTGCCGGGCCGCTGGCGTGTCCGGGACGCACCGTCCTCGGCGACGCGCAGGTTTACTTTCGCTGCGCATATTCGAAAGCGCACCGGATTTATCCCGCGCGCCAAGGAACATGCGCGTCGATAACCGGGGAAGCCGGAGCAACTACTCCGCCAGCCACTCCGCGCAGGAGTTCAGGTTCCGGTTCACGCTGGCCACGGCGGCATCCTCGTCCCGCTGTTCGATGGCATCGAGCAGGGTCTCGTGGCCGTCCCGGGGAAGCCCGTTGAAGCCCGGCCGGCGCTGCTGCGTCAGCAGGTCCTGATGGAACACGGTGCCAAAGCTCGCGTAGAGCTCGTGCAGCAGGGGGTTGCCGGACGCGCGCGCAATGCCTTCATGGAAGTGCCAGTCGGCGTCGGCCCAGGCCTCGAAGTCCCCGTTCCTCCAGGCCCGGTCCCGGGTGGCGAGGAGCGCACGCAGGGCCGTGACGTCGTCGTCCGTGGCATTGCGCGCGGCCAGTCGGGCAGCCTGTGTGTCCAGGCCCAGCCTGACCTCGAGGATGTGCTGTTCGCTGTGGTCCTGGTACATCCGGCGGGCCGCGCCGGACATTTCGCTGGTGGCACGCACGTAGGTGCCGTCCCCGCGGCGCACCTCCAACATGCCGCCGTGGGCCAGAGCCTTGACCGCCTCGCGGAGGGTGCCGCGGGAAACACCCAGCCTGGCCATGAGCTCGGGTTCGGGTGGGATCCGCTGGTTTAGCGGCCACTCGCCGGAGTGCACCATTTCCCGCAGCTTGGCCGTGACTTCGGCGGCGAGCGGCGGACGGACCGAAGGACTCAAGGACATGGCGTTATTTTCCTTCCGCGCGGGCGCCATCCGGGGCAACCGTGCCGGGAGCGCCCGCTGGCTTTGCGGACATCGCCTTCCCGGTGAGCAGGTGGGACACCACGATCTGCACCAGGGCCAGGCCCAGCAGCAGCACGAGGGGCAGGGACCAGCTACCGGTGGCGCTGTGCAGCAGCCCCATGCCGAACGGGCCCACGGTGGCCAGCAGGTAACCCGAGGACTGGGCAAGGGTGGACAAGGCCGTGGTTTCGGCGGTGCTGGTTCCGCTGCGGCTGATCATCACCATCACCAGCGGGAAGATGCCCAGGCCAAAACCCAGCAGGACGGCGGGGACGGCTGCCAGACCCACGGGGAGGACCAGGAGCGCCGCGATCCCCACCATCATGGTGATGCTTACCAAATAGAACGCGGGGCGCAGCATGCCCGGCCGGGAGCCAATGGCAATCAGGACCATCCCGGCCGGGACGGAGACCAGCTGCATCAGCCCGAACATCAGTCCGCTCTCCGACGCGCCAAGGCCCATAGTGGTGAGCATGTAGGGGAACCAGCTCAGCAGGGCATACGCCAGCAGGGCCTGCAGGGTGAAGATGGCGGTGAGGAGCTGGCCCTTGCGTGTCCGCAGGAGGGGCCACGGCGAGACGTGCCGGGCGGTGGTCCGAACGGCGTGGCGGTGGGCATGCATGGCCACGGGCACGAACCCCAGGAAGGCTGCCACAGCGGCGATGCCCACGGCACCCACAGCGGCGGACGGGGATCCCAGGGCCTGTGCCAGCGGAACCACCAGGACGGAGGTCAGGGTACCGCCGGTGGTCATGGTCACCGTGTAGACGGCAGTCATGAGGGAGGTCCGGGAGGCGAAGTGCTCGCGGATGAAGGACGGCATGGCCACATTGCAGATGGCCAGCCCGGACATGCCCACTACACTGCCGGCCACCAGCATGCCGGTGGCGGGGATGCCGCGCAGCAGCAGCCCGCCCGCCAGCAGGGCCAGGGACAGCAGGATGGCCTTCTCCACGCCGAGCTTGCCGCTGAGCCACGAGGTGGCAGCGCCGGCCACAGCGAAACACAGGGTGGGGATGGAGGGGATGATCGCCGCCACCAGCGCCCCGTAGCCCAGCACCGCCTGGAGGTCGTGCAGCAGAGCGGACGCTCCCGTGATGCCGGCGCGCAGGTTCAGCCCGATCAGTACCAGCGCAATGACCCCGAACACGACGGCGGAGCGCGGCCTCGCAGGTGCCGTCCCGGCTGTCTTGGCGGGCCTGGCGGTGGGAGTCGCCTGAGTGACGGCGGGGGCGTCCGCGGGCGCGGAGGCAGGGGGAGTGGCGGGCATACCCTCAACGGTAAAGGTTAGACGTTTGATGTTTTCGCTTTTGTGGCCAACCTCTCGCCGGAGCGGACGCCTGCAATAGACTGCCAACGGACTGTCGGAGGGCCTGGCATGGACCAGGCGGCGCGGAAGGACGGCTGTGGAGGCTTCCCGGGAACTTGAGATCGAGAAGAAGTACGACGTCGACACCGCCGCCGAGGTGCCGGCACTGGAGCAGGCTCCCGGGGTGGCCCGCACGGGTAAGCCGCACACGGACTTGCTGGAAGCGGTGTATTTCGACACTCCCAAACATGGCCTGGCTGGCCGCCGCATCACGCTCCGCCGCCGTACCGGGGGCAAAGACGCGGGGTGGCACCTGAAGCTGCCGCCGCAGGCTGCCGCCGGGGAAGGCCCCCAGCACCGGACGGAACTGCACGCGCCGCTCGGCCGGCCCGACGTCGTCCCGGACAGCCTCCTCACGCACCTGCACGCCTACCTCCGGGGGACTGTCCCGGCGCCCGTGGTCCGCCTGGAAACCCGACGCACCACGTACCCCCTCTACGGGCCGGACGGCGTGCACCTCGCCGACTTCGCCGACGACCAGGTCACCGCCGTGCGACTGGAGGACGGACATCCTGACGAGGCTACACGGCAGGAATGGCGCGAATGGGAGCTGGAACTGGTCCATGGGGATCCTGACCTCTTCGGCCCCGTGGAGGACCTGCTCACCGCCGCCGGCGCCCAGCCGGCCGGCCACGCCTCCAAGCTGGCCCGCGCCCTGGGAAGTGACACCAAGGCAGGAAAGCGGGCCGCTGCCGCCGGTGAGGTTCCTGCCGCCGGTGCTGCCGGCCCTGGAAGTGCCCCCGCCCTCTTGGCTGGAAAGCGCGCCCCGGCCGCCGCCGTCGTCACCGTCTATGTAGCTGCGCAGATCGACCAGATCCTCGCAAGCGACGCCGACGTCCGGAACGAGGAACCGGACGCCGTGCACGCCATGCGTTCGGCGACGCGCCGCATCCGCTCCGTCCTGGCTGCCTACAGCCGGCTCTACCGGGCATCGCCGGTGCGCAAGCTGCGGAGCGAGCTGAAATGGCTGGGCCAGCTGCTGGGCCAGCCACGCGACGCCGAGGTGCTGGGGAAACAGCTCCGCGAACAACTGGGCGCCCTGCCGCCGGGGGAGGGCATCGCCGGCGCCGCCGCAACCGTGGAACAGCGCACCGGCAGTGATTACGACGCCGCCTACCGGCTCCTGCGGGAAGCCTTGGGATCGACCCGCTACTTCCGCCTCCTGGACAAGCTGGAGGATTTCCGGGACAACCCGCCCGTGCGCGCCGAAGCCGTGACTCCCGGACGCCGTGCCGCCGGGAAGGCGGTGGATAAAGCCGCCAAACGCCTGCGCCGTTCACACAAGGCGGTCAAGCGGGCCCGGCGCGGCAGGGAGGAAGAGCTTGCCCTCCACCGCGTCCGCAAGGACGCAAAGCGGCTGCGCCACGTGGCCGAATCGGCGGCCCTGGTGCACGGAAAGCGCGCCGGCAAGGTGGCCAAGGCCGCACACCGGCAGCAGAAGATCCTGGGCCAATTCCAGGACGCCGTGGTGGCCCGCGACCTGCTCGCCGCCATCGCCGCGGAGTACAGCGATCCGGCAACGGCGGGCATCTACGCCGAGCTGCTCAACCAGCAGGAAGAACGGATGGGGGCGGCAAAGGCCGGGTCCCGGAAGGCGTGGAAGAAGTCGCGCGACCTGCTGGGCCACGGCGTCATCTGAGGCTGTAAGCGGCGGCTACTTGCCCTGCCGCGCCGACAACCGGGCCACGGCCAGGGCGAGCCACAACTGCACCCGGTCCGCGGTGATGGCCGGGTCGTAGCCGGTGAGCTCGGTGATCTGGGCCAGCCGGTACCGGACGGTGTTGCGGTGCAGCGTGAGCTCTTCCGCGACTGCGGCTACGGACCCGTTGTTGTTCAGGTAGCTCTCCAACGTGGCCACCAGCTCCGAGCCGTGCGCCGCATCGAAGGCACGCAAGGGGTTCAATGACTCGTGTGCCATGTCCGCCAGTGGCACGTCCTCGCTGGCCAGCAGCAGGGACGTCAGGCTCAGCCGCTCGGGCTCGTTGACCGGCAGGCCGTGGCTGGCGGCGTCGCGCGCCTCGAAGTAGCTCCAGCGGAGTCCGTTTGGCTTGGTGTACGCCCCACCGATGCCGATCGTGGCGTGGATTCCGGCCTCGGCGAGGTGGTCGCTGAGTTTCCGGGCCAGCGCAGGTGCCGTCCCGCCGTCGTCATTGATTACCAGCACGAGGTCCTTGCCCACGACGGCGGCAACAGCCTTCTCCAGCTCCTGCGGCACCGAGGTGCTCCCCAGAGCCTTGCCGTGGGCGGCCGAAACGGCCAGCAGCACCACGTTCTTGCGGGTGCTGTTCACGCCCACGCCTGCCAGCCTGCGCTGCGCCTCGCTGGTCTCCAGCGCCCCGTGGATCACGTCCTCGAGCACCTGGCCGCACAGGGCACGCTGTGCCTGCCGCTGCTTGACCATGTTGTTCAGCTCCACGCTGATCAGGTTCTGCGCGTAGCCGATGATGCCGGTGTCATCGAAGGGCTGGCGCACCCACAGGGTGCAGGCGTCGCGCCGGCCCGTGGGCACGGGGTAGCTGGACCAGGTGTCCGCCGACGGGTGGGTGCTGCTGCTGTTGTAGAGCTGGGCCGTGAACTGGGTGAGCGCGATGTCAGTGCGCAGCATGCCGCCCAGGTTCTTCAGCAGCTCCGCGAGCCCGCCGCCTGTCAGCAGCGCGCGGGCCAGAACCTGGTGCCCGGCGATCAGCCGTTCCAGCTTGGCGTAGTGGTCGGCGGACTGGGCATCGGCCACCAGCTTGGTGATGGCGATGAAGGGCGTCTCGTATGGCACCTCCACCACGGGCAACCCCCACCGGTTGGCCTCCGCCAGGAGGGCCGGCGGCACAGCCTCGTGCGACAGCCCCACACCGAAGCCGATGCCCACCGCTCCGGCGCGCTGCACCTGGCGGACAAAGCGGCGCTGCTCGGGCGCCGAGCGAAGCCGCAGGCCCGTGGTGAGGACCAGCTCCCCGCCGTTGAGGAACCGCTGAGGATCCTCCAGTTCGGTCACCGCAACCCAGTTGATGTCCTGGTTCCACGTAGTCTCCGCCACGCCCGCCTTGGACAGCTTCAAGGAGGTTACGCCCACCAGGGCAGCAAGGGAAATGGCCATGAAGCAAGGATAAACGTGAGCTGGGCAACCGCACTAAACACCTTTGGCAAGGGTGTGCAGGTGGCTATTCACCCGGCTTGGGCGCTGGCATAGGCTCAATGCAGTTCCATCCATCCGTCCTGGTCTCCGCCCGGCCGCGGATGGCCCTTACGAAAGAGGTTGCACACCGTGGTTCAAACCTTGCAGAACTTCATTAACGGGAAGTTCGTCACCCCCGCCGGCACCACCCTGCTGGACGTGGTCAACCCCGCCAACGGCGAAGTGGTGGCGCAG
Organism: Arthrobacter sp. FW306-07-I; assembly: GCF_021800405.1. NCBI lineage: Bacteria > Bacillati > Actinomycetota > Actinomycetes > Micrococcales > Micrococcaceae > Arthrobacter > Arthrobacter sp. FW306-07-I. The sequence goes on along the minus strand of NZ_CP084550.1, from coordinate 3,247,175 downwards.
GCTCCCGTGTCGGTGCAGTCGGATGTGGACGCCGCCATGGCGGCCGCCAAGGACGCCTTCAGGACCTGGAAGCACGTCACCCCGGGCCAGCGCCAGCTGATGCTGCTCAAGCTCGCGGACGCCATCGAGGCCAACAGCGACGAACTGGTCGAGGCCCAACACCGCAACACCGGCCAGGTCCGCTCGCTCATTGCCTCCGAGGAAGTGGCTGCCGGCGCCGACCAGCTGCGCTTCTTCGCCGGGGCCGCCCGCATCCTGGAGGGCAAGTCCGCCGGCGAGTACTTCGAGGGCCACACCTCCTACGTCCGGCGCGAACCCATCGGCGTGGTGGCCCAGGTCGCCCCGTGGAACTACCCGTTCCTGATGGCCATCTGGAAGATCGGTCCCGCGCTCGCGGCCGGTAACACGGTGGTCCTCAAACCTTCCGACACCACCCCCGAATCCACCCTGGTGCTGGCCCGGCTCGCCGCGGAGATCCTGCCCGCCGGCGTGCTGAACGTGGTGCTCGGCACCGGCGAAACCGGGGCCATGATGGTGGAACACAAGGTCCCCGGCCTGGTGTCCATCACCGGCTCGGTCCGGGCCGGCATCGCTGTCGCGTCCGGCGCCGCGAAGGGCCTCAAGCGCGCCCACCTGGAACTGGGCGGCAAGGCGCCGGCCATTGTCTTCAAGGACGCCGACATCAAGAAGAGCGCAGCGGCCATCGCCGAGTTCGCCTTTTTCAATGCCGGACAGGACTGCACCGCCATTACCCGCGTGCTGGTGGAGGAATCCGTGCACGACGACGTTGTGTCAGCCATGGTGGAACACACCAGGACCCTGCACACTGGCTCGCAAAACGACGAAGACAACTACTTCGGGCCGCTGAACAACGTCAACCACTTCAACGCCGTCACCTCCGTGGTGGAGAACCTGCCCGCCAACTGCAGGATCGAGACCGGCGGGCACCGTGCGGGGGAGAAGGGCTTCTTCTTCGAGCCCACCATCATCACCGGCGCCAAGCAGACCGACGATGTGGTGCAGAAGGAAACATTCGGCCCCGTTATCACCGTCCAGAAGTTCAGCACTGAGGAAGAAGCCGTGGCCATGGCCAACGACGTCGACTACGCCCTGGCCTCCAGTGTCTGGACCACCAACCACGGCACCGCCATGAGGCTCAGCCGCGACCTGGACTTCGGCGCCGTCTGGATCAACACCCACATCCTGCTCACCGCCGAAATGCCGCACGGCGGCTTCAAGCAGTCCGGCTACGGCAAGGACCTCTCCATGTACGGCGTGGAGGACTACACGCGCATCAAGCACGTCATGTCCGCCCTCGACGCCTGATTTCCCACCACCAGCACTGAAAGTAACCCCATGACCACCACCGCAGCAGACATCACTTACCGCCTGGAGCAGAAGCGCCGCGTCCAGGCCGACTTTCCCGGCCCCAAGTCCGTGGCACTGACCGAACGGCGCAAGTCCGTGGTTGCCGCCGGCGTCGCTTCCAGCGTTCCGGTCTACGTGGCCGACGCCGACGGCGGCATCATCCAGGACGTCGACGGCAACTCGTTCATCGACCTCGGCTCAGGCATCGCCGTGACCAGCGTGGGCGCCTCCGACCCCGCCGTGGTCGGCGCGGTCAAGGAAGCCGTGGAGCACTTCACCCACACCTGCTTCATGGTCACCCCGTACGAAGGCTACGTGGCCGTCGCCGAGCAGCTGAACCGCCTCACGCCGGGCGACCACGAGAAGCGCACCGTCCTGTTCAACTCCGGCGCCGAGGCCGTGGAAAACGCCGTTAAGGTGGCCCGCCTGGCAACCGGCCGGGACGCCGTCGTCGCCTTTGACCATGCCTACCACGGCCGCACCAACCTGACCATGGCGCTGACCGCCAAGGCCATGCCGTACAAGACCAACTTCGGCCCGTTCGCCCCCGAGGTCTACCGGATGCCGATGAGCTACCCGTACCGCGAGGAAAACCCAGCCATCACCGGTGCCGAGGCCGCCAAGCGCGCCATCACCATGATCGAGAAGCAGATCGGCGGCGACCAGGTTGCCGCCATCATCATCGAACCCATCCAGGGCGAGGGCGGCTTCATCGTCCCGGCCGAAGGCTTCCTCCCGGCGCTGGCCGCCTGGGCCAAGGAGAAGGGCATCGTCTTCATCGCCGACGAAGTCCAGTCCGGCTTCTGCCGCACCGGCGAATGGTTCGCCGTCAACCACGAGGGCGTTGTCCCGGACATCCTGACCATGGCCAAGGGAATCGCCGGCGGCATGCCCTTGTCCGCCATCACCGGCCGCGCCGACCTGCTGGATGCCGTCCACCCGGGCGGCCTGGGCGGCACCTACGGCGGCAACCCGGTGGCGTGCGCCGCTGCGCTGGCCGCCATCGGCTCCATGGAGGAATACAACCTGAACGGCCGTGCCCGCCACATCGAGGAACTGGCCCTCAGCCGGCTTCGCGACCTGCAGGCTGAACTGGCCGGTGCCGGAACCGACGTGATCGGTGACATCCGTGGCCGCGGCGCCATGCTCGCCGTCGAACTGGTCCAGGCCGGCTCCAAGGAGCCGAACCCGGAACTGACCAAGGCTGTTGCAGCCGCCTGCCTCAAGGAAGGCGTCATCATCCTCACGTGCGGCACCTACGGCAACGTCATCCGCCTGCTGCCGCCGCTCGTCATCACCGATGACCTGCTGGCAGACGGCCTGGAAGTCCTCGCCGCCGCCATCAAGGCCAACGCATAGCCGGAACGACTCCCTCCGGCAACGCAAGGAAGGTGGGCCCGCAGTCGCGGGCCCACCTTCTCTTTGGTTAATTCAGGATCAGGAGGCCTGGCGAAGCGCCCTGCGGGCCAGCGAGTTGCGGCGCGCCGCCCGAAGCATGTCCAGGGTCAGCAGCACCAGGGCCAGCCACACCACCCCGAACCCGATCCAGCGCTCAACGGTCATGGTTTCACGGAACACGAGCAAGGCCACCAGGAACTGCAGGACGGGGGCGAAGTACTGGAGCAGCCCGATGGTGGTCATGGGCAGCCGGCGTGCGGAGGCGCCGAAGAACAGCAGCGGAACGGCAGTGATCACGCCGGACGCCAGCAGCAGCCAGAAGTGCCCCGCGCCTTGGGTGGTCAGCGTCGAGCTTCCGCTGGCAGCAAGGACCACCATGGCCACGGCAGCGAGAGGGGCGAGCATCATGGTCTCCACGCTGAGGCTGGTGATGGCGTCCACTTTCGAGCCCACCCGGTTCTTCACGAAGCCGTACAGGCCAAAGCTGAACGCCAGCGTGAGGGCGATCCACGGCAGCTTTCCGTAGGAGTAGGTCAGGACGCCCACGGCCACGAAGCCGACGGCCACCGCGGTCCACTGGAGCGGCCGCAGCTTTTCCTTCAGGACCAGCACGCCCAGCAGCACCGAGACGAGCGGGTTGATGAAGTACCCCAGGGATGTTTCCACGGCCTGCCCCGTAGTCACCCCGTACGTATAGGTCAGCCAGTTGATGGCGATCAGGAACGCCGCCAGCGCCAGGGAGCCAAAGACCACCCGGTCCTTCAGGGCCGCGGCAAGCACCCGCCACGTCCTGGTGACCGTGATCAGGAGCGCGCAGAACAGCAGCGACCAGACCACGCGGTTGGCGACGATTTCGACGGCCCCCGCCGGCATAAGGATGAAGAAGTACAGGGGGAGCAGCCCCCACAAAACGTACGCGCCGATGCCGAACAGCATCCCCGCCGTCGTGTCCTTGCCAACGGGCACGGGGCCCGCAGGTGCCGGGGCACCTGCTGGGGATTTTGCGGCGGGCGGAGCGGCGGCTTCCGGGGCGGCGACGGGCGTGGCTGGCGAGGTTCCTTCTGGCATGGGCACGCTCTCAATAACAGCATCCGGCGGGCGGGTATTCCAGCAGGCAGGCGGCAATCCGGAAAATAGTCAGTAGGCTTGCTTTCATGACATGTGCGCCTTTGCCGAAGCCCGCCCCATGAGGCTCCGGCGCAGCAATGCCTCGGGCCGTGGCTACCGCAGGGTGGCCGCCGGCAAGGGGTTCAGTTACCGTGACCTGGACGGCTCCACGCTTCCACCCGGCCCGATCCGCGACCGGCTGGAAAGCATCGGCATCCCGCCGGCATGGACCGACGTCTGGATCGCCCCGTTTGAGAACGGCCACATCCAGGCCACCGGGGTGGACGGGGTGGGCCGCCGCCAGTACATCTACCATCCGGAGTGGCGCGAGCGTAAGGACAGGGTGAAGTTCGACCGGTCGCTCCAGTTGGCCGAATCGCTTCCCGCAGCCCGGCGGCGCGTCACCATAGACCTGCGCAGCGACGGCTTCACCCGCGAACGCGTCCTGGCCGGCGCCTTCCGGATGCTGGACAGCGGGTCACTGCGGGTGGGGTCTGAGCGGTACACGAACGAGAACGGCAGCCGCGGCCTTGCCACCCTGCTGTGCGCCCATGTCCAGGTGCGAAAAGACCGGATCATACTGCGCTTCCCGGCCAAAAGCGGCAAGGACTGGGAGTCGGAAATCCGCGATCCGGACCTCGCCGTCCTGCTGCGCCTGCTCAAGCGGCGCGGTCCCAACGCCCGGCTCCTGGCCTACAAGGAGGGCAGGGTGTGGCGCCCGGTCACAAGCGCCGACATCAACGCCTACGTAAAGGAGCGCACCGGCTCCGACTTTACGGCCAAGGACTTCCGGACCCTGCGCGGAACGGTGGCAGCAGCGGAAAGCCTGGCCCGCACCGGTGTCCAGCGCACTGCCGCCAAGCGGAAGCGGGCCATCAGCCGGGCCATGTATGACGCCGCGCAGACGCTGGGCAACACCCCGTCCATCGCGCGGAAGAGCTACGTGGATCCCCGGGTGGTGGACCACTACCACGACGGTGAAACCATCGACCCGAAACGGCTGGATTCCGCGGAAGCCGAACTGCGCGCGCTGCTGTACCGCGAAGGCAAGGTTGTGCCGCTGGCCGCCAACTAGAATGGGGGACTGTGCGCTGCACCGTGCTGCGCACCCTCATGGATCATGAGCAGGACCAGTCAGAAGGGCTCCCGGTGTCCAACCACAGCGAAACCCCGTCCAACCGTCCCCTCCGCGTTGCCATCATCGGCGCGGGACCGGCAGGAGTCTACGCTGCGGACATCCTCACGAAGTCCAGCGGCGTGAAGGACGGCGACTTCCAGGTCAGCATCGACCTTTTTGAGGCCTACCCGGCGCCTTACGGCCTGATCAGGTACGGTGTGGCCCCGGACCACCCCCGCATCAAGGGCATCGTGAACGCGCTGCACAAGGTCCTGGACCGTGGCGACATCCGCTTCCTTGGGAACGTCACCTACGGCCGGGACCTCACGCTGCACGATTTCCGCGCCTTCTACGACGCCGTCATCTTCTCCACGGGTGCCGTCAAGGATGCGGACCTGGACATTCCGGGCGTTAATCTGCAGGGTTCCTTCGGCGGTGCGGACTTTGTTTCCTGGTACGACGGCCACCCCGACGTCCCCCGCGAGTGGCCGCTGGAGGCCAGGGAAATCGCCGTTATCGGCAACGGGAACGTGGCCTTGGACGTTGCCCGCATGCTGGTCAAGCACCCCGAGGAGCTGCTCAGCACCGAGATCCCGGACAACGTCTATGCCGGTTTGAAGGCCTCGCCCGTCACCGACGTCCACGTCTTCGGCCGGCGCGGCCCCGCGCAGGTCAAGTTCACCCCGCTGGAGCTGCGCGAGCTCAGCCACATGAACGACGTCGACATCGTCCTGTACCCGGAGGACTTCGAGTTCGACGAGGCCTCGGACGAGGCCATCCGCACCAACAACCAGGTGAAGACCATGGTGAACACCCTCACCAACTGGCTGGTGGAGGAGCATGCGGAGTCCGAGAACCCCTCCTCCCGCCGGCTGCACCTGCACTTCCTGCACAACCCCGTTGAAGTGCTCGACGACGGCACGGGCAAGGTGGGCGGCATCAAGTTTGAGCGCATGCAGCTGGACGGGACAGGGAACGCCAAGGGGACGGGGGAGTACGTCGAGTACCCCGTCCAGGCCGTCTACCGTGCCATCGGCTACCACGGCTCGGCCCTGGACGAACTGGAGTATGACGCCAAGCGCGGCGTCATCCCCAACGAGGGCGGGCGCGTCCTGGACGCCGACGGCAACCCCGTTCCCGGCGTTTACACCACGGGCTGGATCAAGCGCGGTCCCGTGGGGCTGATCGGGCACACCAAGGGTGACGCGCTGGAGACCATCGGCTTCCTCCTGGAGGACCGTCTGAACCTGCCCGCGGCGAAAAATCCCGATCCACAGGCCATCATCGATCTTCTTGAGGAACGCGGCATCGAATACACCACCTGGGAAGGGTGGAACAAGCTCGATGCGCACGAGGCAGGCCTGGGCGCAGCCTGGACCGGCCCGGAGGAACTGAACCACGTGGTGCGCGAACGCATCAAGGTTGTGCCGCGTGAGGACATGATCCGCATCTCCCGCAGCTGACCGGGGGTCGCGGCGGCGGGAGCGGAGGCGCTGAGGGATCTGGTCCGGATACACCCAGTACACCGGCACCCATGACACGCAGTTCTGGTGCGGCTATGCTGGCTTGGCCACCTCCAGCCTCAAGCGCTGGGCAAAACTCTGGACCGGGAGTTCGATGACGAACCTGCTCCACCCTGAACCGCTCCAGCGCGCCGCGCTGGCGGGACATGAGCGCCTGGCTGACCTGGCTCCACAGCATCCGGGCCGGGGCGACGCCACGCCCGAAATTCCGGGCCTGCGCAAACTCATCCGCGAGTCCTGGCAGCGGTCTGCACGCTTCAAGGCCAATCCTGACAACGTGGCCGCCCGCTTGGCCTTCGATTGGGACGAGCTGGACGACTACCGCCGGCAGCACCCCTTGGCCGCCATCATGCCGGTCATCAACAAACTCCTGGTCCAGCCGAGCCATGACAGCGGCCTCCTGGTGGCTGTGGGCGACGAGGTGGGCAGGCTGCTGTGGGTGGACGGCGACCCCACCCTCCAGCGCCGCGCCGAAGGCATGATGTTCGTTCCCGGCGCGGACTGGTCCGAGGCAAGCGTCGGCACCAGCGCGCCCGGCACCGCCCTTGCCCTGGGCAGGGGGATCCAGATCGCCGGAGCGGAGCACTACCAGCGCGCCGTGCATCCCTGGAGCTGCACAGCCGTCCCCTTCCATGACCCCGACTCCGGCGCCCTGCTCGGCGTCGTGGACATCACCGGCACGGACACCGCGGTGGCCCCGCACACGCTCTCGCTGGTGGAGGCCACGGTGGCCGCCGCCCAGGCGCAGCTGCGCGTGGAGCGCCTGCAGCATGCCGCGGAGCTGGCCAGGAAAGCTGTACGACGGCGGCCCACGGCTTCCGGAAGCAGGCAGGCCCCAGGTGCCAAGGAAGGCAGCCTCTACCGCAACAGCCTCCAACTGCTGGGCCGCGACCAGGCGCTGCTCAGCCTGGCCGGCCGGACGGTTTCCCTGTCCGCCCGGCACAGCGAGATCCTTGCCCTGCTCAGCACACACCCGGAAGGGCTCAGCGCCGAGGAACTCGGCTCGCTGCTGTATCCAGGGGAGGGTTCCACCATTACGCTCAGGGCCGAGATGGTCCGCCTCCGGAAGATCCTCCAGGAGCTGAGCCCGGAGGCCGTTCCCGGCTCACGCCCGTACCGGCTCCCGCTGGACCTGGTGCCGGACACGGGCCAGGTGCTCAGCTGCCTGCAGCGCGGTGCGCACCGGATTGCCCTGGAGATCTACCGTGGCGAGGTGCTTCCGCGCTCAGAAGCGCCCGGCATTGTGGACTTGAGGAACAGGGTCTCGTCCCTGCTCCGGGAAGCTGTCCTCACGGACGGCAGCGCCGAGTCCCTGCTCAAGTTCGCCGCGCTGCCCGAAGCAAGGGACGACGTCGGTATCCGCCGGGCTGCGCTTCGCCTCCTGCCGCCGCGCTCACCCAAGCGCGCCGCCGTCGTCGCCGACCTGGAACGGCTGGAAGCCGAGCTCCGTGCCTGACAGCCAGTAGGTGGTTGAGCTTGTGGACACCAGGTTCCGACAAGCTCAGCCCGCGGTTGTGATCCGCAACCCACCCGTGCAACCTTGCTGCAACCTTTCCCCTCCTACGCTGGGTCCATCGGCGGGCGCCCTGGTGGGCCAGCCTTCTGCACAGCAAAGGAGCTAAGCACATGACCGTTTACGCACAGCCGGGAACCGACGGTTCGAAGGTCACCTTCAAGGACCGGTACGAGAACTGGATTGGCGGCGAATGGGTGGCCCCGGTGAAGGGCCAGTACTTCGACAACATCACCCCGGTAACAGGCAAGGCATATTGCCAGGTGGCCCGCGGCACGGCCGAGGACATTGAACTGGCCCTGGACGCTGCCCACAAGGCCGCACCTTCCTGGGGCAAGACCTCCGTGGCGGAACGGGCCGCCATCCTGAACAAGATCGCCGACCGCATCGACGAAAACCTCGAGATGCTGGCCGTCGCGGAAACCTGGGACAACGGCAAACCCATCCGGGAAACGCTCAACGCGGACCTGCCGCTGGCCGCGGACCACTTCCGCTACTTCGCCTCCGCCGTCCGGGCGCAGGAGGGCAGCCTCTCGCAGCTGGATGACAACACCACCGCCTACCACTTCCACGAGCCGCTCGGCGTGGTGGGCCAGATCATCCCCTGGAACTTCCCCATCCTGATGGCCGTCTGGAAGCTTGCGCCCGCGCTCGCCGCCGGCAACACCGTGGTGCTCAAGCCCGCGGAGCAGACGCCGTCGTCCATCCTTGTGCTGATGGAGCTCATTGCGGACCTGCTGCCGGCCGGTGTGCTTAACGTGGTCAACGGCTTCGGCGTCGAAGCCGGCAAGCCGCTGGCGTCCAGTTCCCGGATCCGGAAGATCGCCTTCACCGGCGAGACCACCACGGGGCGTCTCATCAGCCAGTACGCCAGCCAGAACCTCATCCCCGTCACGCTGGAACTGGGCGGCAAGAGCCCCAACATCTTCTTCAACGACGTAGCCCAGGAAAACGACGCCTTCTACGACAAGGCCCAGGAAGGCTTCGCCCTGTTTGCGTTCAACCAGGGCGAAGTGTGCACCTGCCCGTCACGTGCGCTGGTCCAGGAGGACATCTACGAGTCCTTCATGGCGGACGCCGTGGCCCGGGTGGAAAAGATGATCCAGGGCAACCCGTTGGACACCGAAACCCAGGTGGGTGCGCAGGCGTCCAACGACCAGCTGGAGAAGATCCTGTCCTACATCGACATCGGAAAGCAGGAAGGCGCCAAGATCCTCACCGGCGGTGCCCGTGCCGAGCTGCCGGGCGACCTGGCCGGCGGCTTCTACGTCCAGCCCACCGTGTTCGAGGGCCACAACCGCATGCGGATCTTCCAGGAGGAGATCTTCGGCCCGGTGGTGGCCGTGACGAAATTCAGCGACTACAACGACGCCATGGGCATCGCCAATGACACGCTCTACGGCCTCGGCGCCGGAGTGTGGTCCCGCAACGGCAACGTGGCCTACCGCGCAGGCCGCGAGATCCAGGCCGGACGCGTCTGGGTGAACAACTACCACGCCTACCCGGCAGGCGCGGCGTTCGGCGGCTACAAGTCCTCGGGCATCGGGCGCGAGAACCACGCGATGATGCTCGACCACTACCAGCAGACCAAGAACCTGCTGGTCAGCTACGACGAAAACAAGCTGGGCTTCTTCTAGGCCATGGCTTCGACCAGGCTCGATGCCGCCGTGACGCTGCCCGGGGAAGACTTTTCCCGGGTGGCGCTCACGCCCGCGGCCGTGGACCTGCTGCGCATGCTGTGGGACCGGCATGGCCCGCTCATGTTCCATCAGTCCGGCGGCTGCTGCGACGGGTCCGCTCCCATGTGCTACCCGGCAGGTGACTTCATCACAGGGGAGTCCGACATCCTCCTGGGACTGTTCGACCTGTCCGACGGGCTGCAGCCCCAACCGCTTGAGTTCTGGATGTCGCGCGAACAGTTCAACTACTGGAGCCACACCCACCTTAGCGTCGATGTTGTGCCAGGCAGGGGGAGCGGCTTTTCCGTTGAAGCCCCTGAGGGTAAACGTTTCCTGATCCGGTCCACGCTGATGGACTGGCCCGCCTAGAAGTTCGATCCGCCGCCACTGGGGGCTCTCCTTTGGGAGGGCCCCCAGTGCGTTGGCAGAACATTATTCGGTCATTAGGGCGTCTCACTATTCGGGACGATTGGGACCGTCCAGTGGATGGACACTATCGTTGATAGGTCTGTTTCCATCACAAACCAGGATTGTGACCCCTTATGAACCTTCTGCGGACAAAATCCATCGAGCAGTCGATCGCCGACGCCGATGAGCCCGGACGCAAGCTTAAGCGTTCCCTCAGCACCTGGGACCTCATGATCATGGGCGTCGCCGTTGCTGTTGGCGCCGGTATCTTCTCGGTCGGCGCCAAGGCCGCCGCAAACTTTGCCGGTCCCGCCGTGACGCTCTCCTTCGCCATCGCGGCCGTCACCTGCGCGCTGGCCATCATGTGCTACGCCGAGTTCGCCACCGCCATCCCCGTGGCGGGTTCGGCCTATGTCTTCACCTACGCCACCATGGGCGAACTTCTTGCCTGGATCATCGGTTGGAATCTGATCCTGGAGCTGTTCACGGCCGCGGCCGTGATCGCCAAATACTGGGGCATCTACCTCAGCAAGGTGTTTGCCCTCACCGGCCTGGACATTCCCCCGGCCATTTCGCTGGGCGGCGTGGACCTCTACTGGGGCGCTTTCCTGATCGTTGCCATCTTCACCGTGCTGCTGGTGCTGGGCACTAAGCTCTCCGCTCGGGTGGGCAACATCTTCACGCTGATCAAGATCGCCGTGGTGCTGTTCGTGATCGTGGTGGGCTTCACCTACGTGAAGTTCGAAAACTACGCCCCGTTCGTTCCCGCTGCCGAGCCCACTGCGGGCACCGGTGCGGCGGACGTCCTGAAGCAGTCGTTCTTCGGCTTCCTGACGGGCGCTGCCCCTGCCCAGTACGGCACCGCGGGCATCTTTGCCGGCGCCGCCCTGGTGTTCTTCGCCTTCATCGGCTTCGATGTGGTGGCCACCTCCGCCGAGGAAGTGAAGAACCCGCAGAAGACCCTGCCCCGCGGCATCTTCGGCGGCCTGGCCCTGGTGACGCTGCTCTACATCCTGGTCTCCCTGGCCCTGACCGGCATGGTGTCCTACACGCAGCTGGCCGAAGCCAAAAGCCCCACCCTCACCACCGCGTTCGAAGCGGTGGGCGACACCTCCGCCGCCAAGGTCATCGCCTTCGGTTCCCTGGTGGGCCTGACCACCGTGATCATGGTGCTCCTCATGGGCCTGTCACGCGTGGTGCTGGCCATGAGCCGCGACGGCCTCCTGCCGCGGGCACTCTCCAAGACCAGCGACAAGCGCGCCACGCCGGTCCGCCTCCAGATCATCTGCGGCACCGCGGTTGCCCTGGTGGCAGGCCTCACCAACGTGGACCTGCTCGAGGAAATGATCAACATCGGCACGCTGTCCGCGTTCGTGGTGGTCAGCCTGGGCATCCTGGTGCTGCGCAAGAAGCGCCCGGACCTGAAGCCCGCCTTCCGCGTCCCGTTCGGCAAGGTGCTCCCGGTGGTCTCAGCCCTGCTCTGCCTGTACCTGATGACCAACCTGGCCGTGGAGACCTGGATCTTCTTCGCGTTCTGGCTGGTCCTGGGCCTGGCGATCTACTTCGCCTACGGCCAGCGCCACTCGCGGCTCAACGAGCGCTTCGCCGAAGCCAACGCGACGGTCAATGGCATTTCCAGCACCGCTGCCCTCGCGGCCGCTGAAGCTGATGACGAGGACGAGCTGAGCCGCACCTGACGGCCCTCGAATCCGCCCGACGGCCGGCGCATCACCAGCTGTCCAACTGCCCGCCCGGCCTGTGCCGGGCGGGCAGTTGCTTTTCCAGCCTGCAACTTTGCAAATTCAGGGCGCCGCGTACTTCCCCACCCACTCGACCAGCGGCCGCAGCTGCCGCCACCTGGCGGCAATCTCGTCCGTGGCACCTTCCGTGGAAAGCCACTCCGGCTGGCCCAGGTCCACTCCCGTATACAAGGTCTTGTGCTTGAGAAGCTCCGCCCGTGGGTGGTCCCGGCCGAAACCGCGGGGCACCGTCTTGAGCTTCTCGCCTTCAATGAGAAAGCCGGCGGCCGCCACCGCATCCACGATCTCCTCCAGGGCGGCGCCACTCCCCGGGGCGTCCGCTGCCGCCCGGAACCTGGCCAGCTGGGCGGGGGTGTGGGAGCGATAGCCCCCTCCTACCAGCAGCCCGTCGGCGCTGACCTGCAGGTAGTAACCCACCCCTTCCTGCCGGGTGGCGAAGGCGCCCTGGGCAGTCTTGTAGGGTGACTTGTCCTGGGAAAAGCGGACGTCCCGGTACGGGCGGAACAGCCTGGCCGGACCAAACTCCGGCTCCAGGACCGCCAAAAGTGCTTCCAGTGGCTCCTTGACCGCGGCGTCGTACACGTCCTTGTGGCCAAGCCACCAATCGCGGTTATTGTTCTCTTCCAGCTCCGCATAGAAACGGAAGGCTTCCGTAGGAATGCCTGCAATTGTGTTCATGAACGGAGCCTAGGAGGGCCGCCCGGGGCAGGCCAGGGGACCAGGACCGTATGTGCAAAAAGACCACCCCGCCACGGAACCCGTGGCGGGGTGGTCTTTCGGTTAAGCCTGCAGGAAGCCTGGTCAGCCGATCTTGTTGGCGGACTCTGCATCCGAGGCCGGAGCCGACGGGGCAGCCCCGGCGCCGAGGTTGGCGCGCAGCTTGGCGCCCAGTTCGGCGTCGACGTTGGTCCAGTACTGGATGGCGCGTTCCTTGATGTCGGAACGCTTGACGCCGCCTACTGCGCCGGTGATCGTCTCCAGGAAGCGGGCCTTTTCGGCTTCGTTGTAGACCTCGCGGTACAGCGCGCCGGCCTGGACGAAGTCGCCGTCCTCTGCGTGGAGGGAGTGCGCGGCCAGGGTCAGCTCGCCGTCGTTCTCCCAGCCGCCGGCGGTGTTCTGCGGCTCAACTGCAGCCGGACCACCGAAGGTGTTGGGCGCGTAGACCGGAACGGAGGGAGCGTTGAACAGGAAGCGTCCCTGGCCGTCCTGGCTGTAGTTGTTGACCTGGTTCTTGGGCTGGTTCACCGGGATCTGCGCGTGGTTGGTGCCCACGCGGTAGCGGTGTGCGTCCGCGTAGGAGAAGATGCGGGCCTGCAGCATCTTGTCCGGGGAAGCGGCGATGCCCGGCACGAAGTTCGACGGCGCGAAGGTGGCCTGTTCGATCTGCGCGAAGTAGTTCTCCGGGTTCCGGTTCAGCTCCATGGTGCCCACCTTGATCAGCGGGTAGTCCGCGTGCGGCCACACCTTGGTCAGGTCGAACGGGTTGAAGCGGTAGCTCTTGGCGTCCTCGTAGGGCATGACCTGGACGTGCAGGTCCCAGGAGGGGAAGTTGCCGGCTTCGATGTTCTCGGACAGGTCGCGGATGTAGAAGTCCGCGTCGGAGCCGGCAAGCTGTTCGGCCTGCTCGGAGCTCATGGAGTTCACGCCCTGGTTGGACTTGAAGTGGTACTTGACCCAGAAACGCTCGCCCTCCGCGTTGATCCACTGGTAGGTGTGCGAGCCGTAGCCCTGCATTTCACGCCAGGAAGCGGGCAGGCCGCGGTCACCCATCAGCCAGGTGACCTGGTGTGCGGACTCGGGCGACAGGGTCCAGAAATCCCACTGCATGTCGGCGTCGCGCAGGTGGGTGCCCGGGAGGCGCTTCTGCGAGTGGATGAAGTCCGGGAACTTGATGCCGTCGCGGATGAAGAAGACGGGGGTGTTGTTGCCCACGAGGTCGTAGTTGCCCTCGCTGGTGTAGAACTTCACGGCGAAGCCGCGGGGGTCGCGCCAGGTGTCCGGGGAGCCGTTCTCGCCGGCAACGGAGGAGAAGCGGATCAGCATCTCGGTCTCGACGCCCGGCTGCAGGAATGCAGCCTTGGTGTACTTGGAGATGTCCTCGGTGGTCTTGAACGTGCCGAATGCACCGCCGCCCTTGGCGTGCACTACGCGCTCCGGAACCCGCTCACGGTTGAACTGGGCAAGCTTCTCCACCAGGTAGTGGTCAGTCAGGATGATGGCACCATCGGCACCAACTGACTTCGAGTGTGCGTCGGACGTAACCGGCGCGCCTGACTGGGTTGTGGAAACGGCAGTCATTGTTCTCCTATTTCTCTTTTTCTTGCGAGGGACTGTGGGGAGGAAGTTGCTGGGCCTGCTGGCACTCCTGGCAGATGCCCTGGTACATGACGTCGGCGATCTGGATGGTCATCGGCTTGGCGTCCGGGTTCCAGTGCGGGGTGAGGCACGGGGCGTGGCCGACGGCGCAGTCCACGTCCTCCACGCGCCCGCAGCTGATGCAGATGGCGTGGTGGTGGTTGTCGCCCACACGCGTTTCGTACAGGGCGGGGGAGTGCGGCGGCTCAAAACGGCGCAGCATGTGCAGGTCCGTCAGGTCGCCGAGGACCACATAGACGGACTGGGCCGTCAGTTCGGGGAGCTCGGCGCGGGCGGCGGCAAGGATGCTTTCGGCAGGGGAATGCGGGTGGCGTTCGACGGCGGCGAGTACAGCGAGCCGCTGCTTGGTCACCCTGCGGCCATGGGCGCGCAGGGCTGCAGCCCATGCTTCCTGGCCATCAAAGTGCTCCGTCATGGCTCCATTGAAGCACTTATTTTGAGCAACTCACAATAAGGCTCGGCTAACCTCTCCCCGTGTCCCGCTAGTGTTACGGAGTGGGGAAACTACTTGTCGATGTCACGCCGCTCAAGGAAAGCCCCGCATTCCGCCGGCTCTGGCTGGGATCCGCGGTGTCCGCCGTCGGCAGCCAGCTGACCTTGGTGGCCGTGAGCCTGGAGGTGTACCGGCTGACCCAGGACAGCTTTTACGTGGGCCTGCTGGGCATCTTTGCACTGGTTCCCCTGGTGATAGGCGGCCTGATGGGCGGCTCCATCGCCGACGCCCACGACCGCCGCCGGATCGCCCTGCTGGCCTCCGCCGTGCTGTGGCTGACCACCGGCCTGATCGCGCTTCAAGCCTGGCTGCACCTGGGAAACGTCTGGGTACTGTACCTGCTGGTGGCACTGCAAAGCGGGGCCCAGGCGATCAACCAGCCGGCCCGCAGCGCCATCATCCCCATGCTCATCCGCAAGGAACTCCTGCCCGCGGCCAACGCCCTGAGCATGCTGTCCATGGGCCTGGCCATGACCGCCGGACCCCTGCTGGCCGGCGTGCTGGTGGCCTGGCTGGGATTCGGCTGGACCTACACCATCGACTTCGCCAGCTTCGCCTTCGTCCTCTGGGCGGTGTACCGGCTTCCGCCCATGGCGCCCGCCGGAGCCGGCGGCAGGCCGGGAATCCGCTCCGTCATCGAGGGTTTCCGGTTCCTGGGCACCCGCCCCAACCTCCGCATGACCTTCATCATCGACCTCGTGGCCATGATCCTCGCCCAGCCGCGGGCGCTGCTTCCGGCTGTCGCGGCGCTGATGATCGGAGGCGGGGAGGCGACCGTGGGCATCCTGCTGGCGTGCACCGCCGTCGGGGCCTTCCTGGCCGGTCTGTTCTCCGGGCCGCTGGGCAGCGTGCGCAGCCAGGGGACCGCCGTCGTCGTTTCCGTCATGGGTTGGGGCGCCTCCATTGGAGCGTTCGGCGCGGTGGTGCTGCTCGCCGGGCCCGCGCCCGACGGTGCTGTGACCGTGTGGCTGCTGCCCGCCGCCGTCTGCTGCGCCCTGGCCGGCATCGCGGACTCTATCAGCAGCGTCTTCCGCAACACCATCCTCCAGGCCGCAGCCCCCGACCATCTGCGGGGTCGGCTCCAGGGCGTGTTCATCGTGGTGGTCGCCGGCGGTCCGCGGATCGGCGATCTGCTGGCAGGTGGCGCGACTAAGATTTTGAGTGAGGGCTGGGTCCTGCTGCTGGGAGGCGGGCTGTGCATCGCGGGGGCGTGGCTGGCGGCGAAGCTGCAGCCGGGCTTCCGGAAGTACGATGCGCGGAACCCGGTTCCCTAGCAAGCCGTTCCTTTAGTAAGGAGGAAACGTGCACAAACATCACAACGGCCTGAAGACCGCGGCACTGTTCGGGGTGCTGTGGGCGGTACTGCTGGGCCTTGGCGGGCTGATCGGGGTGGGGACCCGCAGTTCCACCCCCATTTGGATCATGGCCCTGATCGGGGTCGGCACCACCTTCTACGGGTACTGGAACAGTGACAAGATCGCCATCCGGTCCATGCAGGCCATCCCGGTGACCGAAGCCCAGGCGCCGCAGCTCTACCAGATCGTCCGTGAGCTTTCGATGCGGGCCAACCAGCCCATGCCGCGCATCTATGTCTCGCCCACCATGAACCCGAACGCGTTCGCCACCGGACGCAACCCGCAAAACGCCGCCGTCTGCTGCACCGAAGGCATCCTGCAGCTCTTGGACGCCCGCGAACTGCGCGGTGTCCTTGGCCACGAGCTGATGCACGTCTACAACCGGGACATTCTCACCTCGTCCGTGGCGGCCGCCGTCGCGGGCGTCATCACCTCGGTGGGGCAGATGCTGCTGTTCTTTGGCGGCGGCGACCGCCGCAACGCCAACCCGCTGGCGATGATCGCCATGGCGCTGCTGGCGCCCTTCGCGGCGTCGCTGATCCAGATGGCCATCTCACGCACCAGGGAGTACGACGCCGACGAGGACGGCTCGCAGCTCACCGGCGATCCGCTGGCGCTCGCCTCAGCCCTGGCCAAGATTGAGCGCGGCGTCAGCCTTGCGCCGCTGCCGCAGGACCAGCGGCTGGTCAACGCATCGCACCTGATGATCGCCAACCCGTTCCGCGGCGGGGCCATGAACAAGCTGTTCGCAACGCACCCGCCCATGCGCGACCGCATCACCCGCTTGGAGCGGATGGCTGGCCGGCAGCTGTAGCCGGCATCCCGCCGTCGCCGCTTGCTGGACATTTTCGATGCGCAACCTATTTTTCGACGCGCATATTCACTGGCGCCCCCCAAGAAACGGGTGCGCCAGCGAACATGCGCGACGGTTTCGAGTTTGCGCGTCGAAGACGACGGCGGCGCGGGCCGTGCAAGGCAGCCGCGGCGGTCAGGCGAAGAGTCCTTCGCCGATGAAACCGCCAGGCTTCACACCGCCCGGGACGGCGAACAGGCCGGAACCCGTGTGCTTCAGGTATTCCACGGCCAGCGTGTCGCCCTTGGCCATGGCCATCTGCATGGGCACGTAGTGGGTGCGCGGGTCGGTGACGAAGGCAATGAAGAACAGGCCGGCGTCGAGGTGGCCCACGCCGTCGGACCCGTCCGTATAGTTGTAGCCCCTGCGCAGCATCCGCACCCCGCTGTTCTGGCTGGGGTGGGCCATCCGCATGTGTGAATCGAGTGGAATCAGGGGCTTGCCGCCTTTGCCTCGGCGCGCGAAATCCGGTTCGGTGAACTCTTCGCCGCCGGACAGGGGCGCGCCGGTCCCCTTGGTCCTGCCGATCAGGCCTTCCTGTTCGCCCAGCGAGGTCCGGTCCCAGATCTCGATATGCATGCGGATCCGGCGCGCCACCAGGTAGCTGCCGCCCTCCAGCCAGGCATCCTGCGGCCGGGGAGCGTGGGCCCACACATGCTGGTCCAGCAGTTGGTCATCCTCGACCTTGAGGTTGTTGGTCCCGTCCTTGAAACCGAACAGGTTCCGCGGAGTTTGCTGGGCGCGGGAGGTGGAGGAGGTCCGGCCAAAGCCCAGCTGCGACCACCGGACCCGCACTTTCCCAAACCCAATCCTTGCCAGGTTCCGGATGGCGTGGACTGCCACCTGGGGGTCGTTGGCACAGGCCTGGACCACCAGGTCACCGCCGCTGCGGGCAGGGTCCAGGTCGTCGCCGGGGAAATGCGGCAGCTCGATTAGGGCCTCGGGCCGCCGGCCGTCCAGGCCGAAGCGGGCCACCCCGTCCTTTTCGAACAGGCTGGCGCCGAAACCGAAGGTCAGGGTCAATTTGCCCGCATTGAGGTCCAGGGCCTCGCCGGTGTCTTCAGGGGGTGCGCCGTAGGGCCCGTCCACAGCGCCCGTTGTCCCGGCGGGGCGCCCTTCGGTCAGCGCCTCCGCTGCCTCGGTCCAGTCCTTGAGGAGCTGGATGAGTTCTTCACGCTTGGTGGTGGTGACATCGAACGCCGCCATGTGCAGGCGGTCCTGGGCCGGGGTGGTGATGCCGGCCTGGTGGTCGCCGTGGAAGGGGACCACCGGACTGTCGGCAGAAGGCGCGGGCGCCGCAGTGGCCGCCACGGCGTCGTGCCCCAGGAAGCCGGCGGCAAGCCCGGCGGCGGCGCCGCCCAGTCCTGCGATGCCAAACAGTCCGCGCCTGCTCAGTCGGGATCCGGCCGTCGGGCCTTCCCCCTGCGTGGTATCCGCAGATACCTTATCGGTTGCGACTGCCGGCGCCGGTCCGGAAGCTTCCGGCGGCCGGCCGCTAAAGGGGCACCCGGTCACAGGACCACCGCCGCGGTCAGCCGGGACAGTGGTTCGCCCAGGGCGTCAACCAGCGACGCGAGCCGTTGGACCTGTTCCGGCGTCAGTTTGTCGTAGGAGATGAAATCCGCACCTTGGGCATGGGTGGCAAGTTCTGCCTGCAACGCTGCGAACTTTTCGTCCAGCGAGGCGGCCAGGGCGGAGTCCTTTTGCAGCAGCGCGGGCTTCAGGCCTTCAAACGCAATGCGTGCACCGTCAACGTTCGCCTGGAAGTCCCAGAGGTCGGTGTGCGACCAGATTTCCTCTTCGCCGGTCACCTTGCCCGTGGCCACTTCGTCGAGGAGTTCCTTGGCGCCGTTGCCCAGCATGTCCGCGGAGATTTCAAGCGTCCGGGTGCGTTCCACCAGGTCCTTGGTGTCGGCCACCATGCGATCGGCGATGGCTGAGCGTTCGGCCGGCGTCATGGCGGTGTAGCCGGCGGGCGGGAAGAGATCCTTTTCCGCGCGGTGCCAGCCGGTCCACTCCTGGCCCGGCTCGAGGTCGGCCTCGCGTGCATCGAGCTGCGGGTCCAGGTCCCCGAATGACTCGGCAACGGGCTCAATCCGTTCCCAGTGCTGCCGGGTGGCGGCGTACAGCCGCCTCGCCTCACCGGCATTGCCGCCCGCGAAGGCTGCAGCGAACTGCTCAGTGCCAGTGAGCAGCTGTTCGCTTTGGTCTTTCACGTAGGACGCATACTGCGTGGTTGCGGTGTCCAGCAGGTGCTGGAAATCTGCGTCCGCGGACGGCTGGTTGCCGGACTGCGTCACCTCCAAGGCAC
Organism: Arthrobacter sp. FW306-07-I; assembly: GCF_021800405.1. Taxonomy (NCBI): domain Bacteria; kingdom Bacillati; phylum Actinomycetota; class Actinomycetes; order Micrococcales; family Micrococcaceae; genus Arthrobacter; species Arthrobacter sp. FW306-07-I. Next base: position 3,227,914 of record NZ_CP084550.1, on the reverse strand, counting down.
CCCGGATCCCGTCGCCTTCCATGCCGGGCTTGCAGGCAGTGGTGTACGTGCCGGCGGGGGCGGTGACCACCAGGTTGCGGCTGAGCCCGGGCCCGATGTTTTCCACTTCGCCCAGAATGCGGAGCCCGTCCGCTGCCAGCAGGTAGAACTCCGTGACTTCTGTGCCTTCATTCTTGACGGAGAACGTAAGGTTGCCGCTTGTGACGCTGGTTGCCGAGACCCTGCAGTCGGTGTTCGAGCTGACCACGTTGATGGCGCCCCCGTTGGAGTCCGCAGCCTTGGTGTTGTCGGTGCAGCCGGTGAGCAGCAGGGGGACGGACACCACGGCGGCAGCCAGCAAAGCGAGCTTGATATCGCGGGTGGCGGCATTTTTGGGCAGGTTGTTTTCGGGCAGATTAAAGCCAGGCATGGGGATTCCTTTGGGTGCGGGTGGCGCGGGAGTTAAGCGGCTGCGACGGCCTTGCCGGCGGGGTTTGTGCCAGCAGTAGTGGGCTTGGGCGTCTTGCGGTTCGTATGCAGGTACAGGAACAGCACCGGCAGGACGTAGAGGAGCCAGGCGCCCGCCTCGAGCCAAGTTGTGGCGGGGGAGAAGTTCAAGGTTCCCTTCAGCAGTGTCCCGTACCACGACGACGGCGGGACGGCGACGCTGATGTCGAAGGCCAGGGAGTGCAGCCCCGGAAGCAGGCCGGCTTCCTGGAGGTCGTGGATTCCGTAGGACAGGACGCCGCCGGCGATGATGACGAGGGCGGCACCGGTCCACGTGAAGAAGCGGGAGAGGTTCACTCTCAGGACGCCGCGGTGCAGCAGGTAACCGACGCCGGCCGCGGCAAGCAGGCCGAGGACGGCGCCGGCAAGCGGCTGCGTGGATTCGCCCGTGGCCTTGGCCGCCGCCCAAAGGAACAGCGCCGTTTCCAGGCCCTCACGTCCCACCGCGATGGCGGCAACCACGGCCAGGCCCCACCCGGTTCCATCGGCCGACTTATCGACGTGGGACTTCAAGTGGCTTCCGAGCGTCCGCGCGGTGCGGGCCATCCAAAAGACCATCCACGTGACCAGGCCTACGGCGAGAATGGAGAGGCCGCCGCCGATCGCCTCCTGTGCCTCAAAGGTGAGTCCCCTGGGACCGAAGGTGAGGAGCGCGCCGAAGCCGGCTGACACAGCCAGCGCCGCCGCAACACCTGCCCAGATGCAGGGGATGAGGTGGCGCCGGTCCGTCTTGGCCAAGTAGGCCATCAGGAGGACTACCACCAGGGTGGCTTCGAGTCCTTCGCGCAGGCCGATCAGGAAGTTGGCAGTCATGGAAGTTCTTTCACTCAGGTAAGCCTTACTTAGGAAGGCCTAAGAAAGAGATTACCCGGCAGGCGGTATTACGCAAACCAAACGTGGCGTAATTGGCGCTGGATTACGCCCGGGTCTGTTGCCCTGGGCTACCGTCTGGGTTGCTGCGACTCGACAACCCCCGGCACGCAAAAAGGCCGGCGCACCCCGTATATCGGGTGCGCCGGCCTTTTCCTGCAGCGCCGGGAACTATGGCGTCGATTACGACGCCGCGGCAGGACGGCTGCTAGCTGCGGAAGTTCACGAACTGCAGGTCGGCTTCGTCGAAGTCCTTCAGCAGGGCCATGGTGGCCTGCAGGTCGTCACGGGACTTGGAGGAAACGCGGAGTTCGTCGCCCTGGATCTGGGACTTGACGGACTTGGGGCCTTCGTCGCGGATCAGCTTGTTGATTTTCTTGGCCAGGTCCTGGGCGATGCCTTCCTTAATGGAGGCCTCGAGCCGGTATTCCTTGCCGGAAGCATAGGGCTCGCCGCTGTCCAGCGACTTGAGCGAGATGCCGCGCTTGATCAGCTTGGACTGGAAGACATCCAGGACAGCCTTGACGCGTTCCTCCGAGTTGGCCTTCATGAGGATTTTTTCGCCGCTGAAGTCGATCTCGGCGCCAACACCCTTGAAGTCATAGCGCTGGGCAATTTCCTTCTGGGACTGGTTGAGTGCGTTGGCCACTTCCTGCTTGTCCACCTTGCTTACGACGTCGAACGTTGACTCGCCTGCCATGACTCTCCTTTTGCTGATGGGAGCCCTGCGGGGGGACAGGGCCTGGATTCCTGCGTTCCAGCCTAATACGGATGCCGCGGCCGGTGGGATGCGCATTTCACAGTTCCCTCTCAGCGGAAGCACCGGCGGAATGAAGGAGCGGTGGCCAGAGTTGGACCAGAGGTACAGCAGTTGAAGGGATCATCGTCATGCGCCGCAAAGCCGCCCGTTACGTCACCCGCACCACTACGGCGGCAGCCGGGGCAGTGGCCACGGCCGCAACGTCAGTGGCCGCGGCAGCGGTGGCGGCGTCCATCGTCCTCAGCCCGGTGGCGGATGCTTCATCCCGGATGGACGGCGTGCGGGCCGACCTTCAGCGGGCCGTGCAGCTGAACCAGATCACTGAAGAACAGGCGCTCAGCTTTGAGGCCAAGCTGGGGGGCGCATTCTGGGCCAGGCATAAGTCCGGGTTTTTCGCGTGGTTCCAGGGCTTTTGAGGTGCTGCAGGCCCCGATTCGATTCTTCGGCGGAAGTTCTGTAAAGTTGTCTTGCCCGCGGTTACTGAAGCGGAAAGGACCGGAAACGGATCCTTCCGGACACTGCATCAACGGGTACTTCTTTTGAAGTTCGGCAGATTACCCGAGCGGCCAAAGGGGGCTGACTGTAAATCAGCTGGCAACGCCTACGGGGGTTCGAATCCCTCATCTGCCACCCAAGGAAAGCCTCCGGAACCAACAGGTTCCGGGGGCTTTTTCGTTGTCCGGTGTCCTGCTCCAGAGCGCCCAGGCAAGGCTCCTGCCGCCGTCGACACGATGTTGGGGCGGGCATAATCTGGAAGTATCGGCGCATGTGCTCCGATGCCCTGCGTCGATATCCCACATCGATGAAGGAGGATTCAATGAGTGCCGTACGCGAATTCATGACCACTGATGCCCGATGTGTCGGGGAAAGCGAGTCCCTTCTAAACGCGGCCCGTATGATGCGGGACCTCGATTGCGGAGCTCTTCCCATCTGCGGTGACGACGGCAAGCTGAAGGGCATGATCACCGACCGTGACATCGTGCTCAAGTGCGTCGCCGCCGGCCGTGACCCGGGCCAGACCATGGCCCGCGAGCTGGCCTCCGGCAAGCCGTACTGCGTCGACGCCGACGCCAACGTTGACGAAGCCATCCACATGATGGAGGAGCACCAGGTCCGCAGGCTCCCGGTGATCTCGGACCACAAGCTGGTGGGCATCATCAGCCAGGGCGACATTGCGCGCAACTACAACGAACAGCGCGTGGGTGAACTGGTGGAACACATCTCAGAACGCCACGGGGTCTAGCGCAGGCAACCATGGCCTTGTCCGCGGATCCAGCCCTTGAAGGTTCGGACCCGCGGACAAGCTTAAGAACTTCGCGGTTCAACAGGCCTAGTACAACCAGGTTCAGTTCAGCGCGATCAGGAGCATCGTGCTGGTTCCCGGGATGCAAGTCTGCAGGATGGCCCGGGGGAAGCCGCCGAAGACCGCGATGACGTCATTGGTGGTTCCCGGGTTGGGGACCGTGCCGCGCCCCGTCACCGTGTACGTGCCGTAGCCCGGAATGCTCACCGTCTCACCCACGCCGATTACGGAGAAGCGCGCCCACCCGCCGCAGAAATCGTGCTCGGTGATGAACAGCGAGTAGCCGTCATTCGGGGTGAAGTGGATGGGCCCTATGCAGGCGTCCACCATCGACTGACCCCCGGAGCCCGCAACGTAGATGGTGCGGACGGCAGGTGCTGCCGGGACAGCTACGGGCGCGGGAGCAGGAGCGGGTGCGGCTGCTGGAGCCGGGGCAGCGGCGGGCTCAGGTGCGGCAGCCGGTGCCGGTGCAGGCGCTGCTACCGCTACCGGCGGCCCGGTCAGCAGCAGCGTTTCGCCCGGGTAGATGATGCTGTAGGCGCTCAATCCGTTGGCTGCGAGCATCGCGTTCATGTCCACGCCACGGGACGCTGCAATCGCACCTACGGTGTCGCCGGCCACCACCGTGTACGAATTGGGATCGCCCGCGGGTGCGGGTGTGGGTGCCGGTTCGGAGACTGGCGCAGGTGCCGGTTCCGGTGCGGGGGCGGGGGCCGGGGCGGGTTCGGGCGCTGCGGGAGCGGGCGCTTCTGATGCCGGCGCAGGTGCTGCCTCCGCAGCCGGCGCAGCTCCCTTGGCCGCAACTGCCGCCACGGCATCGTCGCCGTCGGGGGTGCTTGGCGGCGCTGGCGCGGCGGTTTCTGCGACCTGGGCCGCCGGCGTCGTGCCACCGCTGAGCAAGGTGGGCGGCGCCGCCAGGGCGCCGACGCCCACTGCGGCCACCACCGCCGCCGTGGCCATGCCGGCCCACAGTTTGTTGCTGATTACCGGGCGGCCGGTGCTGAGGTCCGTGCGCGGTTCGTCGGTGGCGAAGCTTCTGCTGGTGCCGTCGGGGGAGGTGGATGTCTTCGGGTTCATGGGTTGCCCATCAGGTGTCGGTCCTGCCCGGGCATGCGAGGCACGCCGGGACTGGACGGAGCGAGATGTGATTGCACCGCCGGGCCCCGGCAAACGACGGAACCGGTGGCGGTACAGATTGGAGGCATCCGCACACCCAGAAAATGCAGAGCTCCGCGTGAAGGAAGGTCTCCCGGAAGCCACCCGGGGGACCTGCCAGTGCGTGTTGGTCCTAGGAACCCCGAGTCTAGGAATCGTGCCAAGGGGCGGGCACCAGTAGGACTTACCCGACTTTTCCGGCCCGGTACTCGCCTGCCCGGGGCCCGCTACTCAAGCAGCGACGGCCCGGTACTTGCCGTTACAGCGGGCGGTGTTCCCGCAGTTCAGCGACTTCCTGCCGCAACAGTGCGATCTCCGCCACCAGTTCCGCCACCTCAACCCGGACCGGTTCCTCCACCGCCTCGGCCACCGATTCAGCGGTGTCCTCAACGCGTTGGACCAGCCAGGACGCGATGGAGGCGGTAACTACACCCAGCACGGCGATCCCCTCATCATCAGCGCCGTGGCCACCAAGCGGCCGATGGGCGTCACCGGATACATGTCCCCGTAGCCCACGGTGGTGATGGTGGCGGTGGCCCACCAGAGGGCATCGCCAAACGTGGTGATCTTGGCCTCCGGCGCCCACTGCTCCACATCCAGCACGGCCAGCGCTCCCACGAAGACCAGCAGTGCAGCAGACGCCGCCACGTACGTCACTACCCGGCCGCGCAGGGTCTCGCCCACCGTCCGGTGCAGTACGGACAGCAGTGTCACCAGCCGCAGCAGCCGCAGGGGCCGGAAGAACGGCAGGGCCACGATCACCAGCTCATGCAGGTTTCGGATGAACCACTGCCGGCGCTTTTCCGCCAGCCACAGGTTTGCCGCATAGTCCAGGACAAAGACGCACCACGTCACCCACATGACGGCCTCGAGCCAGTCGGCCCAGCTGCCTTCAACCCGGCCGATCACCTGCCAGGCGTAGGCGCCCAGGAAGACAAGCGCGGTAGCCATCAGGGGCCACTCCGCCAAGTCCCGCTAACGTTGCTGCGTCATGCAGGAAATCCTACGGCGGTGGGCACGCCGGTCAGCAGCCTGCACAATGTTACTCGCGGGTAGCATTGGTCCATGCACCTGCTTCTGAGAACCTTGCTCCTGCTCTTCCGGTCGAAGCGTCGCCCGCCCCTCACGGTGTGGGAGGCGTCCTCCCTGCCCCTGCGCGTCCTGCCCACGGACATCGACATCGCCATGCACGTGAACAACGGCATGTACCTGTCCCTCATGGACCTGGGCCGGTTCGACCTGATGGTCCGCAGCGGCATCTGGCAGCGGATGCGCCGCCGGGGCTGGAGCCCGGTGGTGTCGGCCGAGACCATCTCCTTCCGCAAATCGCTGCAGCTGTGGCAGGACTACACCATCGAGACCCGCATCATCGGGCTGGACACCAAAGCGATCTTCTTCGAGCAGCGCATGGTGGCCGACGGCGAGATTTACGCCCGCGCCTACATCGCCACCCGGCTGGTCACCAAGACCGGTCCGGTCAGACAGGAGGAAATCCTCGCGGAATTCGGCGCCCCGCCGGCGGACCTCATGCTCCCCGAGTGGATCCACGAATGGCGTGCCGCCAGCGCCCTCCCCGGCAGCCGCACACCGGCCCCGCATCTCTGGAATGCCGACGCTTAAAGCCGGGTGCCGGCGTCGTCCTTCCTGCTATTCCCAATGACGCGGGGAGCGAACAGGCGCGACAGGGAGGGGCCGGGCGCGTACCGTGGACACATGGCTACCCTTGACATCACAGGTGAAAAGTTCGCATCCACGATCGAAGGCAACGACATTGTCCTGGTCGATTTCTGGGCAGAATGGTGCGGTCCCTGCAAGCAGTTCGGCCCCACGTATTCCGCGGTCTCGGAAAAGCACCCGGACGTCCTCTTCACCAAGGTGGACACCGAAGCTGAGCAGCAGCTCGCCGCGGAGGCGGGCATTACCTCCATCCCCACGTTGATGGCCTTCCGCGAAAAGGTGCTGGTGTTCTCGCAGCCCGGCGCCCTGAACGCCCAGCAGCTGGAACAGGTGGTGGACGCCGTGAAGGCGTTGGACATGGAAGAAGTCCACGCCCATGTGGCCAAGCAGCGGGAGGAAGCGGAAGCGGCGGCAAGCAAGCCCGCCGGATCCCAGGGCGGCACCCAGGACGGCACGCAGATCCCCGACTTCTAAGACTTGTCTTAAATCAAATGCGGGACCCCCCTTTGGAGGTCCCGCATTCTGTGTTTAAGGCGCTGCGCTAGACGCGTTCCACCTTGACCGGCTCGGCCAGCAGTGCGCTCAGCGACTCGTTCAGGTCCTGCACGGCGGTGCCCTTGGAGTGCTTGTCCAGATCTTCCTCGGACGCCCACTGCTCGGTCAAAACCAGCTTTTCCTCCGTGGCCTCGGTCAGCTCGTAACGGATGCAGCCGGGCTCCTTCACCACCTCATCGATCGCGATATCCAGGGCCAGTTTGACGCGGTGGAACTCGCCCTCGTTGGGGATGAACGTTGCTATCAGATCAATGGGTGCACTCATGGTTTTCACAATACCGGGCCCTGCTGATACCTCCGGTTCTGTTGCGTCCGTTTCCCCGCCTGTCGTCCTTCTCCTGCCGTGATCCTGTTGGTAGCGTGCCTTCATGCGTGCTTACACAGCCGGGGACACTGACGTCCCGCTCCTGGAGGAAACCATCGGCGCCAACTTCGAGCGGGTGGTGGCACGGTTTCCGCTCCATGACGCCCTGATCGAGGCCGCCCCGGTGCCGGGCGGTGACGCCCGCCGCTGGAGCTACACCAAGATGAACGACGACGTCGACCGGCTGGCACGCGCGCTCCTCGCCTTGGGCGTCGCCAAGGGGGAGAGGGTGGGCATCTGGAGCCCCAACTGCGCCGAGTGGACCCTGCTGCAGTACGCCACCGCCAAAGTCGGCGCCATCCTGGTCAACGTCAACCCGGCGTACCGCAGCCATGAACTCGAGTTCGTGGTCAAGCAGAACGGCATGCGAATGCTGGTCACGGCGCCGTCGGACAACAACAGCGACTACGTGGCCATGGCGCGCCAGGCCCTCCTGACCTGCCCGGACCTGCGGGAGCTCGTCTTCCTCCCGGACCACGGCCTGGACCCCCTCAAGGCCGGCAGCCCCCAAAGCGATGCCGAACTCACGTACGCCGAACTGCTCACCCGGGCGGACGGCGTCGCACATCCGGTACTAAAGGCCCGCATGGCCGAACTTTCTCCGCACGACCCCATCAACCTGCAGTACACCTCCGGCACCACCGGATTCCCCAAAGGCGCCACGCTGACGCACCACAACATCCTGAACAACGGCTTCGCCATCGGCGAGCTGCTGGGCTATACGGAACGTGACCGGGTGGTCATCCCCGTGCCGTTCTACCACTGCTTCGGGATGGTGATCGGCAACCTCAACGCGCTCAGCCACGGTGCCGCCACGATCATCCCGGGGCGCGGCTTCTCGCCCGCCGCGGCACTCGAGGCCGTCCAGGATTTTGCGGGCACGGCGCTGTATGGCGTGCCCACCATGTTCATCGCCGAGCTGGCCCTGCCCGACTTCGGGTCCTACGACCTCTCGACGCTGCGCACGGGCGTGATGGCGGGCTCGCTGTGCCCCATTGAGGTGATGAACCGGGTCATTTCGGAGATGAACATGGTGGACGTTGCCATTTGCTACGGCATGACCGAGACCTCGCCGGTGTCCACCATGACCCGCAAGGGGGACACTCTCCAGCAGCGCACCGAGACGGTGGGCCGGACCATGCCGCAGCTGGAAAGCCGGATCGTGGACCCTGCCACCGGCGAGGAGCTGGAACGCGGGCAGATCGGGGAACTCTGCACCCGCGGCTATGCCGTCATGGCGGGTTACTGGAACCAGCCGGAGAAGACGGCCGAGGCGATTGACTCCGACGGCTGGATGCACACCGGCGACCTGGCCCGCATGGACGACGACGGGTACGTGGTGGTGGAAGGCCGGATCAAGGACATGGTCATCAGGGGCGGCGAGAACATCTATCCCCGGGAGATCGAGGAGTTCCTGTACACCCACCCCGACATCCAGGACGTGCAGGTGATCGGGGTCCCGGATCCGCGGTACGGCGAGGAACTGATGGCCTGCGTCATCCTCAAGCCCGGCGCCGGCCCGCTGACCGCTGAGTCCCTTGCCGAGTTTTGCCGCGGCCGGCTGGCCCACTACAAGATCCCCCGGTACGTGGAAGTCCGCGAGAGCTTCCCGATGACGGTCTCGGGGAAGATCCGCAAGGTCCAGATGCGCGAGGAGGCCGTGGCCCGGCTGGGCCTCTAGGCGTTGACGCGGCGCCGGCGGCTGGTTCCCGCGCGGACGGCCACGACGGCCGCAATAGCCACTGCTGCCAGCGCCGTCAGGGCCAGGACCGCCCCGCTTTCCCACTGCGGCAGCGACAGCGTGCGGGTGCTGCCGCCGGTCGTCTCGCTGCGGGGGATGTTCCAGTCGTCCTGGGAGGGGAAGATGCCGGCCGGTAGCTTCTCCTGCTGGAGCTCCCGCTGGGCGGCCAGCCGGTCCCGGACCTCCTGGTTCGGAGCGGGCACGATCGTGTCCGCGACTACCGCGGCAGGAAGGTTCACGATGTACGGCTCACCGTAGAACGCGGAGGATGCCACCGATTCCAGCCAGGTGCCCGGCGGCGTTTCGACGCCGTGCCGTGCGAAGGCAGCACGCAGCATCTCCTGGATCTCGTCGAGGCCCCTGCCATCGGCGTCCCGGGTGACCTCAAAAATAGCCAGCTGAAGCCGTACCTTCTCGTCCCCCATCGGGTCCGCGACGGTGGGATCATCAGCGTTCGGGTCATCGGCGGTGGGATCCTGTGCGTCGGGGTCCAGGGCTGCGGGGTCGGCGGCTTGCCGCCCGCTGCTGGCCCGGTTCGTGCTGACTGGGTTGGTGCTCATGGGGTCTCTTCCGTCCTGTTCAGCATTCCGCCTCGCGGGCGGCCTTCACCCATGGCCGTACCCATTGCCCCGTGGATCAAGCGCCCAGGTTGAAAAGTGGGGCCGCGGAAAGGAACGCCGCTGGAAAGAGGGCCTGCGGTGCGCACGCACATCAGGCCCACGGGTCAGTGCCCGCGGTGGTCCTGGATGGTCATGCGCGGGCCGAAGGTGGGTTTGCGGAAGCCGGTGCTTTGGATCATCCGGACCACGCGCTGGCGGTGTCCCCGCCAGGGCTCCAGCAGCCGGAGCATCCCGGCGTCGTCCGTCCGGCGTCCGGTCAGTGCCGCCCCCACGTAGGACGCCAGGTGGTAATCGCCCACCGAAATCGAGTCAGGGCAACCATGGGTGCGCTGCACCACCTCGGCCGCAGTCCACACCCCGATGCCGGGGATCACCTGCATCTTCTCCGCTGCCTCAAGTGCCGGCAATACCGCAAGGCGTTCAAGCGCGACGGCGGAACGCAAAGCCCGCATGACCGTGGCGGAGCGCTGGGGTCCTACGCCCGCCTTGTGCCACTCCCAGCTGGGAATCTGCAGCCACTGCGCGGCGGTTGGCGGCACGACGAGGCCCGCCGGGGTGGATGATCCTGCCGGGGGAGCAGGCGTTCCATAGCGGTGCACCAGGTAGCGGTAGGCGCGCCGCGCCTCGATCACCGTCACCTTCTGTTCCAGGATGATCGGCACCAGCTGGTCCACCATGCGGCCGCTGGATGGCAGCCGGACCGACAGGCTGCGCCGCCGCGCCTCCCGGACAGTGTGGGGCAGAGTGGCGTGGAAGTCGGGGTCGTCGAAACTCCGCCAGTCGTCGTCCGCCCCCAGAAGCCGGGGTGCCGCCTGCACGGCGGCTGCGGCGCCCGGCCCCCACGCCTGGATGTCCACCAACGGTCCGCCTGCTTCGCCGCCGCCCGCCGGGGCGAGCCGCATGGTGGCCGGGCCGGCCGGCGTCGTAAATGCGTTCCAGATGACATCCCCCTGGACGCAGAACGAAGGATCACTGTTGCCACGCAGGAGCGGCGCAAGGGTGCGGGAAAGACTGTAGGGAGCTTCCGGACACCACCGCAGGGAGACGTCCGCCGCGGCCGCCAGCCGGGGAGGTGCGTCTGCGATCGTCATGCCTTCCATCGTCCCACGGACCACCGACAGCGGCGGGACCATCGGCCCTTCTGCGCTTTCCGGGCCCGGATTACGATCACCGCGTGGTACCCGGGCGACCGGCAGATGGCCGCGAATAACAAAACACGGAGGGCAATGATGGGCGGAGTAGTGCATTTCGAGATCCCCGCGGACGACCAGAAGCGGGCCAGGAAGTTCTACCAGGAGGCACTGGGCTGGCGGATCGAAGCGGTGCCGGGGATGGACTACAGCATGGTCATCACCACGGACATGGACGACGACGGCCAGCCGGCGGCCGCGGGCGCCATCAACGGGGGAATGATGGCCAGGGATGGCCAAATCACCACCCCGGTCATCACCGTCGACGTTCCGGACATCAACGCCACCCTCAAGAGCGTGGAGCAGCTGGGCGGCTCGGTGGTCATGCCCAAGAACGAGATTCCCGGAATGGGCTACACCGCGTACTTCAAGGACCCCGAGGGCAACGTCATTGGCCTGTGGGAGAACCTTCCCGGCGGAGACCGGGGCACAGGCAGCTGATCCCGCCGGCCTTAGGCCATACCGCTGACCAGCCACAGCGCCAGCACGGCCAGCGGCACGGTCGCCGCAACGGCCACCAGGCCCGCGGCGGCGAACCCGCCCCACCTGATAGGTACGTTCAGGACGCGTAGCCGCTCATGCCACAGGAGCGTTGCCAGCGAGGCCCATGGGGTCACCAGCGGGCCCAGGTTCACGCCAATCAGCAGGGCGGCCAGCCTGGCCGGCGAGCCCGCCACGGGTTCCAGCGCCAGGTAGGCGGGAAGGTTGTTGGCGGCGTTGGCCGCGCCGGCCCCCACTCCGGCCAGCTGCAGCAGTGCGGGCAGTGTGTCCCCGGACCCCGCGACACCGGCCAGCAGGGTGGTGAGGCCGTGCGAATGCAGGGTCTCCATCAGCATGAACAGACCCACCGTCAGCATCAGCGGCCGCCAGGGAACCATGGACCACCGCAGCACGGAGGGCCTGCGACGCAGGAAGACCACCAGCAGGACGGCGGCCGCGGCGAGCGCCGGGTACTGGACCGGCAACCCGGAGACCAACGCGGGCAGCAGGACCAGGAGCGTAATGGCGGCCGCCTTCAGCACGGTGGGGTCGCGAACAGGGTGCTCAGGCTGCGGCCCGTAGGTTCCGCGCAAATCGCGGCGGAAAGCCAGCCACAGCAGGACCAGCGGGACCAGCAGGCCAACTAGCGAAGGAGCCCAGACCAGTCCCGCGAAGCGCCACGGGCTTAGCCCCAGCCGGTCCTGGGCCAGGAGGTTGGTCAGGTTGGAGACCGGCAGCAGCAGGGAAGCGGTATTGGCCAGCCAGATGCTGGTCAGCGCGAACGGCAGCGGCGGGATGCGCGCATGGACCGCCAGCAGGACCACCACGGGCGTCACCAGCACGGCGGTGGTATCCAGGGACAGGAACACGGTGGACACCGTGGCCACCCCCACCACAAGGAGCCACAGCAGGAAGACCCGCCCCCGGCCCAGGGCGGCCAGCCGGTCCGTCACCACCCGGAACAGTCCTGCCTCGTCCACCAGGTCGGTGACCAGGGACATCGCCAGTACGAAGGCCAGGATGGGAATGGTTCGGGCAGCCAGCTCCCCGAATGCGGGCAGGGGGAGTACGCCAAGTGCCAGGCTGGCCAGGCCTGCTGCCAGGATGGCGCCGGGCAGCAGGTAGCTCCGGGCAGCTTTGAGCCATGCGAACTGCTTCACCGGCCTATCCTTGCACCCCGGGCAGGGAACGGCGCACAGGAAGCGGTAGCTTTGTACCTATGAAGTACGCCCAGTCCATCCTGGACCTCATCGGCAATACCCCGCTCATCAAACTCAACCATGTGACTGAGGGCATCAAAGCCACCGTCCTGGTCAAGCTGGAGTACCTGAATCCCGGCGGCTCCATCAAGGACCGCATCGCAGCCCAGATGATCGAGGACGCCGAACGCGAGGGCAAGCTGAAGCCCGGCGGCACCATCGTGGAGCCCACGTCCGGCAACACCGGCGTAGGCCTGGCCCTGGTGGCACAGCAAAAGGGCTACAAGTGCGTCTTCGTGGTGCCGGACAAGGTGGGCGAGGACAAGCGTGCCGTGCTGCAGGCCTACGGCGCCGAAGTGGTGGTCACGCCCACCTCGGTGCCGCCGGACAGCCCGCAAAGCTACTACGGCGTCTCGGACCGGATCACCCGCGAGACCCCGGGCGCCTTCAAGCCGGACCAGTTCTCCAACCCCGCCGCACCGGGCAGCCACTACAAGACCACGGGCCCGGAGATCTGGCGGGACACCGACGGCAAGGTCACCCACGTCGTTATTGGCGCCGGCACAGGCGGCACCATCACCGGCACCGGCCGCTACCTTAAAGAGGTTTCGGCTGACAGGCCGGAATCCGACGGCGGACTGGTCCGGATCATCGGCGCGGACCCCGCGGGGTCGGTCTACTCAGGAGGAACCGGGCGCCCGTACTTTGTTGAGGGCGTCGGCGAGGACATGTGGCCGGCGAACTACGACAAGACAATCCCGGACAACGTCATCGCGGTCACCGACGCCGACTCCTTCGCCATGACCCGCCGCCTGGCCCGGGAAGAGGGGCTGCTGGTGGGCGGTTCCTCGGGCATGGCGGTAGTAGCCGCGCTGCAGGCGGCCCGGGACCTGCCGGAAAGTGCCGTCGTCGTGGTCATCCTTCCCGACTCGGGCCGCGGCTACCTGGCCAAGATCTTCAACGACCAGTGGATGCGTTCCTACGGGTTCCTCTCCGGCGGTGAGGAAACCTCCGTGGGGGAGGTCATCAAGTCCAAGAACGGCGAGCTGCCGGACCTGGTGCACATCCACCCCAACGAGTCCGTCCGCGATGTCATCAACATCATGAACGAGTTTGGCGTCAGCCACATCCCGGTCCTGTCGCAGGAACCGCCCGTGGTCATGGGCGAGGTCCTGGGCGCCGTGGACGAGCGCACCCTCACCGCCAAGCTGTTCCGCGGCGAAGCCAAGCTCACGGACAAGATTTCCGAGCATATGGGCCCCAAGCTGCCCGTCATCGGATCGCTGGAAACCATCTCCGCCGCCAGGGAACTGCTCTCGGACTCGGACACCCTGATGGTCACGTTCGTGGGCGCCCCCGTGGGCATCCTCACCCGGCACGACCTGCTGGCCTACCTCAGCAACTGAACTGCCTGACCCGATCAGCCAACCCCGATAAGGAGCATCATGCCTGCCTCTGAAAACCAGGGTTTCAACACCCGCGCCGTTCACGCCGGCCAGGACTTCGAGCCCCGCACCGGGGCCGTAGTGCCGCCGCTGCACTTCAGCTCCACGTATGCGCAGGACGGCATCGGCGGCCTGCGCAGCGGCTACGAGTACGGCCGCGGCGCCAACCCCACCCGGGATGCGCTGCAGGAACAGTTGGCCGCGCTGGAACTGGGCACCCACGCCTACAGCTTCAGCTCCGGCCTCGCCGCGGAGGACGCCCTCATCCGTGCGCTGACCCGGCCCGGCGACCACATCGTGCTGGGCAACGACGCGTACGGCGGAACCTACCGGCTGATCAGCCGGGTGCTGGGCGATTGGGGGATCGGCAACACCCCGGTGGACATGGCCAACCTGGACAGGGTCCGCCGTGCGGTGGCTGCGCACAAGACCCGCTTCGTGTGGGTGGAGACGCCGTCCAACCCGCTGATGAAGATCACCGACATCGTGGCGCTCGCCGACATTGCGCACGACGCCGGCGCCCTCCTGGTCGTCGACAACACCTTCGCGTCCCCATACCTGCAGAACCCGCTCGCCCTGGGTGCCGACGTGGTGGTCCACTCCACCACCAAGTACATCGGCGGCCATTCGGATGTGGTGGGCGGCGCCGTCGTGGTCAAGGACGCGGAGCTGGCGGAGAAGATCGGCTTCGTCCAGTTCGCAGTCGGCGCCGTGTCCGGCCCCATGGACGCCTTCCTGACCACCCGCGGACTCAAGACGCTGGGCGTCCGGATGGACCGGCACAGCGAGAACGGGCAGGCCGTGGCCGAATGGCTGCTGGAACGCCCCGAGGTGGAGGCCGTCCTCTACCCGGGCCTGCCGAACCACCCGGGCCACGAGCTCGCCAAAAGGCAGATGCGCAAGTTCGGCGGCATGGTGTCCGTGCAGTTCAAGGGCGGTGAAGCTGCCGCCCGCAAGGTGGCCGAGTCAACGTCCGTGTTCACGCTGGCGGAGTCCCTGGGCGGGATCGAGTCACTGATGAACTACCCGTCCGAGATGACCCACGCGTCCGTCAAGGGCACCGAGCTGGCCGTCCCGGTCAACCTGCTGCGGCTCTCATGCGGCATCGAGGACAAGGAAGACCTGATCGCAGACCTGGACCAGGCGTTCACCTCCATCCCGTAGCCCACCCCCGCGAGATGCCACTCACCTCCGTCCCGTAGCCCACCCCCGCGAGATGCCACTCACCTCCGTCCCGTAGCCCACCCCCGCGAGATGCCACTTAATAGCAATGGTTGCGACCCGGACTGCCGTTAAGTGGCATTTCGCGGGAACCCTAGCTTTCTTGAAGAAAGTCAGCTAGCGTTCCCGTATGCCTCTTCGATCTGACTGGTCCCAACGCAGCTGCAGCATGGCCCGCGGCCTGGACATCCTGGGCGACCCCTGGAGCATCCTGGTGCTGCGCGAGGTCTTCTTTGGCAACGGGCGCTTCGACGCCATGAAGGACCGGCTGGAGGTGGCGGATTCCGTCCTCACCAAGCGCCTGGCAGGCCTGGTTGAGGCCGGACTGCTGGAGAAGAAGGCATATGACGACGGCGGCCGCATCCGCCAGGAGTACGTCCTCACCACCAAGGGTGAGGACGCGCTCCCGGTCCTCAACGCGGTCACCATCTGGGCGGAGAAGCACTTGCCTGCGCCCTCGGACCAGGCGCACCTCCACGTCATCCACACCGGCTGCGGCAAACCCACTACCTCGGCAGACACCTGCACGGAATGCGGGGAACGGCTGACGGCGGCGAACACCAGCTGGCACAGCCGGGCCAGGTCGGAGCATCCCATCCCGTTGTCCACCGCGTCCGGAAAAGAAACTGCGGCATGAGCACCGTGCCGGAGGAAGCCCGCGAAGTTCCTGCTGGTTCTGCTGCCCTTCCCTCACCGCCACGTAAGCGCATGCGCCTGCATCCTGCCTGGATCGTTGCCGCCGTGGCGTTCCTGGCACTCGTTGGGGCGGCCGGATTCCGCGCGGCGCCTGGTGTCCTCATGGTCCCGCTCCAGCAGGAGTTCGGCTGGTCCACCACCGTGCTGTCCGCGGCCGTGAGCATCAACCTGGTGCTCTTCGGCCTGACCGCCCCGTTCGCCGCCGCCCTGATGGAACGGTTCGGCGTCCGGGCCGTCACCGCAACAGCCCTGGTGCTGATCGGCATGGGCAGTGCCTTGACCGTGCTGGTGAACCAGTCCTGGCAGATCCTGTTGACGTGGGGGCTGCTAATCGGCCTGGGGACCGGTTCCATGGCCCTTGTCTTTGCCGCCACGGTCGCCAACACCTGGTTCACCAGGAGCCGCGGTTTGGTGATCGGCATCCTCACCGCCGGCAGCGCGGCCGGACAGCTGGTCTTCCTGCCCTTCATCGCCATGCTCGCCCAGGACCCCGGGTGGCGGCAGGCCTCCCTGCTGATCGCCGCCGGTGCGCTCGCCGTGGTTCCGCTGGTGCTGAAGTTCCTCAAGAACTCACCGGCCGAGGCGGGGGTCCTGCCCTACGGCGAGAAGCCGGCCGGCGTGGCCGCCCAGCCGCCGGAAACCGCAACGGTTCCGGGTGGCCGCCCGCGTGCCAACGCCGCGGTCCGCGCCCTGCAGGTGCTGCGCCGCGCCAGCAAGGTCAGGACCTTCTGGGCGCTTGCAGCCGGGTTCGCCATCTGTGGCGCCACCACCAACGGCCTGATCGGCACCCACTTCATCCCCTCCGCCCACGACCACGGCATGCCGGAAACCACGGCAGCGGGGCTGCTTGCCGTCGTCGGGATTTTCGACATCATCGGAACCATCGCCTCCGGCTGGCTGACCGACCGCTTCAACCCCCGCATCCTGTTGGCCGTCTACTACCAGTTCCGCGGCATCGGCCTGCTGGTGCTTCCGCTGCTGCTGAACGCCGAGGTGCAGCCCAGCATGATCGTGTTCGTGGTAATTTACGGCCTGGACTGGGTGGCCACTGTTCCGCCCACGGCTGCCATCTGCCGGGAGACGTTCGGTGCGGACGGCAGCGTGGTGTTCGGCTGGGTCTTCGCCGCCCACCAGCTCGGCGCCGCCGCGGCCGCCATCGTTGCCGGCGCCCTGCGCGATGCCACCGGGCACTACACCTACGCGTGGCTGGGGGCGGCGGCCATGTGCACCATCGCCGCGGTCATCAGCGCCACCATCCGCCGGCACAAAGGGTCGCAGGAACCGACGGCAGCGGCGGAGCCGGCAGCGGCCTGAGCAGTGTGGGACCTGTGAGCAGTGCGGCACAGGACAGTCCCCGCCGCCAGCCGCCGCTAGGCTGGTCGGATGGAATCCCAATCATCCGTCCCCGCCCGCCCCGTCGCCCTGGTCACCGGCGTGGGGCGCCTGGCCAGTATCGGCGCCGGTATTGCCCGGCAGCTGGCCGCGGACGGCTGGGACCTGGTCCTCTCCTACTGGGCCGACTACGACGCCCGCATGCCCTGGGGGAGCGAACCCGAGGACGTTGTCAGGCTTACCGCCGAGCTTGAGGCCATCGGCGCCAAAGTGCACGTCCTGTCGGCCGACCTGCAGGACCCCGGCGTCCCGGACCGGCTGGTGGCGGAAGCTGCACAGCTGGCCGGGCCACTGCAGGGCCTGGTGCTGAGCCACGCGGAATCCGTGGATTCCGGGCTGCTGGACACCACCATTGAATCCTTTGACCGGCACTTCGCCGTGAACACCCGCGCCAGCTGGCAGTTGATTGCCGCCTTCGCACGCCAGGCAACGGACGACGGCGGCGCGATCGTTGCGCTGACCAGCGACCACACAGCGTTCAACCTTCCCTACGGTGCCTCAAAGGGTGCCTTGGACCGGATCGTGATTGCCGCCGCACGTGAACTGGGTCCGCAGGGGATCTCGGCAAACGTGCTGAACCCGGGTCCGGTTGATACCGGGTGGATGACCCCCGACGTCCATGAAGAGCTCACCGCGCAGCAGCCCACCGGCCGCCTGGGCACCCCTGCCGACGTCGCCGGGACCGTTGCGTTCCTGCTCTCGCCGGCAGGCCGCTGGGTGTCGGGCCAGCTGATCAAGGCCGACGGCGGCTTCTCGGCCTGACTGGCCGGGGCCGGACCTCGGCCCACGTCCCGGGCCCCCAACTAGCTCGCAGTTGTTGTCGTTATGCGTCGCCAAAACGGCAACAACTGCGAGTCAGTTGGGGGAGGGGTCAGTGGAAGGCGCCCAGGCCGGTGATGTGCCGGCCCAGGATCAGGGTGTGCACCTCGTCGGTGCCCTCATAGGTTTGTACCGATTCGAGGTTGGCGGCATGCCGCAGGGGTGAGTAGTCGGTGGTGATGCCGTTGCCGCCCAGGATGGACCGCGCCTCCCGTGCCACGGCAATGGCCTCGCGCACGTTGTTGAGCTTGCCCAGCGAGATCTGCTCGGGCCTGATGGCTCCCGCGTCCTTGAGGCGTCCCAGGTGCAGGGCCAGCAGCGTGCCCTTCTGGATTTCCACCAGCATGTTCACCAGCTTCTCCTGCGTAAGCTGGTAGCCGGCCAGCGGCTTGCCGAACTGGAGCCGGTCCTGCGAGTAGGCCAAGGCCGCCTCATAGGAATCGCGGGCCGCGCCCATGGCGCCCCACGCGATGCCGTACCGGGCCTCATTCAGGCAGGTGAACGGGCCGCGCAGTCCCCGCGCTCCCGGCAGCAGGGCCTCGGGACCCAGGCGGACGTCGTTGAACACCACGTCGCACTGGATGGAGGCGCGCATGGACAGCTTCTGCGTGATGGCCCTGGCGGTCACGCCGGGGGTTCCGGCCGGCACCAGGAAGCCGTGCACGCCGTCGTCCGTCATGGCCCAGACCACCATGACGCCCGCAACTGACGCCAGCCCGATCCAGCACTTGGTCCCGTTCAGGACCCAACCGGCGTCGTCTCCGGTGCCGTCGCGCTGCGCAACTGTGGCCATGGACGCCGGGTCCGAACCGGCCGTGGGCTCGGTCAGGGCAAAACACCCAATGACCTCGCCGGCTGCCATCCGGGGCAGCCACTCCTGCTTCTGTTCTTCCGAGCCCCACGTGTGGATGGCTGTCATGGCCAGCGAACCCTGGACGGACACGAACGTGCGGATCCCGGAATCGCCGGCTTCCAGCTCCATCGCGGCAAGGCCATATTCGACGGCGGAGCGGCCGGGGCAGCCGTAGCCTTCCAGGTGCATCCCCAGCACGCCCAACTCACCCAGTTCCGTAGCCAGCTCCAGGGGGAAGACGGCGTCCTCATACCAGCGGGCTATCTCCGGCTTGATGCGCTGGCTGGTGAAATCCCGGACCTTTTGCCGGAGTTCCAGTTCCTCCGCTGACAGCAGTGAATCGAGGTTCAGGACGTCTGACAGGCCGGCCGCCGCGGCTTCAGCAGTCAATTCTTCGCCCGTCATTCGGTCACCTCATTTCTCAACCAGGAAGTAGCCGCGGGTGGCGGGCAGGAACCGGCAGGCGGCGGCCAGCACCACGCCCAGCGCCAGCAGCACCACTCCGCTCACAAACGCGCCGCCGACGCCGAAGATCTGCGTATCGCCGTACGCCGGGTCCCACATCTGCACTGCCGAGATGAAGAACGCGGCGGTCAGCAGCAGCGCGCCCACCAAGGGGAGGATGCCGCGGAACCAGAGGTTGCGGGCCGATTCCCGCAGGGTTCCGCGGAAGTACCAGAAGCAGGCGAAGCCGGTCAGGGCGTAGTAGAAGGCGATAAACAGGCTGATGGCGCTGATGGAGTCCGCCAGCAGGTTTTCGCTCAGGAAGCTCATGGCCACGTAGTAGGCGGCCGCAGCACCGCCCATCACCTGCGTGGAGAACCCGGGGGTCTGGTTGCGCGGGTGCACCTCTGCGAACTTGGCCGGCAGGGCTCCGTGGACGCCCATGGACAGGGTGCCGCGGGCGGTGGGCAGGATGGTGGTCTGGGTGGAGGACAGCACCGAGGCCAGGACCGCGACGACGATCAGCCAGCCCCACGGCCCCAGCACCACGTCCTTCATGGCCAGAAACACGTCGTCCTTGTTCGCCTCGTTGCCCAGCCCGATGCCCTCGGAGCCCACCGTGGCGTACATCATCACCAGGAGCGCCACGGAAACGTAGATGGCCACCAGCACGAAGGCCGAGATCACGGCGCCGCGGCCGGGGGTCTTGGAGGGGTCCTCGGTTTCCTCGTTCACGGCCAGGCAGGTATCCCACCCCCAATAGATGAACAGGGCCAGCAGCGCCCCGTGCACCACGGCGCCGGGGTCGGTGAAGGCGCCCACGGGGTTGAACCACTCAAAGTCGAAGGCCTGGCCTTCTGGAGCGCCCCCAACGATCCGCACCACAATGGCCAGCGCGAAAATGCCCAGGGCAATGTACTGGACGTAGGTCA
This sequence comes from Arthrobacter sp. FW306-07-I, assembly GCF_021800405.1. Lineage (NCBI taxonomy): Bacteria > Bacillati > Actinomycetota > Actinomycetes > Micrococcales > Micrococcaceae > Arthrobacter > Arthrobacter sp. FW306-07-I. The sequence continues at coordinate 3,207,712 of NZ_CP084550.1, read as the reverse complement.
GGACGCGCTGCACGTGCTCGCCCAGCCGGATCCCGCGGTAGTTCACCACGGTCATCAGCACGATGAACAGCAGCCCCGTCCCGGTGACCAGAACCTTGTTCTGCGCCAAGGACCCGTCGCCCACCAGCAGCCACAGGTATTGCCCGGCCACCTGGGCCAGGTTGGCCAGGACCACGATCCCGGCGAGCGCGACACCCCAGCCACCCAGCCAGCCGGCCCAGGGGCCGAAGGCCTGGCGGGACCAGGTGAACGTGGTGCCGCAGTCCGGGATGGCGCTGTTGAGCTCGCGGAAGGCGTAGGCGATGAACAGGACCGGGACGAAGCCCAGCAGGAGGATCAGGGGAGTGTAGTTGCCGTTGACCGCAACGATCAGGCCCAGGGTGGCGGCCAGTGAGTACACCGGCGCGGTGGAGGCCAGTCCCAGCATCACCGAGTCGCCCAGGTCCAGGATCCCGGCCCGCAGCCCCTTGGCCGGCACCGGGGTGCCCGGTCCGCCTCCGGAGGCGCCCGTCGTCGTCATGTCCGTACTCATAGGGTGATACCTGCCTTGGTGGAGTCGGCCACCGCTGAAAGCGGCGCCGGCGCGTCGATCGTGTTGGGGACGAAGCGGCAGAAGTAGTCCGTGACCGGTCCGTCGGATTCGCGGATGCCGCAGCCCACGGACTCGCCGTCCACCACCCAGAGCCCCAGGACGGGACGGTTGCCGTCGAAATCCGGCAGCGGGTGGTATTGCTGGTAGCACCAACCCTCGCGGCCGTACCCGCCGGGCTGCTCCAGGTTGATGCCGTCCGCGTGGATGCGGATGTTGTCGCCTTCGCGGCCGTGCAGCGGCTTGGCCACCCATTCCTTCAGCGGCCCCGGATCGGTGAGGTACGCCGGCAGCAGGTTGGGGTGGTTGGGGTAAAGGTGCCACAGCGCGGCCAGCAGGGCCTTGTTGGAGAGCAGCATCTTCCAGGCAGGTTCCACCCAGCGCGGGTTGTGGGCACGCTCCAGCAGCCGCGGGCCGAACTCCTCCTTCATCATCAGCTCCCAGGGATAGAGCTTGAAGATGGTGCTGATCAGGTAGTTGTCCAGGTCCACGAAGCGGTTGAGGTTGGGGTCCCACCCGATATCGGACATATTGATGCCGATGGTGGTCCAGCCGGCCTGGCTGGCAACATCGCGCATGTACGCGGCAGTCATCCAGTCCTCGCCGGATTCCTCAACTTCCGAATGGGCAACGTGCAGAGTGCTCATTCCCGTGCGGTACTGGAATTTCTTCCACTGCCGGATCAGGGCCTCGTGGATGCCGTTCCACTGGTCCTTCTCCGGGTGGACGTCCTGCAGCCAGAACCACTGGGCCACGGCGGCTTCGATCAGCCCGGTGGGGGTGTCGGCGTTGTATTCGAGCATCTTTGCCGGCCCGCCCTGGCCGCCATAGATGAAGTCGAACCTGCCGTAGACGTCCACGTCGCCCGCCTGCAGGGATTCCGTCGCCAGTTCCAGGGCCTGCGGACCGATGCCGATGCTGCCCATGGCGCCGGTGGCCAGGAACTTGGCGGCCTCCAGGCACATCCGGTGCATGTCTTCGGCCACCACTTCGAGGGCCTCCACCTCGTCCATGGTGAATTCGTAGTACGCCGATTCGTTCCAGTACTCAATGCGGCGCCCGTCATCCATGGTGGTGGTGGAGAAGACCAGGCCCTGTTCTTCGATCTTTTGCTTCCAGCCCGGCCGGGGCTCAGACAACATTCTCTTCATCCGTCAGCCCCCCGAAACCTTGCCGCCGCCGCCGCTCGAACCGCTCTTGGCGCTTGACCCGAAACCGCCGCGGCTGACCGTGCCGCCCTTGCTGCTGTAGCCCGTGGAGGCCTTGGCCCCGCTGGGAACGGTCCGCGTGTAGTTGGGCGCCGTGGACCGGTTCTGGCCGATGGCCGGAACGCTGGCTCCGCGCGAGTAGAAGTACCAGGCGTAGATGCCGCCGCCGCGGCCTGCTGAGCTGTCGCAGCTCCTGTCCTCCACGCGCTCGCCGGTCTCATCGTTGAAGCACACCTGGGCGTACTCGGGATCGTCCTCGTTGCTGGCCACCACGGCCGTGATGGTGCCGGCCAGGAGGGCGGTGACGCCGAGGCCCACCACCACTGCGCGGCGCTGGGAGCGCTTCTTCCGCGCCGCAGCATTGTCGAGCTGCTTTTCCCGCTCGCGCGCAAACGGGTCCACGGGGGTGACGGGTTCGTTGAGGAGATCAGGACGCAGCTCAGGCTTGGGCACCTGCCACGGCGGCGGCTTGGCGGCGCTGCCCGCGCCGCTGGTTCCCGGGATGTTGTTAGCCCCGCTCGGCGGCCCTTCCTCCGGGTCCCCTTGCGGGATCTTCTGGTTCGAGTCCACGGCGTCCCCCTCAGTTATCCGCACGATTTGGGCGCAGCACTGCCCCCAATGCAAGTCTCGACTCAGCGTAGTCCCTGCCGGTGCCGCCTGCGAGTAGGAACGCAGTGCGGCAGCAGGGGAGAACTGCCCATGGCCGGCAGGCGGGGGTGGATCCCAAGGGGACCCTAGACTGATGCCATGGAATCAGGTTCTGTCCTTGCTGTCTGCCGCGTCCACCAGCTCCTGGGAGACCAGGGCAGCGTGGGCGTCACCGCCATCGACAAGCGCCCGGCCGATGGGCCCGTCAAGGTCCACAAGCTGGGCCTCCGCGGGGACATCCAGGCCAACAGGGCACACCATGGCGGGGAGGACCAGGCCGTCTACGCCTACTCCCAGGCCGACGCCGATTACTGGGCCGGCGCACTGGGCCGTGAGCTGCCGCCGGGCGTCTTCGGTGAGAACCTGCGGGTATCCGGCATCGAAGCCACGCACGCGGTGATCGGGGAGCGCTGGAAGGTGGGGTCCGGCGTCGAACTTGAAGTCACCTCCCCACGCACCCCCTGTGCAACGTTCCAGCGCCGGATGAAGGAGCCGCAGTGGGTGAAGCGGTTCACCGACGAGGGGAGGGTGGGGACATACCTGCGCGTCATCCGCACCGGCAGCATCCGGGCCGGCGACACCATCGAGCGGACCTTCGTCCCGCGCCACGGCATCACCATCGGCAGGTGGTTCAGTGAACCGGACGCGGAGGTCATTGCGGCCCTGCGCGGTGCAGAGGCCGACGGCGAGATCCGGCTCCAGGACGAGTACCACGTCAGGTTTGAGGTACTGCTGCGGCGGCTGGCGCGGTAGCCCGTCTTGCCCGAGTGCCGCCCACGGCGTGCTGTGTGCGCAAGCTCACCGCCGCCGTCGCCCGCTCGATTAGCGCCGCGGCGCCTGCGTGCCCTACACTTGAAACATCCCCCACTCCGGAAATCCCTTATTCCTGCCCAATTTTTGAGGCAGGACTGGCAAGTGTTGGGGCCCGCACAAGCGATGCGGGCATTTTCATAGGGAGAGCCGGCTAAAGAGAAACGCTGTACAGACTGCTGGGATAGCAGCCAAGAGATGCAGCGCGAAGTCCTGCCATGGGATTGCGAAAGCGCCGGACTTCTGTGACCGGCCGGTCAACGTTTGCCCGGCACCATCGGCACGTGTACTGCGGCTCCGCTCACCTTGGGTAGTGCCGCCTGGCCCCCTATGGATGAGGAATCTCCCTATGCCCGAAAACCAGAACGAAACCACCGCTGAAGCAGCAACTGCCAGCATCGAATTCACCGAGCCCGCTGCCCCCGCAGCTGAGGTTCCTGCCGCTGAGGCCGTCGCGGCCCCTGCCGAAGCCCCCGCCGCCAAGGCGCCGGAATCCGACGAGGAAGAAGGCGTCAAGTTCGCCGACCTCGGCATCGACGCCCGCGTCCTTGCCGCCCTCCAGGATGTCGGGTACGAGAAGCCGTCCCCCATCCAGGCAGCCACCATCCCGCTGCTGCTCGAAGGCCGCGACGTGGTGGGCCTGGCACAGACCGGTACCGGCAAGACTGCAGCATTCGCAGTGCCGGCACTGTCCCGCCTGGCCGAACTCCACGACCTCAACGGCCCGTCCCGCAAGACCCAGGCCCTGGTCCTGGCCCCCACCCGCGAGCTGGCACTCCAGGTTGCCGAGGCGTTCACCTCCTACGCCAAGCACATCGATGACTTCACCGTGCTGCCCGTCTACGGCGGCTCCGCCTACGGTCCCCAGCTGGCCGGCCTGCGCCGCGGCGCCCAGGTGGTTGTGGGTACCCCCGGCCGCGTGATCGACCACATCTCCAAGGGTTCCCTGGACCTGTCCGAGCTGCAGTACCTGGTACTGGACGAGGCTGACGAGATGCTGCGCATGGGCTTCGCCGAAGACGTGGAGCAGATCTTCCAGCAGACGCCGTCGGACCGCCAGGTGGCACTGTTCTCCGCCACCATGCCCAGCCAGATCCGGCGCATGTCCAAGCAGTACCTGAATGATCCGGCCGAGATCTCCGTCAAGTCCAAGACCACCACCGGTGCCAACACCCGCCAGCGCTACCTGCAGGTCATGGGCCCGCACAAGCTGGACGCGATGACCCGCATCCTTGAGGTGGAAGAGTTCGACGGCGTCATCGCCTTCGTCCGCACCAAGATGGCCACCGAGGACCTGGCTGACAAGCTGAAGTCGCGCGGCTTCCAGGCTGCCGCCATCAACGGCGACATCCCCCAGCAGCAGCGTGAGCGCACCGTCGACGCGCTGAAGGAAGGCCGCATCGATATCCTCGTTGCTACCGACGTCGCTGCCCGCGGCCTGGACGTGGAGCGCATCAGCCACGTCATCAACTACGACATCCCGCACGACACCGAGTCCTACGTGCACCGCATTGGCCGCACCGGCCGTGCAGGCCGTTCCGGTGACGCCATCCTGTTCATGACGCCGCGGGAGAAGTACCTGCTGCGCTCCATTGAAAAGGCCACCCGCCAGCCGGTGGAGCAGATGCACCTGCCCACAGCGGAAACCGTGAACACGCTTCGCCTGGGCAAGTTCGCCGAGCGCATCACCGAGACCCTCGCCTCCGAGGACGTCTCCGCGTTCCGTGACCTCATCGCCTCCTACGAGGAAGAGCACAAGGTGCCGGCAGCAGAAATCGCTGCGGCACTGGCCGTCATGGCCCAGGGCGGCCAGCCGCTCCTGGTCAAGGAACTGCCCGCTGCTCCTGAATTCCAGAAGCGCGAGCGGTCCAAGGACGGCTTCGGCTCCCGTGGGCCGACCCGTGCACTGACCGAGGGCAACGCCACCTACCGTATCGCGGTGGGCCGGCGTCAGCGGGTCATGCCCGGCTCGATCGTGGGCGCTATCGCCAACGAGGGTGGCATCTCCTCCGCGCAGATCGGCGGCATCGACATTCGCTCGGACCACTCCCTGGTGGAGCTGCCCGCGGACCTCAGCCCTGAGCAGCTGCGCGCACTGTCCCGCACCCGGATCGGCGGCGAGCTGATCCACCTGGAGCTGGACAACGGCCGCAAGCCGTCCGGTGACCGCGGCGCCTACCAGGGCAACCGCGGTGGCGACCGTGGAGGCAACTTCAAGGGCAATGGCGGGTTCAAGAAGGAATTCCGGAAGAACGACGGCGAGCGCACCTCCGCTGACCGCGGCGGACGTTCGTACAGCGAGCGTTCCGAGCGTTCCTTCGGTGACCGCAAGCCGCGGACCGAGGGCGGCTTCAAGCCCCGCAACAAGTGGTAACCACGTTTAGCTAAGCAACACCCGGACGGGCCGGCTCATCGCGAGCCGGCCCGTCCTTTTTGTTCAGACTCTTTGCGCGAAGTAGTCTTCGTCACATCTGGGTCCGGAGGGGTCCCGCCGCCGTCGCTGCGGAGGCCTCGGGTACCGCTACATCCCTGATCTGGCGGGGATTTTGGGGGTTCGGGTTCGCCGGCCGCGCCGATTTGTTGGTGCGGAAATCTTCCGGTAGAGTATTTACTCGTTGCCCCCCTAGCTCAGTGGTAGAGCGCGTTCTTGGTAAGAACGAGGTCACCGGATCGATTCCGGTGGGGGGCTCTGAATGAGGGCCTGCGTCAAGGCGGTTTGACCGGCTTGACGCAGGTTTTTCTCATTCGTGGCGGTGTAGCTCAGTTGGTTAGAGCGCACGACTCATAATCGTGAGGTCGGGAGATCGAGCCTCCCCACCGCTACAGGCTAAGCCCCCAGGATCGCATGATCCCGGGGGCTTTCTTGTTTCCCTGATTCCCAGTAGCTTTGCAGCAGGCTGCGGATGGGGGATTCGGTGGACTTTTTCACGGCAGTGATGGATCCGTTCCGGTGGCTGGTGTCTGCCATCCTGGTGGCTTTCCATGACGGACTGGCTGCGGCAGGCATGCCGGCATCCGGTGGCTGGACGTGGACGCTGGCCATCATCGGGCTGGTCCTGGTCATCCGCGCCGCGCTGATCCCGGTGTTCCTGGCACAGGTCCGTGCCCAGCGCAGGATGCGGCTCCTGCAGCCGGAGCTGAAGGAGCTCCAAGACCGGTACAAGGGCCGGACGGACCAGGCGTCCCGGCAGGCCATGGCCCAGGAGCAGATGGCGCTGTACAAGAAACACGGCACCAACCCGTTCTCCGCCTGCCTGCCGCTGCTGATCCAGGCGCCGTTCTTCCTTGCCCTGTTCCAGGTGCTGTCCGGGATCTCCAACGCGTCGCGGCAGGGCGAAGGCATTGGGGCGCTAAGCCATGACCAGGTGCTCCAGTTCGAATCCGCCAGTATCTTTGGTGTGCCGCTGTCCGCCTCTTTGCTGCACGGCAGCGGCGGCGGTGGCCCCGCCGCCGTGGCCGTGCTCGCCGTCGCCATGATCCTGGTGATGATTGCCTGCCAGTTCCTCACCCAGAAACTCGTGGCTTCCCGGAGCTTTGCCGGGCAGGACAGCGACAACCCCCTGATGCGCCAGCAGAAGGTCCTCCTCTACGTCCTGCCGCTGGTCTTCGGCCTGGGCGGAATCTTCTTCCCCATCGGCGTCCTGGTCTATTGGACGGTCTCCAACCTCTGGACCCTGGGGCAACAGTTCCTGGTGTCCCGGGAGCCTATCCAGAACTGATGTCCAGCGGCAGAATGTCCCCATGGCGCAGCTGATCTACTCCGCAATCATGTCCCTGGACGGCTACACGGCAGACCCAAACGGGAACTTCGCCTGGTCGGCGCCGGACGAGGAAATCCACGCCTTCATCAATGACCTGGAGCGGGATGTGGGCACCTATCTTCTGGGCCGCCGGATGTATGAGGTGATGTCGGTCTGGGAAACCATGGGCACGCAGGATGACCCGGAGGTGATCCAGGACTACGCCCGCTTGTGGGCGGCAGCGGACAAGGTGGTGTATTCGACGTCGCTGGACACCGTCTCCACGCCAATGACCCGGCTGGAGCGGCAGTTCGTCCCGGACGCCGTGCAGGAGCTGAAGTCCACCAGCGCCAGGAACATCAGCATTGGCGGCCCCACCCTTGCCGCGCATGCCCTCAACGCGGGACTGGTGGATGAGTGCCAGTTGTTCATCAACCCTGTAACTGTGGGCGGCGGCCTGCGCTTTCTGCCCGACGGCTTGGACCTGAAGCTGGAACTGCTGGAAGAGCGCCGGTTCAGCAACGGTGTGGTGTACCTGCGTTACCGGACAGTGTGAATCACCGGGCCCGCTGAACCGCCGCGGCGCTGGCCCTGGGCTGGACTGCGAAGAGGGTGAACACCAAAGCCACCAGGGCTGTGACCACCAGCAGGAGCAGCCCTATCGAGTAGCTGCGCGTAGCGGCGTCGTACGTTGCCCCCATGACGAGTGGGGGAAAGTAGCCGCCCAGGCCACCCGCCGCGCTCACGATGCCACTGATGCTGCCTACCTTCCCTGCCGGTGAGAGGACGCCCACCCAGGCGAACACGCCGCCCGTCCCCAGCCCCAGCGCCGCAGCCATGGCAACGAACGTGGCACCTGCCGGGACCTCGCCGTCGGGCCGCATGTTCACCACCCAGCCCAGGACGGCCACGGCTCCAAGGGCCACCAGGACCACGGGCTTGGGGCCCAGCTTGTCCGCGAGGACGCCACCGACCGGACGGGCCAGGACGGCGGCGAGGGCAAATCCGGCGGTCCGGGCACCCGCACCGGCGGGGTCGAAGCTGTAGACATCGCGCAGGTAGGTGGGCAGGTAGGTGGCGAAGGATACAAAGCCGCCAAAGACCACGGCGTACAGGAAGCACATCTTCCAGGTGACTGAAATCCTGGCAGCATCCAGCAGCTTGGGCAGCACCGGTGCGTGGTTCGGAGCCCATTCGGGGGATTCCTTCATGAGGAACCAGACCAGCGCGGCCATGACGGCCAGGACACCGGCGATCAGCAGGTGCGTGGGAAAGTAGCCGATTCCCGCCACCAGCCGCGGATTCAGGAAGGCCGCCAGCGCCGTCCCGCCCATGCCCGCACCAAAGATGCCGGTGGCGAAGCCGCGGCGGGCGGGCTCATACCAGGAACTGACGAACGGAATTCCGACCGCGAACACCGTCCCGGCCACGCCCAGCAGCAGGCCGGCGCCCAGCACCAGCGCGAAGGAACTGAGAAGGCCGCCAATGGACACCAGGAGGATGGGAGGGATGGCGGCCAGCAGCACAAAGCTGAACATGGCCCTGCCACCGTATTTGTCCGTCAGGGTGCCCACCACGATCCGTCCCAGCGAACCGACGAACACCGGCATGGCCACCAGGATCCCCGTGGCGGCCGGTGCCAGGGCCAGGTTCTGGGTGTAGAAGGCACCCAGGGTGGCCACGGAGTTCCACGCCCAGAAACCTGCCACGGACGCCGCCGTCGCGAGCGCAAGGTTCAGCGCCCTTCCGCTAACTGGCGTTGGGGTTGTTCCGGCCACTGCTAGCTCCTCAGGAGATTGTCCAAGACGCACCGCCGGTCAGCGGTTGCGGGTATCCCTGTCCGGCGTGCCAACGGCGGACCAGCCCCGGCCCTTCGTTTCCCTGTCCCGCGAGCGGTAGACGATGTACGGGCGGAAAAGGTAGTGCAGGGGTGCCGTGAATGCGTGCACCAGGCGCGTGAACGGCCAGATGACGAACAGCGCCATGCCCACCAAGGTGTGCAGGTGGAAGGTTAACGGCGCAGCGGCCATCGCCGCGATGTCCGGCTGGAAGATGAACAGCGACCGGAACCACGGCGCCACCGTTTCCCGGTAGTTGTGCCCGTGTTCTCCCTCGAACACACTGGCCAGGGTGGTCCACAGGCCAAAGACGATGGCCGCGGTCAGCACCACGTACATGGTCTTGTCGTTCCTGGTGGTCGCCATGAAGACCGGGCCGGTGGTGCGCCGCCGGTAGATCAGCAGCGCGATCCCGCCCAGCGTTCCCACCCCGGCGATGCCGCCCACCAGCAGGGCGTTGAAGTGGTAGAACTCCTGGCTCATGCCCGCCGCCGCCGTCCAGGCCATCGGGATCACCAGGCCGAAGAAGTGCCCGGCGATGACCGCAAGCAGCCCGAAGTGGAAAAGCGGGGAGGCGATCCTCAGGAGCCGGGATTCGTAAAGCTGGGAGGACCGGGTGGTCCAGCCGAACTGGTCGTACCGGTAGCGCCACACCAGCCCGCCCACCAGCACCACCACCATGACATAGGGCAGGACGCCCCACAGGACGGTATCCCAGGCGTTGAGTACGACGGCGGGTCCCGGCTCCGCCACGGTGGACGCCTTGAGTGCGGGCATGGTCAGGCCCTCCTGACCGGCAAAAGCCGCGGATCGTAGGGATCCAGTCCCACGCTTTCGGAGGGTGGACCGTATCCGGCCATGCGCATCACTTCCTTCTCGTCCTGGGGTGACTTCCCGGGCAAGGTGGCGCAGATGGCCGCCAGCATCGTGGCATGCGGCAGGTTGTCCCGAAGCAGCCCCAGCCGAAGCATCTCCAAGCTGGCCCGGTAACGCTTCAGCAGGGTGCGTCCGGCCGCGGAATCCACCCGGGCAGCGAATTCCAGCACCATGGGCAGGTAGTCGGGAAGTTCCCCGTCCAGGTCCACCAGGGCGCCGCTGTGCCGGTAGGCCTCCTTGAAGAAGCCCAGCACCTCACCGCGGCGCCGGGTGTCGCCATCGGTCCAGTAGCTCAAATGCAGCGCGTGCCGCCGGCCGAGATCGAACTCGCGGACATATTGGGCCTGCAGTTCCATGGGCGGGGTGGCCTCGAGAAGGTCCAGTACCGGCGCAAATGCCGGCAAAGCCCCGGGAAACTCGGACAGCGCTGCCCGGACCAGGGGAACCCGCTGCACCAGGTCCTCATCGGGATAGGACAGGCACCAGGCCGCTGCCAGGTACACCACCTGGTCGTGGCGGTTCACGGCTGGTCCTCCGCAGCGTCGAGGGTATCCGCTTCGTGCCCCTTGTCCGGGAACAGGCCGGGCGGCGCCCCGCGGCCGTCCCAGTTCAGCAGGTTCACCCTGCCCTTCAGGCCCGTCCCCGCGGAGACCTCGTCACTTGTCTGCCGGTCGCGCAGGGCGTGGAAGGTGTCCACGGCCACCGGGACGGGCCTGCCGCTCGCCTCCCCGAAGGGTGCCGAATCCTGCATGCCAGGGCCGCCGTCGAAATCCAGCGAGCAGCCCATCTCCTCCAGGTCGTGGGCCTGCTCCACGTGCGCCTTGGGAATGACGTACCGTTCGTCGTATTTGGCAATGGCCATCAGCCGGTACATCTCGTACATGGTCTGGCCGTCCATGCCCACGGCCTCGGGGATCGAGTCGTCCGGGTCGTTGCCGAGGCTGATGCCGCGCATGTAGGAACGCATGGCGGCCAGCTTCTTCAGTACGGCCGTGACCCGGTCCGCATCGCCTGCGGTGAACAGTTCCGCGAGATACTCCACCGGGATGCGCAGCGCATCAATGGCGCCAAAGAGATTGCCGTGGTCCTCGCCGTCGTGCCCCTGGTCCCGCAGCAGGTCCACAACGGGTGAGAGCGGCGGCACGTACCAGACCATCGGCATGGTGCGGTACTCGGGGTGCAGCGGGAGTGCCACTTTGTAGACCTTGGCCAGGGCGTAGACCGGCGAGCGCCGCGCGGCGTCAATCCAGTCCTCGGGGATCCCCTGGGCGCGGGCCTCGGCCTGGACGGCGGGGTCGTTCGGGTCCAGCAGCACGTCCATCTGGGCATCGTAGAGTTCCTTGGGGTCGGTGACCGCGGCCGCCGCGGTGACGGCGTCGGCGTCGTACAGGAACAACCCCAGGTACCGCAGCCGGCCCACGCAGGTCTCCGAACAGACCGTCGGCAGCCCCACCTCCACCCTTGGATAGCAGAAGGTGCACTTCTCGGCCTTGCCCGTCTTGTGGTTGAAGTAGATCTTCTTGTACGGGCAGCCGGTGACGCACTGCCGCCAGCCACGGCACTTGTCCTGGTCCACCAGCACAATCCCGTCCTCCACCCGCTTGTAGATCGCGCCGGAGGGGCAGGACGCCATGCAGGACGGGTTCAGGCAGTGCTCGCAGATCCGCGGCAGGTAGAACATGAACGTCTGCTCGTAGGCGAACTTGATCTTGTCCTCGGACTCGCGCCGCACCTTCTCCACGATCGGGTCCAGGTGGCCGTTTTCGGCGGAGCCGCCCAGGTCGTCGTCCCAGTTCGCGGACCACGTGATTTTCGTGTCTTTGCCGGTGATCAGGGACTTGGGCCGGGCCACCGGGAAGTCGTCACCCAGCGGCGCGTCCACGAGGGTCTTGTAGTCGTAGGTCCACGGCTCGTAGTAGTCCTTGAGCTCGGGCTGGACGGGGCTGGCGAAGATCCCCAGGAGCTTCTTCACCCGGCCCCCGGCTTTCAGCACCAGCTTGCCGCGCTTGTTCAGCACCCAGCCGCCGTGCCACCTCTCCTGGTCCTCATAGCGGCGCGGATACCCCTGCCCGGGCCGGGTTTCCACGTTGTTGAACCAGACGTACTCGGTGCCCGCACGGTTGGTCCAGGCCTGCTTGCAGGTCACGGAACAGGTGTGGCAGCCGATGCATTTGTCCAGGTTCATGACCATGCCCATTTGAGCCATGACACGCATCAGTACTGCACCTCCTGGGAACGACGGCGGACGGTGGCAACCATGTCGCGCTGGTTCCCGGTGGGGCCGAGGTAGTTGAACGCGTAGGCCAGCTGGGCGTAGCCGCCGATCAGGTGCGAAGGCTTGACCAGCAGCCGGGTCACCGAGTTGTGGATGCCGCCGCGCCGTCCCGTGGCTTCGGACTTCGGTACGTCGATGGTGCGTTCCTGTGCGTGGTGGACGTAGACCACGCCGGCCGGCATCCGGTGGCTGACGATCGCCCGGGCCACCAGGACCCCGTTGATGTTCAGGCACTCCACCCAGTCGTTGTCCTTGACCTGGATCGCCTCGGCGTCGGCGGGGCTCATCCAGACAGTGGGGCCGCCGCGGGAGAGCGAGAGCATGAGCAGGTTGTCCTGGTATTCGGAGTGGATGGACCACTTGGAATGCGGCGTCAGGTACCGGACCACCACTTCCAGCTCCCCATTCCGGCCCAGTTTGGGTTCGCCGAAGAGCCGGTGCATGTCCAGCGGCGGCCGGTAGATGGGCAGCCCCTCGCCGATGTCCGTGATCCAGTCGTGGTCCAGGAAGAAATGCATCCGCCCCGTCAGGGTATGGAAGGGCTTGAGCCGTTCGATGTTGATGGTGAACGGGGCGTAGCGCCGGCCGCCCGTTTCGGAGCCTGACCATTCCGGCGACGTGATCACGGGGACCGGTCCGGCCTGGGTCTGGGCGAAGGTGATGAACTTTTCCTCGGAGCCCTCGGACAGGTCCGCCAGCTTCCTTCCGGTGCGGACTTCGAGGTCTTTGAAGCCCTGCACGGACAGCGCACCGTTGGTGGTGCCGGAGAAGGCCAGGATGGCCTCGGCCATTTTCGCGTCGGTGTCGATCGCCGGCCGCCCGTCCGCTGCGCCGCCGAGCATCACGCCGTTGGAACGGCTGAGCCGCTCCAACGGGCCGGCGAGTTTGTACGTGACGTTCTTGACGGTGAAACCGAGCTTGTCGGCCAGGGGCCCGACGGCGGCGAGCTTGTCCGCGATGGCCGTGTAGTCCCGCTCCACCACCGAAAAGGCGGGCATGTTCTGGCCCGGTACGGCGGGAATGTCCGTGTCACGCCAGTCCCGCACGATCCCCCCGGGTTGAGCCAGCTGGCCGGGAGTGTCGTGCATCAGCGGCACGCTGACCAGGTCTTTCCGGACGCCCAGGTGGGCCTTGGCGAGCCGGGAGAATTCCCTGGCCAGCAGGTGGAAGGTGTCAAAGTCGGTCTTGGTTTCCCAGGGCGGGTCGATCGCAGGGCTGAACGCATGCACGAACGGGTGCATGTCCGTGGAGGAAAGGTCATGCTTTTCGTACCAGGTGGCGGCGGGGAACACGACGTCGGACAGCAGCGTGGTGGAGGTCATCCGGAAGTCGGCGGAGACCAACAGATCCAGCTTTCCCTCCGGTGCCGTCCCATGCCAGGCCACCTCCCGGGGCTTGAGCTCCTCCGCGCTGTCCGGGCCCAGGACGTTGTTGTGGGTTCCCAGCAGGTTCCGGAGGAAGTACTCGTTGCCCTTGGCGGATGAGCCGAAGAGATTGGACCGCCACAGCACCAGGGTGCGCGGCCAGTTCCGCGGCGCGTCCACATCCTCGATGGCCGGGTTGAGGGAGCGGTTCTTGAGGGAATCGGCAATGTAGGACGGCGCATCAGCTGCGGTGCCCGCGGCGACGGCGGCCTCCGCCTCATCCGCCACGTCCAGCGGGCTACGGTCGAACTGGGGGTAGAAGGGCATCCAGCCAAGCCGGGCGGACTGGGCGATGGCATCCGCCGTATGCATGCCGTCCAGCTTTCCCGTGGACAGCGGGGACTTCAGGGCATCGGCCGAGTAGCCGTCCTGCCGCCACTGGTCGGTGTGCATGTACCAGTAGCCGGTGCCGATCATGGTCCGCGGCGGCCGGGACCAGTCCAGCGCGTTGGCCAGGGATACCCAGCCAGTGACGGGGCGGGTCTTTTCCTGGCCCACATAGTGCGCCCAGCCGCCGCCGTTGCGCCCCATGCAGCCGGTAAGCATCACCAGTGCCAGCACGGCGCGATAGGTCGTGTCGCCGTGGAACCACTGGCAGATGCCCGCGCCCATAATGATCATGGACCGGCCCTGCGACTGCTCGGCATTGCGGGCGAACTCACGCGCTACCCTGATGCAGGCCTGCGCCGGAACGCTGGTGATCTCCTCCTGCCACGCAGGCGTGTAAGGGGTGGCGGCGTCGTCGTATCCCTCGGCCCACGTGCCGGGAAGGCCCTGACGGCCCACGCCGTACTGGGCCAGCATGAGGTCGAACACCGTGGTGACCAGATGGCCGTCGACCTCCAGGACCGGGACACCCCGGCGCAGGATGCTGCCCCCGCCGCCTGCATCCTCGAAACAGGGGAGCAGGATTTCGGCGCTCTGCGTGGACACTTCCTTGAGGGAAAGGGCGGGCTCGATCCCTTCGAGGTCCAGGTTCCACTTGCCCTCCCCGCTAGGCGAATAGCGGAACCCCATGGACCCGTTGGGAACGGCGGCCCGGGCCGCCGCCTTGTCGTACAGGACAGTGCGGAACGCTGCATCCTCGGCCAGCGACTCACTGGGGACGTCCAGGGCGGTGAGGAATTTCGACGGCGTGAGGGCGCCGTCGTCGTTCTTCTCCAGCCTGACCAGGAAGGGAAGGTCGGTGTACTGCTTCACGTAGTCGGCGAAGAACGGCACCTGCCGGTCGACGAAGAATTCCTTCAGCATCACGTGGCCCATGGCCATCGCCAGTGCTGCGTCCGTCCCCGCCTGGGCGGGAAGCCATTCGTCGGCGAACTTGGTGTTGTCCGCATAGTCCGGACTGACCGTGACCACCTTGGTGCCGCGGTACCGGACCTCGGTCATCCAGTGCGCATCCGGCGTGCGCGTCACCGGAACGTTGGAGCCCCACATCATCAGGTAGCGGGCGTCCCACCAGTCCCCGGACTCGGGAACGTCGGTCTGGTCCCCGAACACCTGGGGGCTCGCGACGGGAAGATCGGCGTACCAGTCCTAGAAGGAGGTCATCACCCCGCCGATGAGCTGGATGAAGCGGGTGCCCACGGCGTGGGAGACCATGGACATGGCCGGGATGGGCGAAAAGCCGGCGCACCGGTCCGGCCCATAGGCCTTGATGGTGTTCACGTGGGCGGCGGCGGCGATCTCGATGGCCTCCTGCCAGGACACGCGTACCAGGCCACCCTTGCCGCGGGCCTGCTGGTAGCGGCGCCGCCGCTCCGGGTCGGCGGCTACTTCGGCGAACGCCAGCACGGGGTCGCCCAGCCGGGACTTGGCTTCCCGGTACATTTCCACCAGGACGCCCCGGGCGTAGGGGAAACGGACCCGGGTGGGGGAGTAGGTGTACCAGGAAAAGGCTGCCCCGCGCGGGCAGCCCCGTGGCTCATACTCCGGGCTGTCGGCCCCTACGGAGGGGTAGTCTGTCTGCTGCGACTCCCATGTGATGATGCCGTCCTTGACGTACACCTTCCAGGAGCACGAACCCGTGCAGTTCACCCCATGCGTGGAGCGCACCACCTTGTCGTGGCTCCAGCGGTCGCGGTAGAAGATGTCGCCCTTGCGGCCGCCCTCGCGGAACACCGCCCTGCCGTCATCCGTCTGCTCCCACCTCGTGAAGAAACGGCCCAGCTTCAACATCGCTTCTGATGCGGGTCCATCTAACCCCGCATGGGGTCCGGCAGCCATGCCCCCAAGCTAGGTGGCTTCCGGAAACCGTGGACAGGGCACAAAGCCCCTGTTCAGCACCACGTCGCTTCTGTATGCCGGTGCCTTGCGGGCAGAATGGGTGCATGACACGCATCGCCATCATTGGCGGCCACGGGAAAGTGGCCCTCCTCCTGTCCGAACTGCTCACCGGCGAGGGCCACTCCGTGACCTCGTTCATCCGAAACCCGGACCATGCCGACGACGTCACAGCCACCGGCGCCACGCCGTCGGTCCTGGACGTGGAGAATTCCACGACGGCGGCCATCGCCGACGCGCTCGCCGGGCACGACGCCGTGGTCTGGTCCGCGGGTGCCGGCGGCGGCAGCCCGGAGCGGACCTACGCGGTGGATCGGGATGCGGCCATCCGCTCCATGGACGCCGCCGCCCAGGCCGGGGTGGACCGGTATGTCATGGTGTCCTACTTCGGCGCCGGCAGGGACCACGGGGTGCCGGAGGACAGCAGCTTCTTTGCGTATGCCGAAGCGAAAGCGGCTGCTGACGAGTACCTCCGCGGCACCAAGCTGGCCTGGACCATTCTTGGCCCCGGCGCACTGACGGACAACCCCGGAACGGGACGGATCGACGTCGACCCCTCGCCGGAAGGGGAACGGGAAACTTCCCGGGCAAACGTGGCGATCGTGGCGGCGGCAGTGCTGGACCTGCCGCAGACCGCCGGCCGCACCATCGAGTTCCGCGACGGCACCCTGCCGGTGGCCGCGGCCCTGGAACCGCGCCCCTAGCCTCCTAAGGCGTCCGAAGCTCCAGGTCCAGCGAGTTCCTTTCCACGTAGTCCAGGGCGCAGCGCACGGCGCCTACCGTCACGATGGAATCACCCAGCGGGGACACCGCCACCCGTGCAGGGGTGGCGGTGAACTCGTGCAGGCGCTCGCTGATGGGCGCCAGGAGGACGTCCGCCGAATCCGCCACGCCCCCGCCAATCACCACCAGTTCGGGGTTAAGCATGGTGGCCACAGTGCCCACCACCCGTGCCATCCTGTCCGCCAGCCGGTCCAGGATGCCCAGGGCCACGGAGTCCCCTTGGGATGCTGCGGCGAAGACCTGCTCGGCCTCCACGCGCGCCGGCCGGAGGTCGCGGAGGGCGGTGGGCGTGTCCGTGGCCAGTGCCTCGGCTGCCCAGGTCCTGGCCAGATGGGCGATGCCGTAGGTGTCACCCACGCCTTCCACCAGGTTCAGGTAGGCAAGTTCGCCGGCACTGCCGCGGCTTCCGTGCACCAGCCGGCCGCCTTCCAGGATGCCGGATCCCAGCCGTTCGCTGGCCAGGATCACCACCACGTCGTCGACGCCGGCAGCCGCCCCCTGCCAGCGGTCGCCAAGGGTGGCAAGGTTGGCGTCGTTTTCCAGCAGCACCGTCCACCCGCGGGTCTCCTTGAGGGCCGGCCGCAGCCCGAGGTCGAACAGTCCCCAGAACTTTTGCGTGGCAACCACGTCCCCGTGCCGGTCCACCGGTGCTGCCACCCCGGCGCACACGGCCAGCACCTGTTCAGGCCCGGTTCCCGCGGACTGCAGCGCCGCCATGGCCACGCCGTCAATGAAGGCGATGCGTTCCTTCGAGCCGACGTCACCAGCTTGGAAGGGGCGGCTGGAGCGGCCAAGGGTCATGCCCCGGAGATCGGAAACCACCACGGTGACCTTGGAGTAGCCGATGTCCATGCCCAGGACCACGCCCGCCCGCCCGTTGAGTTCGAACCGGCGGGCGGGACGGCCCTTCTGGTACCCCCCGAACTCGCGCTGGTTCTCCAGCTCCAGGATCCAGCCGCGCCGCACCAGGTCCTCGCAGACGGCAATGGTGGTGGCACGGGTGAGTCCTGTGGCGGCCATGACATCCGTGACCGTCACTGCCGCCGTCGTCCGCATGAATTCCAGGACCGCGCCGGCGCTGACGCGCCGCAGCAACTGGGGGGTCGCCGGAACTGGTTCGGGCATGCTGTTGACCTTCCTGTGCAAATCACCAGATAATACTTGAGGAAGTAAATTTAGGCTCAATATAAATATAACCGCACTGAAGAAGAGGGTTAGTCCTTGTCCACCACTGCCACCCTGGCAACCCTGTCCGACTCTGACCGTCTGGCCGACCCCAACTGGTGGCGCCAGGCTTCCGTCTACCAGATCTACCCCCGCAGCTTCGCCGACTCCAACGGAGACGGCATCGGCGACCTCAAGGGCATCACCGCCAAGGTCCCGTACCTGAAGTCGCTGGGAATCGACGCCGTCTGGCTGAGCCCGTTCTACCCGTCAGCGCTCGCCGACGGCGGCTATGACGTTGACGACTACCGTGACGTCGACCCCAAGCTGGGCACGCTGGCCGACTTCGACGAGATGGCGAAGGCACTGCACGACGCCGGCATCAAGCTCATCGCGGACATCGTCCCCAACCATTCGTCCAACCGGCACAAGTGGTTCCAGGAAGCACTGGCCTCGCCCAAGGGCTCCCCGGCCCGGGACCGCTACATCTTCCGTGACGGCAAGGGCCCCAACGGCGAGTTCCCGCCGTCGGACTGGGACTCCGTGTTCGGCGGACCGGCCTGGGAGCGCATCACCGAACCGGACGGCACCCCGGGCCAGTGGTACATGCATATCTTCGCCAAGGAACAGCCGGACCTGAACTGGTCCAACCGCGAAATTCGTGACGACTTCCTCAAGACCCTGCGTTTCTGGTCGGACCGGGGCGTGGACGGCTTCCGCGTTGACGTGGCACATGCCCTCACCAAGGACCTCACCGAGCCGCTGCTGTCCAAGCTGGAACTGAGCGCCGCCAACACCGGTGTGGACGGATTCGACGACGGCACGCACCCCTTCTGGGACCGCGACGAAGTGCACGAGATCTACGCCGAATGGCGCGAGGTGTTCAACGAATACAACCCGCCCCGCACCGCCGTTGCCGAAGCCTGGGTGCACGCCTCCCGCCGCGCCCGCTACGCCAGCCCGCAGGGACTGGGCCAGGCCTTCAACTTCGACCTGCTGCAGGCCGACTTCGATGCCGCCGAATACAAGGAAATCATCACCCGCAACCTTGCCGAGGCCGCTGCCACCGGCGCCTCCTCCACGTGGGTGTTCTCCAACCACGACGTGGTGCGCCACGCCACCCGCTATGGCCTGCCCCAGGTGGCCAAGGAAAAGGCCGGCGCCAAGGGCCAGGACGGCAAGGACTGGCTCCTCGCCGGAGGCCCCAAAGACCAGCTGGACGTTGAGCTCGGTGAACGCCGCGCCCGCGCCGCCACCCTCCTGATGCTCGCCGTGCCCGGATCCGCCTACCTGTACCAGGGAGAGGAACTGGGCCTGCAGGAAGTTGCCGATATTCCCGAATCGGAGCGGCAGGACCCGTCCTTCTTCCGCAACAAGGGCGTGGAGATCGGCCGCGACGGCTGCCGCGTGCCGCTGCCCTGGAAGGTGGAAGGCACCTCCTTCGGCTTCGGCGACGGCGGCTCCCACCTGCCCCAGCCGGATTGGTTCAGCAAGTACGCCGTGGAGGCCCAGGACGGAACGGAAGGCTCCACCCTGGAGCTCTACCGCAAGGCCCTGAAGCTCCGCCGGGAGCTGCTGACGGACGAGGACCTTGAATGGGTTGAAAACGGCGGCCCGGACGTCCTGCACTTCAAGCGCCCCAACGGCTGGCAGTCGGTGACCAACTTCGGCACCACCGCCGTGGACCTTCCCGCCGGGACCGTCCTGGTCAGCAGCGCTCCGCTGGAGGACGGCAAGCTGCCGGCCAACACCACCGCCTGGCTGCGGGACTGATGCAGGAAGTCATTTACGGCTGCATGGGCCTGGGCGGCAGCTGGTCTGGGGAACCGCATGAAGCTCGCCATGTGGACCAGGCCGCCGCTGCCGTCCAGGCCGCCCTGGACGCAGGCATCACCCTGTTCGACCACGCTGATATCTACCGCAGCGGAAAGTCAGAGGCGGTGTTTGGTGAGGTTCTGGCCGGCACGCCGGGCCTGCGGGAGCGCATCCGGCTGCAGACCAAGTGCGGCATCCGGCTGAACGAACGCGGCCTGCAGACCCACTACGACCTGAGCCGGGACGCCATCCTGGAGCGGGTCAACGGCAGCCTTAAACGGCTCCGGACCGACTACGTGGATATCCTCCTGCTGCACCGCCCGGACCCCCTGGCGGACCCGGCGGAGGTGGCGTCCGCCGTCGGGCAGCTCATGGCTGAAGGCAAGGTCCGGCAATTGGGCGTGTCCAACATGTCCGCGGCGCAGATCGAGGTGCTGCGGGACCGGCTGGAGACGCCCGTGGTGGCCAACCAGCTGGAAATGAGCCTGCTCAAGCGGGCATGGCTGGAAAGCCAGGTGCTGGTCAACCACCCGGAACACCTGGACTACAGCTTCCCGCACGGCACCGTGGAATACTGCACCCGCAACAACATCAGCCTGCAGGCCTATGGTGCGCTGGCCCGCGGCGCCTACACGGGAGCTGAGCCGGAGAACCCCGGCTCAGCCGAGGCGGCGACCGCGGAACTGGTGGCCCAGTTGGCGGGGGAGTACGGCGCCACCGGCGAGGCTATTCTCCTGGGGTGGCTGATGAAGCATCCCGCCGGAATCGCGCCGGTGATCGGCACGGTCAACCCCGACCGGATCCGGGCCTGCAGCGACGCAGCGAGGGTGGCCCAGGCCCTGAGCCGGGCTGACTGGTACAAACTCTGGGTCACAGCCCGCGGGAGCAACATCCCCTGACCCTCCCAACTGACTGGCAGTAGTTGTCGTTTTGGAGCACCAAAACGACAACTACTGCCAGTTGCTTTCCCCTCCCGGCCAGTCACATCCCGTTTAGTTCGTATTGAACCTCACAAGCGGGCCGTTTTCTTCGCCGTGCCGCTTCCGGGCCGGATACTGTAGAAAGCATGACGTCTACCATCGCCGCCGAAACCGTTAGGCCGGAACGCAATATCCCCGCCGAGATCGCCCGCTCCTGGCTGCTGGTCAATGCCATGAAGCCGGAACTCTTCGACCAGTCGGCCGTTTCCCGCGCGGACTCGATCATCCTGGATATTGAAGACGCCGTGGACCCCTCGCAGAAGGACCAGGCCCGGAACAACGTCATCGACTGGCTTACCGCCGGCGGCAAGGCCTGGGTCCGGATCAACGACGCCACCAGCCCGTTCTGGGCTGATGACCTCGCCGGCCTGCGCGGCACCCCAGGGCTGCTGGGCGTCATGCTCGCCAAGACCGAATCCGCGGACCAGGTGACCGAGAGCTACCACCGCATGGACGGCAAGACGCCCGTCATCCCGCTCGTGGAATCCGCCCTCGGCATCGAGGAAGCCAACCACATCGCCAAGGCCCAGGGCGCGTTCCGCCTGGCCTTCGGCTCCGGCGACTTCCGCCGGGACACCGGCATGGCCGCCACCCCGGAAGCCATGGCCTACCCCCGCGCCAAGCTCGTGGTCGCCAGCCGCGTCGGCAACCTGCCGGGCCCCATCGACGGCCCCACCGTCGGCACCAACCACCCCATCCTGCGCGAGCAGACCGGCATCACCGTGATGATGGGCATGACCGGCAAGCTCTGCCTGGCGATCGACCAGACCCCGGTCATCAACGAGGTCATCAGCCCCACGCCGTCCGACGTCGCCTGGGCCACCGACTTCATGAACGACTTCGAGGCCAACGGCCGCGTCATCCGTGATGGCTCCGACCTGCCCCGCCTGGGCCGCGCCGAGAAGATCATGAAGCTCGCGGTAGCCTTTGGGGTGCAGCCCGCGCTGTAACACCCCCCACACACATCAGGAGACCCCGTTGACCGATACACGCTATCTGGTCCACGGGGTCTTTTGGGAGGGCCCGCCGGCTGTCCAGCCCGCGGAACCCG
The DNA here is from genome assembly GCF_021800405.1 of Arthrobacter sp. FW306-07-I. Lineage (NCBI taxonomy): Bacteria > Bacillati > Actinomycetota > Actinomycetes > Micrococcales > Micrococcaceae > Arthrobacter > Arthrobacter sp. FW306-07-I. Next base: position 3,186,228 of record NZ_CP084550.1, on the reverse strand, counting down.
ATAGGACAGCGGACGACGGCGGCGGCCCGGTTCTGCGCCTCCAGTCACCGGAGGGGGAGTTCCGGGAGATCGCCCTGCGCCGGGGACACCGGCTCGGCTTCCAGGTGGCGGAGCCCGGCAGGTTCTGCCTGGGCCATGTGCAGATGCGACAGGCCGGCTCGCGCAGCCACGTTCTCTGTGCCTCCGCTGCCCCGGCCATCCGGGGAAAGCAGTGCGAGCGGTGCTTCGTGCTGGACGAGTCGCGGCTGATGCACGACTTCCACCGCGGCGGCCGCGTGACTCCCGGCCTGCGGGAGTACCTGATGCAGGAACACTGGCTCTACGTGGCAACCTTTGCCGGCGGCGCCACCAAGGTGGGGACGGCGTCCGGCCCACGGAAGTGGAGCCGGCTCGCGGAGCAGGGGGCCGCGGTTGCGCGCTATGTTGCCCGGGCGCAGGACGGCCGGGTGGTGCGGATCCTTGAGGACCTGGTGACGGCCGACGTCGGGCTGACGCAGCAGGTGCGGTCCGCGGCCAAAGCCGAAGCACTG